>CAJFOZ010000023.1 GCA_904397895.1 uncultured Clostridia bacterium
AAATACGGCATCGATATCCGCAAGGAACCCATCCTGGTCTACCCCACCCTCCACTACCAGAACGGTGGTTTGGACATCACTGCCGAGGGCATGACCAACATCGAAAACCTGTATGTGGCCGGTGAAGCCGTCGGCGGAATCCATGGCCGCAACCGTCTCATGGGCAACTCCTTGCTGGACATCATCGTCTTTGGCCGTAACGCTGGCCGCAACGCTTCGGCCAAGTCCAAGGATGTGGAACTGGGTCAGCTTACCCTGGATCATGTCACTAAGTTTGCCAAGGAGATGGCTGACGCCGGTATTGTAACCGATATGGTCTCCCCCAAATTGCTCCCTCGCTACACTCATAAGAAGTAAGAAATTCTCGAGATTGTCACGTTACACTTGATTTGAATGCATAGAAGGAGAAATGTTTAACATGGAATTGGCTAGTATCTTTGAGACCATTATGATCGTTTCGTTTGGTATTTCGTGGCCGCTGTCCATCGTCCGTTCGGTGCGCTCCCGCTCTACCCAAGGCAAGAGCCTGCTCTTCATGATCTTCATCGAGTTTGGTTACGTCTGCGGCCTCATCGCCAAGTTTATGACCGGCACCTTTAACCTGGCCTTCTGGTTCTATTGGCCCAACCTCATTATGGTTGCTACCGATATCTGCCTGTACTTCCGCAACAAATCCATCGAGAAGAAAGAAGCTGCTTCTCAAAAGTAATTTTCCATCGATAAGCAAAAGAGGATGCCTTTTTTAGAGGCATCCTCTTTTTGATACATTGAAACGTTCTTTATTCCGCCCTATCCTTTTCCCAGTTCCAAGGACGTTTACGCAGCGTCCGGTCGGCATAAGGGACAAAAATAGATAAAACGGTAAATCCAAACAGCAACATAGGGTACCACATAAAGGGGACAATGGAAAAAGGACTGACCGCTCCTTCGCTGAGGCTGCCAGCCAACAAGATTTGTGCTCCATAAGGGATCAGGCCCTGCATGACACAGGAGAAGATATCCAAAATAGACGCTGTTTTGCGGGGATCCACCTTGTATTGCTGGGAAATCTGTTTGGCGATAGGGCCGTCGATGAGAATGGCCACGGTGTTGTTGGCGGTAGCGGCATCGGTGGCTAAAGTCAAAGCTCCAATGCTGAGCTGTGCCGACTTGGGGCCTCGTACAAACTTCTGAAAAATCCGTAACAGGAAGTCCATCCCCCCCGCCTTGGACACCATCTTTGTCAGGCCTCCAATGAGCATGGACAATAGGAAAATCTCCAGCATGCTTCCAAAGCCGTCAAAGATGTTCTGGGAAAAAGAGAGAGGGGTCAAATCACCATAAGCGATGCCGATGACGCCGGCTACTACAATACCGGAGGTCAACACTACCAATACATTCATCCCTACAAGCGCCAGCACCAATACCAGCAGATAAGGGATCACCTTCACAAGGTTAAAGGTAAGTCCCTCCAATGCGACGGCGTCGGGAGACGATCCAAAAAGGAGCAATAGCAGAACCGTAATAACGGCCGGCGGAAGGGCGATAAGGAGGTTTAAGCGAAATTTATCCTTCATCTCCACCCCTTGGGTACGGGTGGCGGCGATGGTCGTATCTGAGACGATAGAGAGGTTATCCCCAAACATACCTCCCCCTACTACAGCCGCCAACATTAGGGGAAGTGGGATGCCTGCTTTATCGGCAAACCCCACGGCTACAGGGGCCAAGGCGCCTACCGTCCCCATGGCAGAACCGGTGGATGTCCCTAAAAATGCAGCGATCACAAATAGTCCAGCGGTGATAACCGAGGGAGGCAGTACCGATAGCCCCAAGTTCACGGTGGCGTCTACACCTCCCATGGTTTTGGCCACGGTGGAAAATGCCCCGGCCAATAGGTAGATAAGGCACATGATAATGATATTGTCATCCCCGCACCCTTTGACAAAGGTGTCCATCTTTTCGGAGACACTCCCCTTAAATAGAAAAAATGCCACTATAATCCCTAACATAGCGGCCACTGGGGTAGGAAATTGATAAAAAGCCTGATCCACTCCCTGGGACTCTAACACAATTCCAACAATCAAATAGGAAAACACAAAAACAAGCAACGGTAAAAATGCCCATCCGTTTCCTTTTGATTTCTGATTCAACTTCATGAAGCACTTCTCCTTCTCGACCAATTTCAAAAATATTCTAACATAATACTATAAAAACATCTATATTATATTAAATTTAGATTGTTTTTTCATGCATAAAAATGCAGCTGGATAAATCTTATTCATCCAGCTGCATCAAGTAACCATGCTAAAATTTCTCATGTCTCATCACTTTGGTTCAAGCAAAAGCGGACATACTCCTCCCCGACATCCATCCGCTTTGCAATCTGTGGGATGTCCATACCGCTTTCTAAAAAATGATGCACCACTTTAGACATGGATTCGCCTATCTCAACGATATGCCGATCTGGATCATAGATGCGTACCACCCGTTGTCCCCAAGCATGCTCCTTCAGAGGATGCACATATAAAATATTAGGCATGGCATTTAGACGATGAATAAAATCATCCATATCATCTGTTTCAAAGTAAAGTTCACAGGCATGGTTGCCCAAATGAATATCCTCTTCCTTTTTGTGGATAAACGACACCCAAGTATCCATCGTCTGGAGAGATAGACAATTGGATAGAGTTACATTGGCGCCAAAATCATCTGTGACCTCCATCCCGAGAAGATGGCAGTAAAATTGTTTGGATGCCTCCAAATCTCTCACTGCCAATAGTGTACACTGCATTTTCATACTCAAATTATCCCCCCTTGACGTGATTATTTACTTCCCTTAACAAGCATTCTCGATTGTTGTCCAGCACTTGATCGATGACCAATTCTAGGAGATGTTGAAGCATCCGCCCAACCCCCGGCCCTGCCGGGACGCCGGCGGCTAAGATATCCCGGCCATCTACCGCTAAATCCCGGATGGAAAAGCATTGCCCTTCTCTGATCACCTTTTCCATACAGTGTAGGGATCGATCAACCGCGTCGAGTTTTTTTTGCTGGTAATGTGGGGCCTGGGCTAGAATATCGGCCCTGTGCACCTGGGTCAGGCGGAGAAATTGCTCCTTTCCCAGCCGATTGAGCCATCGTTTGACAGCCTTGTCCGTTTGAGGCAGGGGCAAATCGTGCACCTCGACCAATTGCACTACCTTTTGTATGGTGTTGTGGTCCATGCGCAGATCAGCAAGGACGGTCCGGGCAATGTTTGCACTTTCCCCGGCATGTCCGTAAAAATGCCCGTTGCCCTCCGTCATGGAGAAACAGCAGGGTTTTCCCATGTCGTGAAGCAGCATTGTCCAGCGAACAATGAGATCCTTCGACGCCCATGCTACAGCATGGGCCGTGTGCTCCCATACGTCAAAACAGTGATGGACATTGCGCTGCGCAAAACCCACCATGGGTTCAATGGACGGAATCACTTGAGACAGGACGTCATGATACTGCACAAGTATCTTTTTGACGCCATCCCCCAGCAATAATTTGCTTAGTTCTACCTGGATCCGTTCTTTTGAAACCCGGACCAAAAGATTCCTATTCCGATGGATACTGGCGCTGCAAGCCTCCGATAGATCAAACCCCAGCGTGGAAGCAAAACGCAATCCCCGTAAAATGCGCAGGCTATCCTCGTCAAACCGCTTGTCCGCATCCCCCACCGTTTGAATCAGGCCGTCCTGTAAATCCTGGACGCCCCCAAATGGGTCCACCAATCCCCGGGAAGGATGATAGGCCATGGCATTGATGGTAAAATCCCGACGGGCCAAATCGTCGGTGATTTGATTGGTAAAGGTAACTTGATCGGGATGACGTCCATCGGAGTAAGTACCGTCCACCCGATAGGTGGTGACCTCGTAAGCGCCGTCTGGGAGCAGGACGGTAACCGTGCCATGTTTGAGTCCGGTTTCCAGCACCTTTTCCCCCTGTAGAATATCCAGTATTTGTCCCGGGGTGGCCGAGGTGCACAAATCCCAATCGTTTGGAGCTGCTCCACGCAAGGCGTCCCGCACGCATCCCCCTACCGCATAGGCCTCCCCCCCATTTTGCTCCAGCTTGCGGATAAGATATTGGACGCCTTCGGGCAATGAAATGGTCATGTGCAAAACCTCCCTTGCCTATGTTGCCACCCTATATTGCTACATTCTTTACATGTATCGTAGGCACTTGAGATTTTAATGCAGACGTTCCTCCATACTCTCACGGCCTTTTTGAGTGGATAGAATGGAGCAAATAGCGAATCAAAATGATTGCAGTTCTGTTGTTCCTACCATCACACTTTCGTCTGTGTTTAATAGTTCAACGGTACAGTTATGCAATCCTTCCAGTGAAGGATTTTCTGTATCTGTTATTTGCCAGTAATAATTCACTCCATAATAACGTCTATTCATACGATTATAATCCCCATTGGGAACGACTAAGACTTCAATGTAAGTGATTTGTGGGATGACATACCATTCTGTACGCATGCCATATTCTCGGGAATCCCCTCCGGCGGCAACCGTATCGATTTCAGATTTTATGTAAGAATCACATTTAAAAAAATCAAATAGTTTCTCTATCTGTTTATCAAAGATATCCTCATTTCTAACTTGATCGCAAAACAACTCGGTAAAGGCCTCGCTGTCTTTTTCTGTTAAGCAGCGTATGATTTCTTCAGACATGGTCTGAATTTTTTGGCCCTCTTCATTTAGCACTTTTGTAAGCTGTACTCCTCGTATATTTGAACAAGAACCAAGAAAAAGCAACGATATTATAAATAAAACGGATATCATATATTTTTTCAGCATAATTATGCCCTTCTTTTTGTACATACAATATCAATTATTTTATTTATACCATATAACAACAAAAAGCACAATGTAGTAGATTTGTACTACGTTGTGCTTTTGAACATTTGCGCTACAAAAAGATACCCGGCCATAGCGCAGGCCGCACAATATACGACCTTTGCCGTGCCGGGTATTAAGCCGGTCTAACGCTTGCACGATGCGCCGGCTACAGGTCTGGCGGAGCGGGTGGGATTCGAACCCACGGAGCCGTGAGGCTCAACTGATTTCGAGTCAGTCCCGTTATGACCACTTCGATACCGCTCCACAAAAAACAGCGGGTTTACTCTAAGAGCAACCTGCATAAGAACTCTAATATTTTACCAAACTTCCCTTAAAAAGTCAATGAATTTTTTCAAAGGGTTTCCTTCATAAGCTGATCCATCTGTCTCTCAACAAGTTCCCCTTTTCCTTTTATAAGAATTCCCTCTGAATAGGTAAAAAAGTGTTGACAAAGTGCATCTTCATGAGTTATAATACTTGTTGTTCGCTTCTGGTTCCAGAACAAATATGGCGGCATAGCTCAGTTGGCTAGAGCATGCGGTTCATACCCGCAGTGTCGTTGGTTCAAATCCGACTGCCGCTACCATAGCTCCTTGCGGAGCTCTTAATCTGGCGCGTTGGTCAAGCGGTTAAGACACGGCCCTTTCACGGCTGTAACAGGGGTTCGATTCCCCTACGCGTCACCATCCTTCTACCGTGGGTGCTTTTTGCATCCACGGTTTTATGGACGCATAGCTCAGCTGGTTAGAGCGCCTGCTTCACACGCAGGAGGTCAGCGGTTCGAGTCCGTTTGCGTCCACCATGTATAAAACCGTGAGAGTCCTGGTATGAGGATGTCTTACGGTTTTTGTTTTTTCACTAAATAGCGCATCAAAAAAGTAGATGGCCGTATTTTCATGGCCATCTACTTTTTTGTTTTTTTATAGATTGGTTTACCTCGATGTACACAATTGCGCAATATTGGTGAAATTATATAAAAATGGAAGAACAAAATAAGATGCATAAAATGATATACAAAAAAAGCAAAATCTTTTTTTGTAAAAAATAATGTAGAAAAACAATTCCATATAATTGAAAAAATTAGAATAAGATATATAATTAATATGAGGAACAACTCTTGATCAGTAAATCTTTTTTAGAAGAAAGGAGGATAGAAAGAAAAAATCATTTGTATGCCCAATGCAAATGAAGGCCTCCCGCCAAAAGGAACAAAAAGAAGTGCAGAGAAAAATCTCTTATAAACTGTCAAAATGGCAATTACAGGCAGTATGTGTATTTTTCTTCTGCCTGCCCAAGACCATCCTAAAAGGCCGTGTATCGTTTTGTGTATGGGTTACGTGAAACCAAAGAGGACTAATGTGTCGTCACTTAATTTTACATACAATCGATGGTACAAAGAGCCTATCCACCACTCCAATTTAAGATAGGAGGGATTCCAAGTGATAAGAGAAATGAAAAAAGAAAGAGGCCGAACAAAATTCAGAAAAAAACTGTTATCCCTGTTTCTTGCCGTTACGATGGTAACCTCGGCATTACCTTTTAGCGTATTGGCAACTCCGGCAGACGATCCTCCTTCTGGACAGGAGAGTTTTTATTCGTCCTTTGAAACCACTGATCCCCAGATCAACCCGACGATGGTTTCGTCAGAAGGCATTAGCCATATTTATAAAACCTACTCTACCGTTACAGAGGCGTCTGGCGAATACACAAACTTTGCAGGTACTCCCACCATTTCCCCGGAATACACCGGCGGTTCCAGCGAAGGTCCTGACAAATTGATCGACCAAGACGTCGAGACCAAATTGTGCTTAACCGGTTCCAAAGACCATCCAGGCGACAATTCCTATGTAGAATGTCCCTTTTCCATCACCTTCCAGTACGATGAGCCCATCACCCCTGAGGCTTATTACATTGCTGGCGCAAACGACGACATGCAGTATTCCAGCCGTGTCCTCAACTCTTGGACCATCGAAGGTTCCAACGACAACAAGACTTGGGTGGAGCTGGACTCCCGTGAAGCTGTAACCTGGACCACTAACTATCAGGTTCAGAATTTCGCAGTGACAGAGAACCCCGGTTCCTACACCTACATCCGCCTTACCGTCCTTAAGAGAGGCTCCGGCAAGGGCACAGCCGACGGCGGAACCATCCAGTTCTCCGGTTTTGGCATGTATGCCGACGCCACCATCGAGGGCGTCGACTCTGAGACAGAGATGGATGGAATGGGCTTTACAGCCGGCAAAGGCCCTGCAGAGCTGTGGGGCAACACAAGCTCCCGCGCCAACCTGGGCTGGACAGGCGATCAAGCCCTCCTCGCCTACGGCACGAAAAACGAGGAAAGCGCCAATGCCTATTTCAAGATCTACGACAATCTGGATGTAGACATCTACCCCAACACTAAGCTTTCCTATATGGTGATGCCGTATATCAACGAAGACGTACAGTCCAATATTTACGATTACGAATACACCAGCAACTATACAGCCATTGACCTTGAATTCGACGATGGAACCTATTTAAGCGATTATGGCGCCGTGGATCAGTACGGTTTTGAAGTCTCCCCTCTCGGCCAAGCCGAGGGCGGCATTATTGAGTCCAACAACTGGCTCAAGGTGACCAGTGAGATCGGCTCGATCCCGGAACTTCAGGGAAGAAAGGTAAAGGCCATCTTGGTGGGCTACGACAAGCCCGACGGCACCCCTGGAAAAGAGATTAACATCTATTTTGACGATGTGGAAATCTACCGGGAAGACAACCCCGAGATTACCAACCTGGCCGACTACGTCAACATCCTCCGCGGCACCCAGAACGGCGCCTACGGCGAGGATCACAACAAGTATTCCCACGGCCTCAACAACCCCATCGTGGCTACTCCCCACCCCTTCAACTTCTGGAGCCCTGCCACTACTATGTCGGTCGGCACAATCTACCAGTACACCGGCTCGGAGGCCAACTTCAAGCATATTGAAATCAACCATGTGGCCAGCAACTGGACGGCAGAATCCGGAACCTTCAACTTCTCCGCCGACTCCACCACCGTATGGTCGGATGCCGCCACCTTGGCGAATGACTTGAAAAACAGAGGATCCGACTTTAAACACGAGAATGAAATCGCCCATTCCTATTATTACAGCGTCACCTTCAATGAAGACGACGAAACGGCCCCTGGCGTCCAGATCGAGGTAACGCCCACCGAGCACGCCGCCATCCTGCGGTTCACCTTCCCGGAAGGATCGGCCCAGCGCAACGTCATCCTCGACTGCCCCAAGAACAGGAGCTCTTCTTCCTCTAACGTCACCTACAATGGCGATGGCACCTTCTCGGCCTACTCCACAAAAGTGGCCGCCGGCCAGAAACGTATGTATGTATACGGTGAATTTAGCGTAATGCCCACTGCTTTCCGCGCCTGCACCGGCAACGATCAGCCTTTGAGCATGTTTGAATTCCCGGCAGCCGAAGAAGGTCCGACCGTTGTGGAGATGAAAGTAGCTACTTCGTATATCAGCGCCGACCAGGCCATCAAAAACCTTGACCTGGAAGTCGCTGAGGACGATAACTTCGACTCCATCAAGGAAAAGGCTCTCAACATCTGGAATGAGAAACTGTCGGTCATCAAAGTGGAAGATCCCAACGCCACTTATGACCAACTCACTTCTTTGTATTCCAACCTGTACCGTGCATTTATTTACCCCATGCTGGATTCGGAAAACACCGGTACCAACGAAGAACCCCACTGGCAATTCAACTCCCCCTATCAAGGAAATTCCACCAGCCTTAACCTGGAGGACGGCCGGCTGTTCTACGCCAACGGATTCTGGGATACCTACCGTTCGGCATGGCCTCTTTATTCGCTGCTGACCCCTGAGAAGGATACCGACCTGTTGAACGGCCTTGTCCAGCACTATAAGGAGTGCGGCTGGATTCCCCGCTGGGTCCAGCCCACCGGTATCAATAGCATGGTAGGCACCAACTCCGACTCTGTGTTCGGCGACGCTATCAGCCAAGGCATCGAGTTTGATTATGACAACGCCTACGCCTCGGCCTTGAAAAACGCCACCGTTTATTCTCCCAACAATGGCGATAACTTCTATTCCGGCCGCGCCGGTATGGCGGAGTGGCCCTTCCTGGGCTACAGCCCCACAAACAGTTTGACCGATGAAAATCTTTCCTGGTCTTTGGAAGCCGGTGTCGCCGACTTTGCCATCGCCTCCATGGCCAAAGCTATGCGCGATATGGAAGAGCCGGGAACCGAAGCCTATCGCAAACTCAACGACGAGTATTTGTATTTTACAAACCGTGCTCAAAACTACTCCTATTTGTTCAACCCGTCTCTGGGCGGATGGTTCCGCGGCAAGACGGCCGACGGCCGGTGGCTGTGGTCCGACGAGGACTTTGACCCCATTAAAATGGGCTACGGCTATACGGAAGACAACGCTTGGAACTACGCTTTCCACGCTCCCCAAGACGGACGCGGCCTGGCCAACCTCTACGGCGGCCCCGATAAACTGGGCGAGAAACTAGACGAAATGATGTCAACCCAGGGCGACGATTTCGGCAACTGGTCCGGTTGGCACAAAGAGAAGGTAGAGGGCCGCGCCGACAAGCTGGGTCAGCTGCATATGTCCAACCAGCCTGCGTTCCACATCCCCTATATGTATCTCTTCACCGACCGTCCCTGGAAGACGGCTGAAGTGGTCCGGACCCTTCTGGACCGTCACTATGCCGGTTCGGATATCGGCCAAGGCTACATCGGCGACGAGGACAACGGCGCAATGGCCAGCTGGTACGTGCTCTCCGCTTTGGGCATCTATCCGCTGACAAACGGCAACGGCCAGTATGTCTTCGGAACCCCCTTGTTCCAGAAGGTTATCATCACCCGCGACAACGGCGACCAAATCACCATCAATGCTCCTGGCGTCAGCCGGACAAACAAGTATGTCCAGAGCGTCTATGTCAACGGCGACGAAACCTATAACAAGACCTACATCGATCCGTCCGACATCCACGACGGTACCACCATCGACTTCACCATGGGTTCCACCCCGTCCGAGACCTGGGGCATCGGCACCGATGTCCAGCCGACTTCAGTGACGCAGGACGACAACGCACCCAGTCCTCTCCGCGACTTGACAGAATCCGTCACTCCGTCCATCACCGACATTCCCACCGGATACGAAAACGGCGCTTATGCCAACGCCGAGGATGCAGACAGCCTGTTCAGCAACACATCGGCCGACTATGCATCCTGGGAAGCTGGCGAAAAGACCGCCATCTACTACTTCTATCCGGGCGCTCAAATCGATATGTACACCATCACCAGCTGGACTGCCGACACCGCTCCCACCGAGTGGATCCTCTCCGGCTCTATGGACGGTGAGGTCTGGGAGGAACTGGATGTCAGAACCAACCAGACCTTTGAATGGGATCGGTACACCCGTCCCTTCTCCATTGAGAATCCGGGATCCTATAAGTACTATAAGTTCGAATTCACCAACGCGGATGAGGAAATCCAAGTCTCCGAATTGGAGCTTATGGGCAGTGAATTCGCAATGGCGAATAAAGATGCCTTGCTGCAAGCCATCCTGAAGGGACAATCCATCGACAGCAGCCTCTATGCAGAGGAAACCTATCTGCCTGTCGTAGAAGCAGTGGAAGCTGCCCAAGTGGTTTACGACAATCCCGATGCAACCACCGAAGAGATCAAAGAGGCCATCGATGGAATTGAATCAGCCATCGACGGACTGATCGCCATCAAGCCCGCCCAGGTGGAAATCGAAGGCGTGGACTGTGAACTTTTCTCTTCCAGCGTGAAGAAGGAAACCACCAACAACGTCAGTGGCGTCGTGAGCGGTGATATCACCAACCTCGGCGGACTCACACCCGGCTCTTACGTCGGATTCCGGTACGTTGACTTTGGCGACGGAGAGTATTGGTGGACCAATGTCAAAATTGCCTACGCCGGCAAACAAAACGATTTGCGCAATTCCCGCGTGGTGGTCCATCTGGACGCGTTAGACGGCCCGGTTATCGCCGACTTTGGCCTGGAAGCCACCGGTCCCAACTGGGATCAATATGCTTATGCTACCGGTGAGCTGACTCAGAATGACATCACAGGGCTTCATACCGTTTACTACGAATTCCGTGGATCGGGCACCAGCGTCGCCAACATTCATTCCTTTGTGTTTGAATATGCCGATATCCCGAATCTCGGCGAAGTCATCAACACCTTCTCGCCTGATTCCTTGACCACAGCCCTGAAGTATCAGAACAGAACCGGCGAGACCCAGAATCTGACGATGCTCACCGCCATCTACAAAAACGATGGAAAATTAGCGTATATCGGCAGTTCCGCCCATGAAATCGCCCCCTCTGAAATCGTCGATTTTGAGACGGTTATTGAGCAGGAAGGTCTCCAGGCGGAATGCATTCAGAACAATTATTCCATCGGTGTATTCCTTTGGGACAGCGTGACAAGCGCACCGGTCCAGGAAAAATACATGAAAGCCGCTTTCCTTATCAATATGGAACAAGCACTAAGCGAAGCCAAAGACGCTATTGAAGCAGGCACCTACAAAATCCCAGACGACATTACTACTCAGGAAGAGAAAACAGCTTGGGTTCAGGAAGCGGTTTCTGCGTGTATTCCCGACGGTAATCTTACCATTGCAACCGTAACCTATGATAATGGAGAGTATCTTGTCACTTTGGTCAACGGTTCGATGAGAGATACTGCCAAAATCGATGTAACACAGCAGATTGTCGTGACATTCTCCGCCCCCGAGGCCGACGAATCCTATTTGGTTAAAGCTGAAGCGGATTCTTTTGGTACAGTGGCGTTGCCGGAAGATCCGGTTAGAACCGATTACCAGTTTCTCGGATGGTATATAACCGAAAGCGACGGCGACTGGAGATTCACGGAAAATACCGTTGTAACCAGCAATACCACAGTACATGCCAAGTGGGCCAGCGCGCCGTCCGACACCACCTATGCTTCCATCGTATTTGACGATCCTGTGGAGGAAAACAACCTCACCATGATCGATTACAGTACGGACGCCAACAGTGAAGCGGGATCCCAGGTGGCACGGTTCCGCGACGACGTGACCGGCAAGATCGATTACAAAGGGACGTCTTATAATGTGGGCCGGTTTATGTATTTACATATGCCCACCGACTTCCCTGCCCTGCGAAATGAGACCGATATCGTCTTTGAAATCACCTATTACGATATCGGTACCACACCCATTACCTTTGAGACCGCCAATACCACCAAGACCGGTACCGAACGCGATTTTGGTAACCGACACAACATCCCCAGAAGCAATACAGGCGAACTCGTCACTTACAGGCTTTATCTCAACAACGTTGGCATGCGGCGCGGCCAGAACAATAGCTGTGATTTGAGAATCAATGGCGGCAATGCAGAGCCTAACATGTACATCAAGAGCGTTGTGATCTGGGCGGGCACTGAGCCTCCAGTCGATAGTATTCCTGCCCCTGCCTTTGCTCCCCAGACCGAGGAAAATAACCTGATCGGTAAGACCCTGGCGGGTTATCAGATGTGGTTTACCTCCAGCCCCACCAACAGCGGTTGGGTTCACTGGAGCAACAACCAGCGTCCGACGGAATACGGCACCATCAAATTCGAGAACTATCCGGATGTCAGAGAGTATCCCGATTCCGTCCTAAACGAAACCGGTCTCCCGAATTTGGCGGACGGCAGTCCTTCCAAGCTGTTCACCTCCAAAAACAAAGAGGTAGTGGATCTCCATTTCTCCTGGATCGACCAATACGACATGGATGGCGTAGCTGTCCAGAGATTTACCAGCGAGGCCATTCCGGCAGAAACCCCCACCAAAAACCACATCAATCTGGTGCAGGAAGCAGCAGAAAAATACGGTAAAACTTTTTATGTGATGTACGACTTCTCCGGCACTAAAAACCAAAGCGATACCATCGTGGAAAAAATCAAGAAGGACTGGGTGTACAGCATTGAGCAAAAGGGCATTGTAAGTTCGCCCAGCTATGCCCATGCCGATGGGAAACCTGTTGTTTGCCTTTGGGGCCTGTCCGGCGTTGTCAGCGAAAGCGATGGCAATACCTACATTCAAAAGGAACCGGCCCTGGAAATCATCAATTGGTTCAAAGACAGAGGCTATTATGTGATCGGCGGCACCCCTGACAACGATTGGACAGAGCGGACCGATGGTTACGAGAAAGTCTATCAGTCCCTCGACATGATCTCCCCCTGGACTCCGGGACGTTATGGTCGCTCATTGGACGACATCGTCCCTTGGCTGGATGCACATGTGCCGAGAGAACTTGCTTACTGCGAAAAGTATGGCATTGAGTATCAGCCCGTTATGTTTGCCGGTTTCAACTGGTCCAGCTTCCAGCCCTATCCGCCCAACGAGATCCCGAGAGCTGCCGGCGAAATGCTGTGGACACAGGCCAAATACTTGAAAAATAAGGGCATCGACACCGCTTATTTCGCTATGTTTGACGAATACGACGAAGGCACGGCCCTCATGAAGACAGCGGAAGATTCTTATATGCTTCCTGTGGGCGAAAAACCTTACTTCCAAACCTTGGCAGCAGATGGAAGATGGTTGTCTTCTGACTTCTATCTTCGTTTGGCCGGCGCTGTCATTGACCTGCTCCAGAGCGATGATACGTCGATCTCCATGGATGCACCCGTGCCGATCCCCTATTCGGAAGGCCCCGTCTACTGGCGTAATAGCTTTGAAAGACGGTATCAGGAACCCAATTCCGGCGGTTATGCGGGCGGTTATAACAATGTAGATGTCTGCCTTTACAAACCTGAGGTGCTGGAGTCCAACGGCGTTTCCGACGCGAAAAATGAGATGGTCCATGGAACAGGACATTTAGGATCCTTCTGCTTCGGCTTCAGCGGGACAAGCTTATCCAATTCTTCCGTATATCAATACAAGATCGCAGAAACAGCAATCTTGGTCCCGGAAGATTTGCAACTTTCCTACTGGATCAAAGCAGAGACTGGATTGGGCAAATCGGTTTTCGTCGATCTCCAGTTTGAAGATGGAACTCTGTTAAGCGAAACAGCTGGTTTTAAACAGCAAAAGACGGCAAGTGCCGACGGTTGGGATCAGATTACGGTTGATTTGGATTCCTCCCTTGTAGGCAAAAACATAACGGCCGTTGTCGTAACTTATGCTGGCGGCGCAGAAGGCATCTTCGACGCCTACATCGACGATATCGCGATTCAGACTAAGTAGTAAAAATCATACCCCTATTATCGTTGTGATCCTTGTGGTTGGCACGTTATGAAGATATTGTCCGCAATCGCAATGATTCAAACACAGTTCACTTGAAAGGAACAGGGTGGCGTAAAATACGCCACTCTGTTCTTATTTTTGTTTTTAACCAATTTTTTACCATTACTGAAACGATCTCTCACCATTTTGATTCACAAGTTGCTGGATCAACATCCAGGTAGGTGGATAAAAATGCTCTCACAGCCGTCTTTTTCTTGCAACAAATAGGAGAAGGAAAATCACTTGACAAACTCTTCCATTTTGCTATACTTAATTTAGAACATATGTTTCAAATTGGAGGAGGTGATTCCATTTGATTGCATAAAAAAGCCACAGGTAACGCTACTGCCATAGCGATACCTGTGGTTGCTGCCGCATTCCTGAGCAAGAATCTCTACTGTGTTGCCATAGCGGAGAGTTCAACGCAAGAATACGAACTGGTACAACTCCATTATAGCAACACAGAGCCGGAAACGCAAGAAAGCATTTATAAGAAAGGAACCTATGCTATAATGGTAAATAAGAAAGGCCGAATTGACCGCAAGGATGTGTTCCATGCCGGGCTAGTGGAACACGCCCGATTTGAGGGGACATGGGAAATGCCGGTCATCCCTGCCTCCGACTTACTGCCGGACAAACTGCTCCCCTTTGATCACGCCTTATCCCAAAACCGCTTTGACCATTTTGTCCATTTTTACATAGACGATGAACGGTTCGAGCGGATTTGGAGGCGTCCGGGCGATTATCTAGCCCGTCTTTCAAAATTTAAGGGATGCATTTCCCCTGATTTTAGCCTTTACCGGGATCTGCCGCTGGGGATGCAGCTGTGGAATACCTATCGAGGACGGGCTTTGGGTTATTGGTTATCGGTTAATGGAATGGATGTGATTCCCAACGTCCGTTGGAGCGACGAGAGAAGCTATCCTTTCTGCTTCGATGGGATCCAGCCGGAGAAACCCGTAGCAGTGGGAACCCACGGCTGTATCCAGCATAGGGAGGACAGACAATACTTCCTCCAGGGGCTGGAAGCAATGGTGGAACGCCTTCACCCCTCAGCAGTGATCGTGTATGGCCAAGCGCCCGATGAATTGTTTCAACCCTGCCTGGAGGCGGGGATCCCCATTCATCAATTCGACAGCAGGATCCTGACCGTCCATCAGCGGGAGGTCCAGTGATGGGCGGCAGTATGAGCGGCGGTGGCGGTGGTGGTGGCAGCTACTTCAAAGGGACAAAAGGCGCAAAAAGCGGACGAAACACCACCGTCCATGAAGGCCGCCAGGGAAAACACATCCCCGGTCACAACAACTACATCCCCGGCCGCAGCATCTTCAATGGGACAGCCAAAGACGCCCAGGCTTTGATCGACAAGTATGCAGGTACCGGGACGAAATATGGTGACAATAAAGAACTTATTGATTTCCATAAAATTATTGGCAAATATTACGATCTTACAACTGGTAAGTATTATGATACTACCAGGGGAATGATCCACTACTCAAAAGATGGTGCACATATTGTTCCACAGCGTCCTAAAGGTTAGAAAGGAGATTGAGATGAACTTTATGAAAGAAATTGAGAAAAAGTTATTGTTCCCATTAATGAATTGTTTTGACAAACATCCAAAAGAACGACTAATATTAGAATGGCAGGACGGGACAAAAATTTTAACTCAGCTGGATACTGCTGGTGAAACGCAAAATGAATTTAATGAGGACGAAGAAGGTTTCGAAGAGTACTTTATGTGTGGAATGGAAACGGTCAAAATCATCTCCATCGGCACGGCCCCTGTCTGGGATTTTGAAGTGGGCAGTTTTTTTGAAATCAATTACCACAATTTCCCCGACTTTGTCCGGGACCAAGACGGCAACATCCTGCTGGAGAAAAGTGTTTTGCTGCGTCAATAAGAGAGGATAGTCTAATGGGCTATTGGCACTAGTCCAGTGGCCCTGTAACACTAGCTAACCATTGTAAAAGCGAGGGAAG
>CAJFOZ010000024.1 GCA_904397895.1 uncultured Clostridia bacterium
CCTGTAGGAGAGAAAGGGAAACGGAGGGCACGGTACCGTAGCATTATTTTAGAGATGGGGTTAAGAGTGGGCAAAGCCCGCTAGCCGTACCGCCCGCCCCTAAAAACAGCAGGATAAGGACCTTAATTTACTCAATCCTCTTTGGTCAGGATAGGTTTGGCATGCCAGATATTACTTGCATACTCAGCAATGGAACGGTCGGCGCTAAAGATCCCAGCCCCGGCGATGTTGTGCAGGGACATCTTATTCCACTTATCTCGGTCGCCATAGATTTGGTTGATATACTCATGAGCCCTATGGTAATCTTCGAAGTCAGCCATAACCATATAAGGATCTTTATTCATGAGGGAATTGCGGATATCGTTAAAGCACATCCCCTCAATGCCGCGGCTGAGCATGTCAATAGCACCGCGCAGATAGGCATTATTGTTATAATATACCATGGGGTTGTAGCCGCTGGCCTTAAGGTTATCCACTTCGTCGGCTTTTAAGCCGAAGAGGACGATATTGTCATCCCCCACCGCCTGATGGATTTCAACATTAGCGCCGTCCAAGGTACCCAAGGTGATGGCGCCGTTGATCATCAGCTTCATGTTACCAGTGCCGGAAGCCTCAGTACCGGCCAAAGAAATCTGTTCGCTGACGTCGGCAGCCGGCATAAGCTCTTCCGCCACGGTGACGCGGTAATCCTCCAGGTATACGATCTTGATGAGATCCCTAGCCTGGGGGTCTTTCTCAAGCATCTGGCCGATCTTGCAGATCATCTGGATAATCTGTTTTGCCAGATAATAGCCGGGAGCGGCTTTGGCGCCAAAGATAAAGGTATGGGGTTTGACATCGGCATTGGGATGCTCTTTGATAAACTGGTAAAGGGAGAGGATGTGCAGGGCGTTGAGGTGCTGGCGCTTGTATTCGTGCAGGCGCTTGACCTGGACGTCAAAAATAGAATCCGGATCCACTAAAATGCCGCTTTGCTTCTGGATGGTGTTGGCAAGACGCACCTTGTTGTTTCGCTTGATGGTCTCCAGCTGGGCCAGCACCGTCTTATCGTTTTCAAACTTAGTAAGCTTTTGGAGCTGGGAAGCATCCATGGTAAACCCAGGGCCGATCAACTTGGTCAACAGCTGGGTCAGCTCGGGGTTGGACTGGCACAGCCAACGGCGATAGGCGATACCGTTGGTGACGTTTTTGAATTTTTCCGGATAAAGGGTATAGAAATCGTGGAACACCGTGTCCTTAAGGATCTGGCTGTGCAATTGGGACACGCCGTTGACCGAGTGGGAACCGATGACGCTTAAGTTTGCCATCTTGACCATGCCGTAGCTGATGATGGCCATATTGCTGACCTTTTGGGAATTACCGCCGGTTTTCATCATCATTTCCTCGCTGGCGCGGCGGTTGATCTCCTGGACGATCTGATGGATGCGGGGCAAAAGGCTCTGGAAGAGATCCTCCGGCCACACCTCCAAGGCCTCGGCCATAACGGTGTGATTGGTGTAAGCCACCGTGCGTGTCACGAGATCCCAAGCTTCATCCCAGCCCATGCCGCACTCGTCCAACATAATGCGCATCAGCTCAGGGATGGCCAAAGCGGGATGGGTATCGTTGAGCTGGATGGCCACTTTGTCCGGCAGATTGCTCAAGGAGCCGTACTGGGCCAGATGACGGTGGATGATATCCTGAATGGAAGCCGATACCAGGAAATACTGCTGGCGCAGGCGCAGGCTCTTGCCTTCGCGGTGGTTGTCAGAGGGATACAGGACCTTGGTGATAACTTCAGCCATAGCATCCCGTTCCACAGCGCGGATGTAGTCGCCCTGGTTAAAGAGGTTCATGTCGATGCCGGGGGCGGAAGCCGACCACAGGCGCAGCACAGCCACACCCTTGCCGTCGGCGCCGGGGACATACATATCATAAGGGACGCCCTCCACTGAGGTGTAATCCACGTGTTCCACATGATGGTAACTGCCGTCCCAAGACTCCTTGACATGGCCTTCAAATTTGATTTCCACCGTGTGGTTGGGACGTTTCACCAGCCATACATCGCCACCTGGCAGCCAGGCGTCGGGCAACTCGGTCTGCCAGCCGTCCACCAACTTCTGGCGGAAGATCCCAAATTCATAGCGCAGCGAATAACCCATAGCGGCATAATCGCCGGTAGCCAGGCCGTCCAAGAAGCAGGCGGCCAAACGGCCCAAACCGCCGTTGCCCAAACCGGCGTCGGGTTCTCTTTTATAGATATTGTCCAGCTTGATGTCAAAATCAGCCAACACTTCCCGTGCAATGTCTTCCAGCCCTAAATTATAGAGATTATTTTTGAGAGAACGGCCCATGAGGAATTCCATACACAGGTAATAGACCTGCTTTCCTTCCTTTTCACGGACCTGGTCGTTAAAATTCTTGCGTTTATCCTGTAGAATATCCCGCACCAGCAAACCGAGGGCTTGATAATAGGTATCATAATCGGCGTTTTCGGGCTGCACGCCGAAATGATGCGATAATTTCTGCCGGAGTGCGTCGCGAAACTGCTGTTTGGACATGGTTTGATTGACCTTCATGCAGTATGCCTCCCAAAATTTAGATTCCATAGTTGTGATTAGGACTACCAAAGTTAGATGTTATTTGTCTAGGATACCATGAAATGGGCTTTTTTTCAACCATACGCCTTAGAAAGAGTATTGTTGTGTATGGATTGATTCGGCTTATGGATTGTGCAGGGCAAAAGAAGATGGGAATTGGATGAATTGTTGCATTAATTTTACAAAAAGTCTTTTATGATGGCGCAAATCATATTATAATAAGAGGATAAGATGCAAGAATTTGATGAATGAAAAAGACAATATGGAGATTTAAGATGTCTTTTGTAGCTGTTTTTCTATTTTGACACAAAATAAAAGGCTTTTGACGGGGCCTTTCCCCCGATTGAGAGACGGTAGATCGTGCTGTCGGGAAGTTTTGCCTTTGGTCTGGGAACAACGAAAAAATTTTGGATTAGGAAACCATTTGAGAGTAGGGAGGATGGATAAAACATGAATCCTATGAATAAGAAAAACCGTGTCCGGCTTAACATCCGGGGTTCGGAGTATATTGTGGTCTCGGAGGAGAATGAAAGCTATATCCGCGAGATGGGGGATACTGTGGATCGCCGCATTGAGGAGATTCTCAAAAGCAATCCCAGCATGTCGGTGACAGCGGCGGCGGTGCTGGCGGCGTTGGATTTCTGTGACGAAGGGCGGAAAGCGTCCGATTCGGCCGACAACCTGCGCCTTCAGATCAAGGACTATCTGGAAGACGCGGCCAAAGCCCGTCTCCAGGCCGACGAGATGGTGCGGGAAAACGAGCGGCTGCAACGGGAGATCCAGATGCTCAGGGCCCGGTATCAACCGGGCCGGGATCAGAATTCCCATTCATGAGCCTGGAGATTCTAGCCCCAGCAGGCGGACCGGAAGCGGTAAAAGCCGCCGTCCGCGCCGGGGCCGATGCGGTGTATTTGGGATATTCCTCCTTTAGCGCCAGGGCGTCGGCGGCAAATTTTGATGAGCGGGCTTTGACCGACGCAGTGCAGTATTGCCATCAAAGAGGGGTCAAGGTGCACTTGGCCCTCAACACCATTTTGCGGGAAGAGGAATTGGACCAGGCATTGGAAGTGGCCCGCCTTGCCTGCCGGCTTTCCATCGACGCGATCATTGTGCAGGATATGGGGCTTTGCCGCCTTTTAAAGCAAGCGGCGCCAGGGTTGTCGCTTCATGCATCCACCCAATTGTCGGTCCACACCCTGGCGGGGGTGGAGTGGATGGCCAAAGCTGGATTCGACCGGGTGGTATTGGCCAGGGAACTGAGCCGGGAGGAAATCGCCGCCATCGCAAAGAAGTCACCCATTGAGCTGGAGGTATTTGTCCATGGGGCGCTGTGCGCATCGGTGTCCGGGCAGTGCTACATGAGCGCTTTTTTGGGCGGACGCAGCGGCAATCGGGGCCGATGTGCGCAGCCCTGCCGGCTCCCCTTCCGGGCGTCCGATGGATGTCCCAATGCCCTGAGCCTCAAGGACTATTCTATTATTGACCATTTGAGGGAACTTCATGCCATGGGTGTGGCATCGGCCAAAATAGAGGGGCGTATGAAACGCCCAGAATATTGTGCGGCGGCTGTAGCGGCTTGCCGCGCTTCCTTAGACGAGGGGAAGGTACCTCGTGACCTGATGGACAACCTGCGAAACGTCTTTTCCCGCAGCGGGTTTACCGATGGATATTATACTGGCCGTCGAGGCCGAAAGATGGTGGGCATCCGTCAGAAAGAGGATGTAACGGCCGCACAAAAGGCGTTGCCTATTTTGCAAAAATTGATTGCTTCTGAACGTCCATCCATCCCCCTCCATTTGCGCTTTGAGGTTGAGGGAGACCGTCCCGCCCGTCTGACTGTCTGGGATGAGGAGGGACATCAAGGGACGGCAGAAGGGCCGATCCCCGCACTTGCGCAGTCGAGGCCCTTGGATGAGCAAAGCTGTGCAAAGCAGCTCAAAAAGACCGGGGGGACCCCGTTTTTTGTCCGGGAGTTGGATATGGAGCTGGAGGAAGGGCTAAACCTTCCCCTGTCTTCCCTCAACGCCCTGCGCAGGCAGGGGCTGGAGATGCTGTTGGATGCGCGTGGGAAACGGGATCCAATCCCCTTTTCCCTACCAAAACAGGAGAATGGTTCACAGCAGCTGAGACGCAGCCCCTCCGCCATGCACGCCCGGTTTGAATCAATAGAGCAAATCCCAAATGATTTCAAGGCGGAGCTGGTATTTTTATCTTTGACAGCATCCAAAGAGGATCTTGCCGCTTTGTCGGCCCGGTTTGCGGGAGCAGGGGTGGAAGTCCCCCGGGCCATGTTTGGCCGGGAGGAAACGATACGCCGCCGCCTTCGCATTGCCCGGGAAGCAGGATACCGTCACGCCTTGGTGCATACTTGGGACGGCGTCCAATTGGCCCAAGAAGAGGGGTTTAACCTCCACGCTGGGTTCGGCCTGGCAATGGCCAATCGGCAGGCCCTTCAATCGGCCAGGGAGGGTGGTTTCCAATCGGCGGCGGTGTGGCTGGAATTGTCGCTAGGGCAGGCGTCCGAGCTGACAGGTATTTTACCGGTGGGCTACTACGCTTATGGGTATCTTCCTTTGATGCTTATGCGCAACTGCCCGGCAGCCGATGCTTGTAAAAAATGCGATGGCCGTCAGAGCCTAATAGACCGTAAAGGGACGGCATTCCCTGTGCGCTGTGCAGGCGGTGCGGGAGAAGTGTTCAACTCAGTCCCTTTGTGCCTGGCCGATCGGATGGACCGCCTGTCCTGCCTGGACTTTGTCCATCTCCACTTTACGGAGGAGACCAGGAAGGAGGTCAAACAGATCCTGCATCTGTTTGAAGAGGGCGTCACACCGCCCTTTCCCTTTACAAGGGGCCTCAGCCAAAAGGGCGTGTTATAGGACGTTGGTAAGAGAAATCTAGTACAATAAAGTTTGGCATCAAAAAGCCCCATATTGAGGTATATTTGCAACAGATGGGAGGAAGAACCAATGGAAAAGTTAAAAATTATGCGTGTATCAGAAAAGGCCATCCTGCCTCTTCGGGCCACGGAGGGATCGGCTGGTATGGATCTTTCGGCCTGCTTGGAGGAACCGGTTACCATAGCCCCGGGGGAACGGATGCTGATTCCCACCGGTATCGCCATTGGCCTACCCTCCAAGGAGACGGTGGGTTTGGTGTATGCCCGCAGCGGTATGGCGGTGCGGGACGGCATTGCCCTAACAAACGGCGTAGGGGTGATCGACAGTGATTACACAGGGGAAATCCAGGTAGGGCTTATCAATTTATCCAAGGAGCCCTACACAGTAAATCCCGGCCAACGCATCGCTCAATTGGTGGTGGCGCCGGTTCTGCTCCCCACTGTTGAGGAAGTGGAGAATCTTACGAAAACGGAACGTGGCAGCGGTGGATTTGGTTCCACTGGCCGATAAGGTAAAAAATATCTACAAAATGCTTTGTATTTGTACTGCTTTGAGTCAGGAATATTTTTTAATTGCAGCCGCTGTAGAGCACGGTATGTACCGTCCGGCCATTGGCGGATGGATTTCTGATTTGCTCGAAGCGGGTATCAACAACGGAGGCGTCTGCAATGGCTCTCATCTTAGCATCGGCGTCCCCCAGGCGCCGGGACTTCTTAAAGCAAATGGGGATCTCTTTCCGGGTATGTCCCGCCCGGGGGGAAGAGAGAATTGAACCGGGATGGCGGCCGGAAGAGGCGGCGTCCCATCTGGCCAAACAAAAGGCGTGGGAGGTGGCAAGCCGCCATCCCAAGCATACCGTCATCGGGGCCGACACCATCGTGGTGTTGGGGGATGAAGTGCTGGGCAAGCCCAAGGATAAAGAACAAGCCGCCCATATGCTCCATATGCTTTCGGGCAAGACACACCAGGTTATGACGGGCGTATGGGTCATAGTGGATGGAAAAGGATATGGTTTTGTACAAAAAACGGAAGTTACTTTTTATCCTTTGACGACATTGGACATCAGGAGATATGTGGAAACAGGAGAACCTATGGATAAGGCCGGGGCCTACGGCATCCAGGGGTTAGGTATGACATTGGTAAAAAGCATCAACGGGGACTATTCCAATGTAGTAGGACTTCCGGTGGCGCGTCTGCTGCGTCTGCTGCGGGAATTGGGCCAATTGTAAAAAGGGTTTGAATTCTCGGAAAAAAGTGTTGTGAAATGGGAAGCACAAGGGTATAATAGAAAAAAGTATGGTCATATGAGGAAGGGAATTCTTTTGGTGTGATTGCGCAGAATTCCCCTATTGTTTTTGTTCGGATTATCCACCTTCTACGGTTGTAAATAGGAAAGGATGTATGCAGAGCATGTTTAACCACGACATCGGAATCGACCTTGGGACAGCAAACACTCTGGTTTTTATGAGAGATAAAGGTATCGTCATGCGTGAGCCGTCGGTAGTAGCCATTGATGTGCGCACTGATCAAGTCAAAGCGGTGGGCTCGGAGGCCAAGCAGATGATCGGCCGTACTCCGGGTTCTATCCAGGCTGTCCGCCCTTTGAAGGACGGCGTCATTGCCGATTTTGAAGTCACAGAAGCCATGCTTCGTTATTTTATCCGCAAGACCACTAAGGGCCGTATGTTCAGCAAGCCCCGTGTGGTAATTTGCATCCCCTCCGGCGTAACTGAAGTGGAACGCCGTGCGGTGCATGACGCTGCCTACAACGCCGGCGCCAAGGAAGTGGAGCTCATCGATGAACCCATGGCCGCCGCTATGGGCGCAGGGCTGCCTGTGGATGAGGCGACGGGTTCCATGGTGGTGGACATCGGCGGCGGGACATCGGAGGTAGCCGTCATTTCCCTAGGGGATATCGTCACTTCCTGCTCAGTGCGGGTGGCCGGCGATAAATTGGACGAAGCCATCATTTCGTATGTGAAGAAGAAATATAATTTACTCATTGGTGAACGCACTGCGGAAGACATTAAGATCCGCATTGGTTCGGCCTATCCCTGTCAGGAAGAGGCCACCATGTCCATCAAGGGCCGCAATCTTATGGACGGCCTGCCTAAGAACATTGAGATTTCCTCAGAGGAAGTGCGCGAGGCTTTGGGTGATTCTCTGGCCGCTATTGTGGATGCCATCCGTTCCACCTTGGAAAACACACCTCCCGAGCTTTCGGCCGACATCATCGATCACGGTATTATGCTGACCGGCGGCGGGGCTCTGTTGCGGGGCCTGGATCAGCTGATCTCCAAGGAGACTAGTATGCCGGTCCGTATTGCGGAGGAGCCGTTGGACTGCGTAGCCGATGGCACAGGTATCCGCCTGCAAGGACCTCCCATCTCCAGCAAGAATAATTATCGCCGTCGCACCTAAAAAGCGGGCCCAGAGGGACATTTGCGCCATGCTTTCAGGCATCCCAACTGTTAGCCGCGGCTGGGAGGCAAAGGTGGGTTTACACAAAACATCCAGCCCGTGCAGCCGTGGCCATTGTGGCCTCGTTTGCGCGGGCTGTACTGTTACAAACCCCAGGCAGGGCCTGGAGCCACGCCGCCCTGTGAATTCGCTGGACATTTTTTTCTTAATTTACACAGTGCCTGGGGAATGGCGGTTGGTTTTATTCTTACCCATCCCCATCCGCGGGATGCTAGATTTTACATGCTGTCCCAGCCTTTGTGCGCGTCTTGGCAGCGGGCATTGCCCGCCAGGCACTGCCTGGCGAAGGAGGTTTTTTGTGAAGCAATTTTTTCATTCAGGCCGATTTAAAGCGCTGGTGGTTGTAGCGCTGTTATTATGCGGCTTTATGATCTATGCCCTCTCCCAGGGAGGCGGGGCATCCGGTTTTATCGGCGCCATTACGACTCCGCTTCAATCCCTATCGTCGGCTATATCCAAGGGGGCCGACAGCTTCTTTTCCCAGTTTGTCTCCACCTCCGACCTGCAGAAGCAGCTGGATCAAAAGGAGGAGGAGCTGCGTGAGCTCCGGGAGAAACAGGTGGATTATGATTCCGCCATCCGGGAAAACGAGGAACTGCGCCGGTACCTGGATATTAAGGAAAAAAACGAAGATTTTGAGTTGGAACCGGCCCAAGTGGTGGCCCGGGACAACACCGATCTTTATTATAATTTTACCGTCAACACCGGGTCGGCCAGCGGCGTAGAACTGCGGGATCCGGTCATTACAGCCGACGGTTTGGTAGGTTATGTCAGCGAAGTCTACCCAACCTATTCCATTGTACGCTCTATTTTGGATCCTTCCACCGAGATTGGCGCTCAGGATAGCTATACCCAGGAAAACGGCGTGGTGGGGCTCAATACCATCGATTTGGCCAAAGAAGGCATGTGCCGCCTGAATTATTTGGATCGGGGTAGTTCTGTATCCCGCGGCAATCTGGTGGTGACATCGGGAGTGGGAGGCGCCTATCCCCGCGGGCTGATCATTGGCACGGTGGAAGAAGTGCTCCAGGAAACGGACGGCATTTCCATTTACGCCACCATCAAACCGGCAGCCGATATCCTACATTTGACCGATGTTATGATTATCAAATCCTTTTACGGCCAAGGGGTGGGGATCCCTGGTGAAGACGATGGTACTTCCATAGGGGACACCTCTCAGCAGGAATCATCGGAAAACGATGAAAATTCTTCCCCAGAGGAGGATTCGTCCACACCGGCCAATACGCAAACATCTTCGTCCCAGGGGAGTTCATCTTCCAGAGGATCCTCGTCTCAGAGCTCCAGCAGTTCCTCCCAGAGGGATACGTCTGGAACGTCATCCAGCTCCCGCCCGGGCGGGACATCCTCAAGCCGGACGTCCTCCTCACAGAGAGGGGCGACCCGATGAAGGCGAAACGGCGGGCGTTGACCGTCAAATGGATTGTGTATATCCTCTATTTTCTACTGCTTTTTACCTTGCAGCAGACGCCGGGGGCCTTGCCGGTTGTTATGGGAGTGCGCCCTTCCCTATTGCTGCCGGCAGTGGTATGCGTGGCGCTCTATGACCAGGAACTGTTTGGGGCGGTATTTGGCGTCATTGCAGGCGTGCTGTGGGATTTAAATAGTATTAACCGCCCTTTCGGTTATTCGGCGTTGCTGCTGATGGCCATCGGCTGCCTGTGCGGCCTGTTGGTCACCTTCTTTATGAGAAACAATTTTTTCACCGCGTTGCTGCTCACCATCCCGGCCATCGCCGTGTATGAAGGGCTTACCTGGTTTATTTTTACCTTTCTTATGGGCGAGCCAAACAGCGTCGGAATCCTTCTGGATTACACATTGCCTCGTGCCGTCTATTCCCTGGCTGTTATGCCCATTTTGTACGCCATCCAGTTTTTGTTACACCGGTGCTTTCGAAAGAGGCTCATCAGCGCTGAGGAGGTTTGACCCAACTGAGCAACCGTTCCCTTGTTTGTGCGGCGGGGGACATTCCCGCTTATGACTGGAGTGATATTCAGGTATGGAGGAAAATCGACACATTGGCCGACGGATTACCATGGTAGTTGTCTTGCTGGTTCTGGTAGGCGTATATGTGGCACGGCTTGCGGAGTATCAGCTTATCCGGGGGGATGAGTTCGAGGCCCAAGCGGCGGCGCCAAAGCAGACCACCATCACCGCTAAAGCTGCCAGAGGTGAGATCTACGACCGCAACGGCCGCCCTTTGGTGGTCAATAAAATGGGATTTTCGGTCGTGTTTTTGAAACAGTATATGACCGAAGGCACGGAGAATAAAACCATTTTGACATTGACGGAACTCCTTTCTTCGCAGGGGGAGGAATGGAACGATACCATGCCCATTCAGCTGGAGGGGGATCAGGCTGTCTTTGAGGAGGGCCGGGATAAGGACATTGAAAATCTAAAGTCCAAGATCGCTAAGATCAATCCCTATTCCACTGCCCAGAACTGTTTTGATACATTGCTGAAAAAATACAAAATCGACGAGATGGAGGGCCTCACGGTACAACAACAGCGCACCATTATGGGCGTGCGGTACGAGATGGATTTACGTTCCTTCTCCACCCAGTACCCGTTTACCTTTGCCGAGGACGTGTCGGACGAGACGGTCACCCGCATCTCGGAGAATAACGTGGAAACCCCCGGTGTATCCATTGAGCGGGAATCCACCCGGGAATATGTCAGCGGCGAAATTGCCGCCCATGTGATTGGCAATATCGGCCCCATCTACGCCGAGGAGCTGGAGGAGCTGAAGGAAAAAGGCTATGCCATGGACGATATAGTGGGAAAAAGCGGTATTGAGAAGTCCATGGAGGATCAGCTGAGAGGTAGGGACGGCGAAAAGACCATCACCCGCGACAGTGAAGGCAACGTGGTGGACGATCAAATTACCAAGCAACCTGTGGCCGGGAATTCGGTCATCCTGACCATTGATTCGCGTATCCAATTGGCCGCCCAGAATGCCCTTGAAACCGTTATTACCGATCTGCATCAAAACAATGCCCCTGGCAACGGCGGCGACTGTACCGGCGGAGCGGCGGTGGTTACCGATGTCAACACCGGAGAGGTTATCGCGCTTGCCACCTATCCTTATTACAGCATTGACGATTACCGTGAAAACTACGCCTCTTTGTTGGAGGCGGAAAACAATCCGTTGGTCAACCGGGCTACATCGGGTATCTACCCCCCTGGTTCCTCTATGAAGCCGGCGGTGGCGCTGGGAGCCTTGCAGGAGGGGACCATCAATGCCAATTCGGTCATCAAGTGTACCAGAAAATACACCTACTATGACGACTATCAACCTACTTGTCTGGGATATCACGGCAATGAGACGGTGGATGTGGCCTTGAAAAACTCTTGTAACTATTTTTTCTATGACGTAGGGCGCCGTCTTGGCATCACAAAGATGAATTTTTATTCCCGTCAGCTGGGGCTGGGAGAAAAAACAGGTTTGGAAATTTCAGAGTCCACGGGCATCCTGGCAGGCAAGGAGTACTCGGAATCCATCGGCCAAGTGTGGAATCCCGGCGACGTGCTGCAAGCGGCCATCGGCCAGGGTAACAACGCCTTTACCCCAGTGCAGCTGGCCAATTACGTGGCCACCATCGCAAACGGCGGTACCCATTATCAGCTTCATCTAGTCAAATCGGTGAAAAGCTACGATATGAGCGAGACGGCTGTGCAGGAAGAAGCCCCCGTCCTTAACGAATTGTCTGTAGATGAAAGCAACATTGACGAGGTCAAGCTCGGCATGTACAAAGTGGCCAACGAACGGGGCGGTACCGGCTACCGGTATTTTAAGGATTACCCGGTTACCATCGCCTGTAAGACCGGTACGGCTGAGACCACCGATACCAAGAAAAATATCTCAAACCACAGTACGGTTATTTCATTCGCACCGTATGACGAACCGCAATATGCGGTATCGGTTGTGCTGGAACGCGGCGGTACCGCCAACTTTGACTCCAACCTGCGCACCATGAAGATGATCTATGACGCTATTTTTGCAGAGGAAGATACCGTCCAACAGATTTCACCAGAATCCACTCTGTTGCCTTAACAGAATGATGCGCAACATTTTTCCAGTTGAAGGAAAAGGGTGGCCTTTGAAAGATTACGGAAGGGCCTTGAATGAAAAGGAAGATACGTGGGAAAACTTTTATATACTTGCAACACATTAGTCATTGACTTTGTCGGTAAAGTTGTGCTAGTATATAGAAAGGAATTGTAAATGGGAAAAATACTCGTTGTGACCTCCGGAAAGGGAGGATCAGGCAAATCAACAATTGCTGCGGGACTGGGTTATGCACTGGTCCAGCGGGGGAAAAGCGTGCTTCTCATTGATACCGATGCGGGGCTGCGCAGCCTTGACCTTATTTTAGGGACGTCGGCCAATACGGTGTATGATTTGGGGGATGTGTTGGAAGGCAGCTGCGAGCCGTATCGAGCCATTCAGCATGTATCATATGGAGAAAAGTTTGACTTGATCCCCGCGCCGCAGGCAGGGAGTTTGCCGGCCCGGCCAGAGGATATGGTGGCGTTGTGCCGGGGCCTTGCCCAATACTACGAGTATGTGATCGTCGATTCCCCTGCCGGGTTTGGGGAGGGTTTCCGCTTGGCCGCCGCGGCCGCTCAATTGGCGCTGGTGGTAGCAACCCCTGATCCCGTGTGCATCCGCACTGCGGAACGAGCTGGCCGTCTGGTGCGCAGCTATGGTGTGGAGCGCAGCCTCTTGGTCATCAATCGGTACCGTCCCTCACTGTTGCAAATGGGGGTGGTGCCGGATTTGGACGCTGTGATCGATGGGACAGGCCTTCGCCTGGCAGCGGTTATCCCTGATGATGATTTGGTGCAGCTGTCCGCATCCAAGGGGGAACCCTTTTGTGAGAAAACGCCGGCTGCTACGGCGTTTTCCAATTTGGCATCCCGTTTGGAGGGCTTCGAAGTTCCGCTGATGAAGCTGTGAACCTTGACACGTGAAATTTTTAGCATGTGTCACACCTTTGAGAAAGGAGCCTTTCTATGAACATTGCTTTGATCGCGCATGATTCAAAGAAGGAATTGATGGTGCAGTTTTGCATCGCTTATTGTGGGATCCTGAGCCGTCATTCCTTGTGCGCTACCGGGACTACCGGCAAGATGGTGGCCGAAGCCACGGGTTTGAATATCCAGCGTTTCTTAAGCGGCTCCCAAGGTGGCGACCAACAGATCGCAGCGCGCATTGCGTGCAATGAAATCGATCTGCTGCTCTTTTTCCGGGATCCGTTGAATACCAATCCGCATGAACCCAATGAAATGAATCTATTCCGTTTGTGTGACATGCACAACATCCCAGTGGCCACCAATATCGCCACCGGCGAGGGATTGATCCACGGCTTAGAACGTGGTGATTTGGATTGGCGCAACATTGTAAACCCAAAGTTCTAACGGCAATAGAAATGACTTGTTTGGGATAAAACCTCTGCCATCCTTAAGATGGCGGAGGTTTTTTGCTGCTCATAATAAGGAATGATCCGCCTATTGACTCCGTTTTTTTTATTTTAACAAACTTAAAAGGCCCATACAAAGCCGGAGGGTATGGGAAAAAGAGAAGAGATGAGAAATAGGGCGGGAAATGACGCCTTGTGCGGCGGGGGAAATTATGGTATAGTGAAATGGATAAAAGGAAGTTTGACCGTAGGGACGCCTGGACGATCTCACGGGCAGCAAGCCAAAGGAGTGAAAGCATTGAGCGACTATCGTATCGAAACCCGTTGTATCCAAGAGGGATGGGAGCCGAAAAACGGGGAACCTCGTGTACTTCCCATCTATCAATCCACCACCTTCCAGTACAATTCTTCGGAGCAGATGGGACGGCTGTTTGACTTAGAGGAAAATGGTTTTTTCTACACCCGTCTTGCCAATCCTACCCTGGACGCTGTGGAGCGCAAAATCGCTTCGCTGGAGGGAGGCGTGGGCGCCATGTTGACTTCCTCCGGGCAAGCGGCTTCGCTGATCTCGGTATTTAATATTGTGTCGGCCGGGCAGCATGTAGTATCCAGCGCAGCCATCTACGGCGGGACCTTTAACCTGTTTAACGTCACCATGCGCAAGATGGGCATTGATTTTAGCTTTGTGAAGCCTGATGACTCCGAGGAGGAAATTGAGAAGGTATTTCAGGATAACACCCGTGCGGTGTTTATTGAGAGCATTGCCAATCCCGCTTTGGTAGTCACCGATATTGAGAAGTTTGCCCGCTTGGCCCATAAGCACGGCGTACCCCTGATTGTGGACAACACCTTCCCCACCCCCATCAATTGCCGTCCCATCGAGTTTGGGGCCGATATTGTCATCCATTCGGCCACCAAGTATATGGACGGCCATGCCACATCGGTCAACGGCGTCATTGTGGATTCGGGGAAATTCGACTGGACCAACGGCAAATTCCCCTGTCTCACCGAGCCGGACGACAGCTATCACGGCGTAAAATATGTGGAAAACTTCGGTCCCGCCGCCTATATCACCAAGGCCCGGGCACAGCTGATGCGGGATTTAGGATCCATCCCCTCCCCTCAGAACGGTTTCCTGCTCAATTTGGGGTTGGAGACACTGCATCTGCGCATGCCCCGTCACTGTGAAAATGCCATGAAGGTAGCCCAGTTCCTGGAAGGCGACGACCGTATCGCTTGGGTCAATTATCCCGGCCTTCCCTCCAGCCCTTACTATAGCTTGGCCCAGAAGTACATGCCGAACGGCACCTGCGGCGTGGTATCCTTTGGCGTCAAGGGAGGACGCCAGGCGGCCACTAAGTTTATGGACAGTTTGAAACTCGCCTCCATCGTCACCCATGTAGCCGACGCCAGGACCTGTGTGTTGCATCCGGCTTCCACTACCCACCGCCAGCTGACCGACCAACAGTTGGAGGAGGCCGGTGTCACGCCCGACTTGATCCGCTTCTCGGTGGGCATTGAGAATGTCCAGGACATTATTGAGGATATCGACCAGGCGCTTAGCAATCTGTAAGAGACAAAGCGCACCATTGGATTGATGAAAAGATAGCCTCTATGGCGTGGAAAAGTCCCGTCATAGAGGCCGTTTTTTGGCGCAGGGAAAATCGTGTAGGTGTATGCATATAGAAGATGGATGTGCGCTGTATATACACACAGTGCGGGTGGATGCCATTGGAAAGGCAAAAGATCCGGCCGCAGCATGTGGATAAGATGGCAAAAGCCGTCCCCTTAAGAGAAAGAGGACGGCTGGGGTTTGCAACCGGTAAAAAAGATCAGCGCATCATATATTGTACACTGCTGAGCAACGTATTGACCGTCTTAAGAGCCTTGCCAGCTGTTTTCTTCACCGATTTCATACGGTTGCGGCTGGTCATAGCGCCGCCTACCATACCTACCACAGCGCCCACTGCCACACCAGTGGCGATGCCTTTGGCGATACCTGTAGTTTTATGCATTGATTCCACCTCCGATTGTTTTCTTATTGATAGTTTGCCAGGAAAACGGTGGATTATCCAATTGCTTTTTACAATTTTGCCATGGCAAAATTGTAAAAAGCACGCCATATTGCATTCCATACTGTTATGAGAAAGGGGATTCGGATCGCATGGCCTCGACTCTTAATATCGTACTGGTGGAGCCGGAGATCCCGCAGAATACCGGCAACATCGCCCGCACCTGTGCCGCTACAGGTGCGCGTCTACACTTGGTGGAACCATTGGGGTTCCGCATCGACGACCGTCAACTCAAACGCGCCGGCCTGGATTATTGGCATCTTTTGGACATCACCTATTATAAAAATTTGCAGGATTTTTTTGACCGGAATACCGGCCCTTTTTATTATTTTACCACCAAGGGCCGGCATGTCTATTCCGAAGTCTCCTATCCAGACGGCAGCTACCTGGTGTTTGGGAAGGAGACGGCCGGACTGCCTGAAGAGCTGTTGGTACAGCATCCGGAAAGCTGTGTCCGCCTGCCCATGATCGCAGAGGCTAGAAGCTTAAATTTATCCAATACCGTGGCCGTTGGGGCCTTTGAGGTGTTGCGCCAATGGGGATTCCCGGAGTTGAAAAACAGCGGTCAGCTTACCAAATACCAGTGGGGGGAGTGAGTTCTTCCCACCGGAAACAAAAAGAAAACGCCCCGGATGATAAAAATGCCATCCGGGGCGTTTTGATGTTGCAAGCAATAGTGGGCATTACCCAATTCCGATGGAATGCAACAAGCCAAAGGAGAAAATCAACATGATAAGGCCGGCCGTCAATACGCCGGCAGTAATAGCCAGCAATGCATCCTTCATGCGCAAATTTAGGATGGAAGCTACAAACGCACCAGTCCATGCACCAGTTCCCGGCAAGGGGATGGCCACAAAGATAAAAAGGCCCAAGAGCTTAAATTTTTTCATGGAATGCTCCTTAGCTTTGTTTTCCATGCGTTTGGCAATGCGGTGGAATAGTTTGAATTTTTTCATCCAATCCACCAGTTTTCTCCCAAAGAGAAGTACAAAAGGGATGGGGAGCATGTTGCCTACCGTACAAATCAAAAGGGCAGGAAGCCAATTGATGCCCAATGCATAAGCGGCGATGATACCGCCGCGCAGCTCCACGATCGGCAGCATGGATACTAAAAAGGCCACCAATTCTGGAGAGAGATACTGGTCGAGAAATGAAACCATATTGTCGATAATAACTTCCATTTGCCACCTCAGTTATGAAGTGCCGCCCCAATGATACCCGTACAAAAGGCGGCTTTCCCTCTATTGTAACTTATTTTACCTAGATCCACAAGTAGCTACCCTTAATTTCCCCTTTTTCTCTCAAAAGCAAACAAAAAAATCCATCTCTTATTCTAAGATGGATTTTTGAAAAGATACTATGTTTGCTCTAAAAGCGAAATAAAATAATTCACCAACTACTTGCATGCTGCTTACTTTGAAAAAGGAATTTCATGCAATGCATCCAGCCGGCGGCGATGATCACTGTCCGCCGGCACAAACTGGCCGATCCATTGGCAGGGATAATCATCGCATTGGCCACAGTGTTCCATCCCCCGCTTTAGGCCGCAGGAGCGTATGAAACACGGCTCGCACATTTTCGGATTAGCGCCCGTGGGAGCACGGCAGCCGGTACAATGCATGTCCTCAGGAGAAAAGATACAAGTACCGCTAGAATAATCCTGGGCCAGTTTGGCTTTTAAGATGTCATCTCCGGTTTTGGTAGCAATGTATACTGGGCATTGATCGCACAAAAGCCCACAAAAAGCCATGGGAGGGATATGTTTTGTCATACTGTCCTCCCTTTTTTAGAGGAGCTTCCACACCCGCACTCGCATCCACATCCGCAATCGGATTTCTGTTGATGCCGTTTGATCAGATCGGCCAAAGTAATGCCGTCCACCACCTCGTCCACAGCATCCTTGATGCTGCGCCATACCTCCATGGTGACGCAGTTATCAGCGCGGGAACAAGGGGTGGTGCCGTCAGATACGCAGTCCACGGGATCCAAGGACCCTTCCAGAACCCGGAGGACCGTTCCTACCGTGATGTTTTCAGGCTCTCTGCCAAGGGAGTATCCCCCTTGAGAACCTCTTACACTTCGCACCAGCCCTGCTCGGGATAATTGCATCACAATCTGTTCCAGATATTTGCTGGAGATTTCCTCCCGCCTGGCAATTTCTTTGAGGGGCAAAAGGCCTTCCTCGTAGTGGACCGCCAAATCAAACATCAATCGTAGGCCGTAGCGCCCTTTGGTTGAAACCTTCATAAACCATCTCTCCTATAGGATAAAACAAAGCATAAGCCGACCAGCCTCTGCCCATCAAATAAAATAACAGAAACAGGACATTCCATTCCTGTGGTTGACAAGACTTGGCCATAGGATACAATAATGTTAGAACATCACCCGACCTCAGGAGGAATGCATCATGCATCTTTACGATATCTCATGCCCCTTACTGACATCGCCGGTTTATCCCGGTGATCCGCCTCCCCATTTAGATCCTATCCAACGTATGGATGTGGGAGATGAATGCAACCTAACAGCCTTATTTACCTGCCTGCACACCGGCACCCATGCCGACGCGCCTCTCCATTACCTAGCCGACGGCCCAGGCATCGCATCCCTGCCACTGGAACCCTTTGTGGGGCGGTGCATTGTGTGGTCGGTCCAGGGGGATATCACGGGGAGGGATGTGGATGAAAAGATTGAGCCAGGTTGCCGCCGTGTGCTGATCCGAGGAGAGGGAAAAGCCTATCTCACCCGGTCGGCCGCCTTTGCATTGGCGGATCTAGGGGTACAATTGGTAGGGACCGACGCCGATTCCATTGCCCCGCCCGACGACGAGGCGTCCCCCCACCGGGAACTGTTGCAAAATGGGGTAATGATCCTGGAAAACCTAAACCTGAGACGTGTAGCGGACGGAGAATATTTCCTTTTTGCGCCGCCTATCCTAGTGGGAGAAGTGGACGGCGCTCCAGTACGGGCAGTGCTGATGGATTGGGAGAACCCACCCGATTGTTTATAATATAGAGACAAGTGTATTTTTATAAAACACAGATATGTTATAGCGTCACTGGCAAGCAACCATCATTTTTATTCTTGAACCATGAGCCACGATACGGTCGAGAGTGCTGCTGTAAGGCCTTCCCCTACCGCTTTGGCGACCTGAAAAGGAAGGCCTGTACAATCCCCCGCGGCAAAAACGCCGGGGATGGAAGTGGACTGATCCCGGGATACCTTAATAAACCGATCGTCCATAGCAAGGCCTGGTACCAATGCCTCCGGGGCCGAGGTATCCCGGATGAGAAAGACACAGTCGGCAGGATATAGGATACGGTCCACGGTAAGGCCGATGGCATGGTCTGCCCCTTCTAAGGCCAGCTTGGAACCTGTGATCACCGGGATGGACTCCGGCAACCCTTCTAGATTGGTACGTCCCCCAGGGTTGACCACCGTTACGTCACACCCAATCTCATGGAGAAAAATAGAATCCTTTATGGCAAGGGGCGATTGAGCCACTACAACGACCCGTTTGCCACGGTATAACATGCCGTCACAGGTGGCGCAGGTGCTGACTCCTTTTCCTATGAGCTCCTGTTCCCCCGGGATCTGTGGAGATCGGGCTGCACCTATGGCCAAGATAATGGATTTCGCTTCCATAACCTGGCTTCCGGCCGAAAGCAAAAAGGTCTTACCCATAGGCAGTACGCTGGTGATGCGTTTATCCTTCACCTGCGCCCCTGCTTGTTTGGCGTGATCTAAGAAGCGTTCCAGCATTTCTTTGCCGCTGACGCCGGGCATCCCCAGGTAATTGTTGACCCAAAGGGATTTGCATAGCCAATTGCGGTGGATATCGTTGGTATATACCGTCACCGATTTCCCCCTGGCCCTGGCCTGCACGGCTGCTGAAAACCCGGCTGGACCGCCGCCTACAATAGCGATGTCCGTCATTTTCCCACCTCCACACAATCATAAGCAAGTAATCATATCTGCAAAATAGTATTTAATTATATTATACCAATTTCCGATCTTTTATCAAGACCTTTTGCCCCTATCCCACTGGAAAAATCCTGGTGGCACGGGACGTTTTTTTCAATATTAAAAGCCGCCATCCCCAAATCTGGGACAGCGGCCTTTTGTCTGTAAAAATGATTCTATTGTATTATCGTTTGGGCTCCACCACGTGGACGTCCAGCTGGTCGTGGGAGAGCCGGATACCCTCTTCATCAAATCGATGCTTGACCTGTTCCAACATACTGTAGGTCAGATCCCAGTAATCCTCTGTTTTGGTCCACACCCGCATGGTGATGTTGATGGCCGAAGAGGTGTATTCATAAACATAAGCGCTGGGTTCCGGATCCTGTAGGGCAAGAGGATGGGCCTTCATCAGATCCATTAGGATGGTTTTCACCTGATCGATGTCGCTGTCTAATCCCACGAGAAAGGCCAAGTCCAGGCGACGTGTTGCCTCACAGGTGGAATTGATCAGCTTGTCGGAGGTGAGGAGGGAGTTTGGAATGACCAGTTTGCGATTGTCCACCGTCAGGAAGGTGGTATACAGGAGCTGGATTTCGTTCACTGTACCGGCACATCCTTCCGCATCCACATAGTCGCCCACCCGGAAGGGATGGGTAAAGAGGATGAGAATGCCACTGGCAATGTTTGCAAGGCTGTCTTTAATAGCCAAAGCGATGGCGGCGCCCGCAGCGCCCAAAGCGGCGATCATGGTCCCCATAGGCAACCCTAGGATAGATCCTACCGTAACGATCACCACAATCTTGGTGGAGATGGAGACAAAAGAGCGGATAAACGAGTGGAGAGACGGTTCAATATTACCTCTTTTGAGCACTTTCACAGTCAAACTCCCCAATAGCTTGGAAAGCCACAGGCCTAGAATCAATACCACCAAAGCGATGAGGATTTTAGGACCATAGGTTTGCAGGAGATACATAAGCCATTCGTTATTCAACGCTGACACGTCCCTTCTTTTGACAACTAGAAACAACTATTTTTAAGTATATCCAATCATTGGCCCGATTGCAACCACATCAATGATTTCTCTAAGTTGGGGGGGCACGATACCTTTCTGAATGTGCCGGAGCAAAAAAACAAGGCACATTGCTGATGTCTCAACAATGTGCCTTGAAAAACTATGATAGGATAAAGGGATGTTCCCCTTAGGCCTTCTTAGCTTTGATAGCGGCCTGTGCAGCGGCCAGACGTGCGATCGGCACGCGGAAGGGCGAGCAGGAAACGTAGTTCAGGCCAGCGTTGTGGCAGAACTCGATGGAGGACGGATCGCCGCCGTGCTCACCGCAGATGCCCAGCTTGATGTCCGGACGGGTTTCGCGGCCCAGGCGGACAGCCAATTTCACCAGTTTGCCAACGCCATCCTGGTCCAGCTTAGCGAAGGGATCGGATTCATAAATCTTGGCATCGTAGTAGGAATCCAAGAACTTGCCAGCGTCGTCGCGGCTGAAGCCGAAGGTCATCTGGGTCAAGTCGTTGGTGCCAAAGGAGAAGAATTCAGCTTCCTTGGCAATTTCGTCGGCGGTGACGGCAGCGCGAGGCACTTCCACCATGGTACCAACTTTATAGGTCATCTCGATGCCGGCGTCAGCGATCAACTTATCGGCAGTGGCGGTGACGACATCTTTGACATATTTGAGCTCTTTGCGCTCGCCAACCAGCGGGATCATGATCTCAGGCACAATATGGTATTCCGGATGAGCCTTGTTGACGTTGATGGCAGCGTTGATGACAGCGGTGGTCTGCATCTCAGCGATTTCCGGATAGGAAACGGCCAGACGGCAGCCGCGGTGGCCCATCATGGGGTTAAACTCGTGCAGGGAAGCGATGACTTGCTTGAGCTTCTCGACGGTGACGCCCAGTTCGCCGGCGATCTCAGCAATGTCCTCTTCCTTGGTGGGCAGGAACTCATGGAGCGGGGGATCCAGGTAACGGATGGTGACAGGACGATCCTGCATCACTTCGTACAGAGCCTCGAAGTCGCCCTGCTGATAGGGCAGCAGTTTAGCCAGAGCGGCCTTGCGGGCTTCGACGGTATCAGAAACGATCATCTCACGGATGGCTTTGATACGGTCGGCCTCAAAGAACATGTGCTCGGTACGGCACAGGCCGATACCCTCGGCGCCAAACTTCACAGCCTGAGCAGCATCTCTGGGGTTGTCGGCATTGGTGTAAACCTTCAGGGTACGGGCGGCGTCGGCCCAACCCATGTAGCGGCCGAAGTCGCCGGAGATAGAGGCTTCCACAGTGGGAACCGCTTCGCCGTAGATGTTGCCGGTGGAGCCGTCGATGGAGATATAGTCGCCCTC
>CAJFOZ010000025.1 GCA_904397895.1 uncultured Clostridia bacterium
GCCCCTGGTTCCAAATCGTCAAGGGATTTGATAAAATAAAATTCCATCTCCCTCGTTCCGGGGACGCAGCGGGGCACCGCCACATGCTTTCCCGCGGCCAACGCCTTTTCAATCAGGCCCTTGGTATCCACTTCGATGCTGGTGGATACATAGGTCAGTATGACCCGTTCACTGCGGTACTGTCGAAGCGACTGCACCCTTTTGAGGATGAATCCATCCATCTGCCGTTTTTTCTCCTCCGTCAGGCCCTGACGGAACTCCCGGCAACGGCGGCGGAGCTCCATCTTACGCGCCCGTATATCACTCACGGGCACTGGAGGGATTTCCGCAGGATCTGGCTGCGTCCCTCTCCTTTGAAATATGCAACTATAGCCAGGCCAAAGTCGACCGCTACGCCGGCCCCTTTGGCGGTAATGATATTGCCGTCGGTCACCACCAGCTTATCCGAAAGGGTGGCGCCCTCCAGCTGCTCTTCAAAGCCGGGGAAACAAATGGCCTCCTTGCCTTTGAGCAGCCCCTTATGCCCTAGGATGGACGGTGCGGCACAGATGGCCGCCACCAGGGCATCCACCGACATAGCGTGGTCAAGAAAGCCCTGCACAACCGGGGACTTCTCTAAATTAAGCGTTCCCAAAGCACCGCCCGGCAACACCACGGCTTCCACGTCATCGTACATCACTTCTGTGTCCACCGCGTCTACCTTTACCACAATATCATGGGCGCCGCATACCGCTTTGCATCCTCCCACGCCCACTGTGGTGACGTCTAATTCTGCCCGACGCATTACGTCGATGGTTGCCAAAGCCTCGATTTCCTCAAATCCATCGGCTAAAAACACATAAATCACAACAATCGCTCCCTGATAATTGGTTTTTATAAATGATAATATTTGAAAACGGATGACTTCCTCGTGAATTTCGTTATGTTGGATCTGTGGGACTCTTTCCCAATCCCCCAGTCAAAATACTAATTAATCCAAAGTGAGTCCCAAATAAGGGGGTTTGCCTCTCCAGATGCAGGGATTTGATACCGGTAAAATCATCCCGCCCGGCGTCGTCTTGGCGATTTCCTGCCGTAAAATCCCCACAGGGGAGCGCATGACAAAGGTCTCTGCGTCGGAACATTTGAGAATCGCATCGGCTAGATAAGCAAATACCCCACGTTCCGCCATCCATTCTTTGACAGTCACATGGCTCCCCTCTCCAACCAAAGCATATCCTACCCCTTGCGGGCAGCGGACAAAAATATTTTTCCCACCGGTAAACTCATTTTCCTCCAAGGCGTACTGGACAGCTTCCTCATCCCATTGGATGCAGCCTTCCCAGCCGTCCAAGTAATGGGCGCGAAATCCCGCTACCATTTCAGTAGAAGCAGATAAGCATTGGCCTCCTGCCTTTGCACAGTTTAAAAGCTGCTTTCGTGTAAACTTAGCGGTGGATTCCTGGAAAAAAGTGCGGTATCCATACCGCTCGTAGTATCCGTAAAGGGAGGGTTCCCCCGGCCGCAGCACCAAGGCGGACAACCCCGCCTCCTCGGCAAAGCTTTTTGCATAGCTTAAAAGCTTGCCCATGAATCCTTTCTTCCGCTTTTTCGGATGGGTGGCGGCTGCGTAGATATATCCCGCCAGACGTTGCTCCCCGTCCAAATTGATAGAACAGGGAAGCAGATAAAGCACCGACACCGGTTTTTCCTTTTCATACATTACTAACGTCCTATCAGCAGAAAAACGGCGCTCAAAAAAGAAATCAATGTAGGAATCCGGATCGCCAAAGGCAGACTTCCAAATCTGTTTTAGGATAGGGATATCCTCCCCCCTAGGGCGGGCCATCATAGGGTTTCACCAAACAGAGCGTATCCGCGCTTCACCAGCATGGCCGGTTGATAAGACATCTTGGACTTGCGCAGGCCGGGAATGTCCATATCCTCTTCCCGGTTGATATACCGGTATCCGCTCAGTCTCCTGGCGGCAAATTCCCGGTTGATCATGGGATAAGCTCCCTGAATATGAGAAAATGCCTTCTCAAAGTGCAGCACAAAGCAGTCCCTGGTCAATTCCTCCCCTATGGTAAAGGCCACTACTTGGCCTCCGGCTCGGATAAGCCCTCCCTGGAATCCCAATTCTTCAAAGTGGTCGAAGCTATCGTACAGGGCGTACTTTTCATCTTCAAGCCCTTGCTTATCCTGATTCTCCTCAAGCCATTTTTGGAACATCTCCCGGCATTGCTCTAGGTTGTCCGCCGTGATATCCTCATAGGCCCAGTCGGGGTTGTTGGTCTCAAATCGGGAGATATGGTTCCGTTTGCCGTGGTATTTACGGCCCTTGAGCTCAATGAGATCGCTGGAACGATAGACATAATCGGCGGCATAACGAAGCGGTTCATAGGTGAACTGGCCGTCGTACTGGCTTTTGAGCAATTCGGCCATCTCCGGCGTCACCGAGTAAAGGCGCAGGGGAATGCCGTTTTTCTTGGCATCCTCCCGGTAAAGCTCGATGGCCTCCTTCCAATCGCCTGTGCCGGCAGGGAAAAGATAGGCCCCGCCCCGCAAATTGCTCTTTGCCAAAAAGAGATCCTTGTGGCGGGCGATGCCCTTTTGAAGCAACCGTCGCCAAATATAGTTGAGACCAAAGCTGTATTCCGAATTATTGTATTCCGAGTATTGAAGCAGCTCCTGCACCCATTGTTTATCTTCCAGACGCGGTTCTCGAAATTCGATCATAAAGTTGTAAATGCCTCCTAAAGTTGTTTCCATATTTCCTGGGTGATGGTGTCCATCGGCAAAATCTCATTCCCATGGGCGCAGGGAATAACCACCCAGTCTAGTCTTTCGGCCGTGTACAGGGCGCATTCCCGGCACTGCCTGAGATAACGGTTATCCCGCTCGTGTACATCCTTCTTGGACGGATCCCCTCCATACCGGCTAAGGAGCAGATTCTGGGATATCTCCAAAGGCATATCCAGGAAAATCACCCGGTCGGGACGGGGAAGCCCTAATTTTTCGTATTCATAATCCAGAAGCCAGGTAAGAAACTCCCCCCACTGTTCACGGGGGAGTTTTGCCATCTGGTAAATCAGGTTGGAAGTGGTGTACCGGGCTGACAAAATCCATGTGCCAGCCTCATAGTCCTTTTTCCAATGGCGCACAAAGCTGGCGTACCGGTCCACGGCGTAAAAGCTGGAGGCGGCATAAGCATTGACTTGATCAGCGCTGTCCCCCAATTCTCCATCCAGGTACATGCGCACCAATGCCGACGACGGTTCCTGATAATCGGGGAAAGAGATGCCCCGCACCTTCTTCCCCTCCTGCTGGAACCGTTGTAAAATTCGTTTAAACTGGGTGGATTTTCCGCTGCCGTCCAACCCTTCCAACACCATTAATCGCCTCATTTTTCTTCTCCCAAGGCGGCAAACCGTTCTTTTACTTCCTTTGCCTTGCCGCAGGTCATTTTCCCCTCTGGACAAGCGCCTCTTAAGCATCCTGGGCCCGCTGTCGCAAACAGGTGGGGCGCCACCCCTTTAACCAATTTGAGCATCTGCCACGCTACCTCACGGATCTCCCATTGGGCACGGTTGCAACACCGCAGGGAAAAGAAGTTTAATAAACTCCTGGCGTTCATGGTGACCATCATCTTGGTGGTGCAGGCGTTGGGCAGTACGAATCGGGCGTCCTCAATGGCCTTTTTGTGGGCGGCCTTTTCGGGCATATCCTTTTTGTACCGACGTTCCAGCAAGGCCGTCAGGCTCTCATAGGACTGTTTGGCTGATTCCATGGCCTGCAAGAAAAGGGCTTTTGCCTGTTCATCCCCTTGGATCTCCGGCGGGACGACATAGTCAAACCCAGCTTCATCCACATACCGCTGGCTTTGGACGCTGAAGGAAGCGATGCGATGCCGGGTAATTTGGGCCAGCAAGGAACGGGATACCCCCTCGATGCCAAAGGTAAAGGAGGCGTGTTCGATGGGGGATTGATGCCCGATCTGAGCCAGCATGTCCAAAAACGAAGCTGTTTTGGAATCGTCCATCTGCTCCATCACCTGGTCGATGGTGGAGGGAGAATAACAAAGCCGGGCGGCGGCAGCTACCGTCCGCTCCGGGTCAGGGGTATATGAAATTAACGTTACGTTTGGCATCGGGGCACCTCCTGGTTCTCTAGGGCAGGGCGGAGCCGGTGACGAGTAGACTTGTTTTTATCCTACCCCAAAACAAAGCCGCCTATGCTCACACAACCATACTATGGGTTTTATTATACCATATTGTGGCCTACCAGGGCAAGGCCAACCCAAAACCCTTCCAATCGGCCCATTTTAGCTTATGAGAATGCTCTCAGCTTTGTCAGTTTGGCCAAATATCATCACCTAAAATTCACCCTCAAAAATACACATCATTTTTTGGACGACGGACAACTTGTAATATCCCCTCCTATTTAACCATCTTGTAGGAAAATTTCACAAACAAAGCCCCCTTCTCCATGAAAAATCCTCTGGAGAAAAGGGGCTTTGTTTGTGCCGCAGGAAAGCTGCATCAGGAGGACGATCCTCCCGATTCTTGTAAAGAGTCGTCGTAGTCTTTTTTGTATTTGCGCCGTGTGGCCATGCCTCCACGGATATGCCGTTGGGCTTTGTTGGTGTCCAGCACGGTTTTTACCTCCTGATAAAGCTGCCGATCCACATACTTTAACCGCTCCGATACATCTTTGTGTACGGTTGTCTGGATCCTGAACGGCTTTGGTATCCCCGCTGTATTTTCCTTACAAAAAAAAGCGACGGATGTTCCTTCCGCCGCCTTTTTTGTCTTCTAGGCCAAAGGTTTAAAATAGACGTCTACCTGGCCATCCTTGTCCACGGAGATGGTCTGGATCAAACTTTTGAGCATGGCGTTGTTGAGACGTCCCGGGGCCAGCATATCCTTGAGAGTCAAGGCACTAGGCCGCGCCGACGGATCGGACAAACGCCCCATTCTCTCCAGGCTCTCTTGGGCTTCACTCAACTGACGGATCATTCGCCCGGTGCGTTCCTGCAATTCAGTTAAGGTGATAAGGCCGTTTTCGTACAGGTCCAAGCACTTTTCCCGGTTTCTTTTGAGACGTTTGCAGGTTTCTTCTAAAGCTTTCCGGCTGTCTTCCGACCCTTCTTGTCCCAGCATCCTCTGCACCTCCCGGTCAAAGGCACTATGGGAGTCTTTTTTCTTTTCCACCGTCCGCTTCAGATAGTCCAAGATCTCTTGTTCCAATTGCCCTTCGTCCAGCGCCGTTCCATTGGGACAGCTTCCCACCCCTTTTGCATTCCGGCCGCTGCAAATCCATCGGACGGTGGTATTCCGATAGGTCCGTACAAACCGGCGGAAGGTATGCCCGCAGCTGCCGCATTGGATCAACGTACTGAATAAGTGTTGGCTGCTTGGCCTTTTGCCTCTCTTGAGGACCTTTGCCCGTTCCGATAAAATGGTTTGTGCCGCTTCAAATAGGGCGTCGTCCACAATGCGCAGCTGGGGGTTATCGGTCACCATCCAGTCGGACGGGGCTTTGTCCCTCCTCTGGCTGGTGAGAAAATCCGACACCTCCTGCTTACCGTTGACCACCTTCCCCACATAGATGGGATTCCGCAAAATACGTGTCACGGCGTTTTGGCTGAAATCGTACCCCCGTTTGGTACATTCCCCCTGTTCATTGAGCAAGGAGGCGATTTTAGCCGCTCCCATCCCCTCCTCCACATAAAGCCGGAAGATCTGCCGGACAATCTGCGCCTCTTTGGGATTGATGTGGAGATGAAAGTAATCCCCCTTGGTCTTATCGTAGCCAAACACCAGGTTTGGCACCTTGCCCTTTTGGGCATTGCACTTTTTCCCGAACTTGACGCGTTTGGAGGTATTGGCACTTTCCTCTTGGGCCAGGGCGCCAAATACCGTCAGCACAAATTCCGAATTGCCCAACACCGTCTGGTTGGAGGTGAGAAACAGCATCTCGATGCCGAGGGCTTTGAGACGCCTGGTGCTGGTGAGCAAATCCACTGTATTACGGGCAAACCGGCTGATGTCCTTAACCACCACCATATCGAACTTTTTTTGTTCAGCCTGCTCCATCATCTCTAGAAAAGCGTGACGATTTTTCACTTTAGTACCGCTGATCCCTTCATCGGCATAGACGTGCAGCAATTGATGCCCGTTCTTCTGGGCGAATTCCTCAAAAAATTTCTTTTGTGCCTCCAGGCTATTGAGTTGATCCTCTTTGTCGGTAGACACCCGGCAATAGGCTGCTATTTTCACGAAACTGCCCCCTTGTCCCCCGCTTTGCGCTGTTCCACAGCGGCCCGCGCCAGCATCCTCACAAGAAACTGGACGGTCTTTTCTGGGGGATTGGGATTGTGGAAGGCAATGCGTATGGTTTTCTTTTGCATAAAATACCACCCCTTAGTCCCATATATATCGGGGGCTTGTCCGCTTTATACCTGCCTCGCGATTGACAATCCTTGTTTTACTGCCTTATAATGAAATATACCTGTATGCTATTTTCGCATCTTTCTTTATTACCCTTGTCGGAAAAGCAGCAGGCGTGAAGGAATAAAGCCCCTTTTCTCTGTCTAAACTGGTAAAGGAACTGCTCTAAACAACGATTTTCTTTTCAGATCCTTCAACCTATTTTTGTATCCACGGAGGTAACCCTCATGAGGCGTATCGCCATATTTCAGCGGGACTTGGGCGTAGGTGGCATCCAACGCGCCCTCCTTAACCTGCTTTGCCATATCGATTTCACCAAATATCACATCGATCTTTACCTCTGTGATAGGGATGGCTTTTTTGAGAGCTCCTTTCCCCAGGAGGTTTCCATCCATTATTCGTCCCGCCTTCCTTACTGGTGCCGTTTTGTACCCTTTGGCATCCTGCGCCGCTTGTTTCCCCGTCCCAAAATAACAGAGCATTACGATGTGGCCATCGACTTTGGCGGAGACCATAACGAGACGGCTTTGGACTGCTTACGCTGCCCTGCGGATAAACATATCCTTTTTTTTCACACCAATATCGGGGCCAAATATAGACATGACTACAAGTATCGCATTCTTTTTGCTTTTTCCAAACGTAAATTCTCTTACTTTGATGAGTTTGTAGCGGTATCGGAAGGCATTGTCTCCCCCTTCCGCCAGGTAACCGGTATCAAAGACAAACCCATCTACGTCATCCCCAATTACATCGACGTCCCTGAAATTTTGGAGAAGAGCCGTCAAAAGGTGGATTTTCAGGTGAACGATCACAATTGCAACTTTGTCGCTGTGGGCAGGATGTGCCATCCCAAGGGATTTGATCTCCTGCTTGAAGATTTCTCCAAAGCCGTAAAACAGCGGGATGATCTTCATCTTTATTTTATCGGCGACGGCCCTGACCGCAGTCAATTGGAGCAATTGGTTTCGGAATATCATCTGGAATCCCAGGTGACCATGTTGGGAAGCCGCTCCAACCCTTATCCTTATATGGACCAAATGGACGCTTTGGTTTTAACCTCCCGGTTTGAAGGCCAGGCCATTGTGGTACAAGAGTCTTGTGTGTTGGGGCTCCCAGTCATCGCCCCTAAACGTCTGGAAGCTGTAAATCCTATGATTCACGGAGTGGATGACGTGGTAAGTGCCTTAACTTCTTTTCAAAAACAGCCCAAGTCTCCCAATTTGTTGGAGGACTATAATGCGTGTGTTTTACAAAAATTGGATGAACTGCTTTGCCGGTAGCTGTGCAATAAAAAACTCTCGTCTGGAAATTTCCAGACGAGAGTTTTTTATTGGTCTTTTTGATTATTCTACATGGTGTTTATAAAAGTCCTCTAAGAGATAAGCAATATCCTGCTCCAAAATCATACAAAAGCAAGCAAGTTCATAATCGGTGACAATGCGGTGGTTGTTTTCAATTTTGCTGATCATCTGTTGGTCCATGTTGACTCCCATCAGCTGCATCCTAGCGGCCAGCTGGCTTTGGGACAATCCCTTTTGAACCCGCGCCAATTTAAGCTGACGGTAGATGACGTTTTTATTTTCCTGGAAAGAAATTTTCTTCATAACTAAAGTCCTACATTAATAAAACGTATTTTGCTTGACTTTAGCATAATTATAGGTATATAATACGTTACATAAACGTATTAAGAGGGTTTATTTTATGGAATTATATGCTGGTATTTTACAAAAATTATTAGAAGATGAATCTATCGTAATATCTTTTCCAGACTTGGAAGTTGAAATAAAAGATATCTTTGAAATGGAGTGTTATATTGCCCTAGAAAAAATAAAAGCTATCCTTGAAGATGATAGCTTAGATGATCCTTATTGTTTTGCTAAAATTGAAGAGATCATACACGTCTTTGAAACCATGGGCAGCGACTGCGGAACCCGCCATGACTTCGGTTAATCCAAACCGTTCGGGATTGCCACAACCGTATGTACGGTGCTCTTAGAGATGTCAAACTGTTTGGCAGCTGCACGGACGGTTGCTTTATGCTCGATGATATAGGTGCCAAGCTCAATCGCCCGTTCTTCCATAATTCCCTTCACATAAAAGCCCTCCCCAAAGTTCCAATTGTCTCATGTATATGCATGGTACGGTTTGGGTTATGCTGTCCGGGGAAATCCCTTGTGAAAAGAAAAACGGAAGGAGCACAAAAGTTCCTTCCGTTCATTATTTTTGGGGGTTGTGAGGATTATTCCTCTTTACGCAGTTCCTTGTGAACAAACTCCGATTCGCTGACCACCTTCACAGGCTTGCTGAAATCCAAGGTAAACAGACCAATAAAGGATTTGGCATCTACCATCACAGAATCGTCCTGGGAGTGGATAAACACATCCTCTGGCACTTTGCAAGCTAGTTTCTGCAGTTCCTGAATCTCTTCGATGGATTCAAACTTTTTGATGGTTACCATATACAATCTCTCCTTTACAAAAATTATCCATAGATGAATGATGGGGATAACAGGGAGTGGTTCTTTTTGCTAATCTCTGTTTCTGTCTTTATTATACACAGCCTATTCCCACCTGTCAAATAGGTTTTTTGTATTTTAGCAAATTTCGGCACAATGAACGATTATAGTTATTTATGCACAATTTATATTATACGATTTTGTGCTTTTACCACAACTATTTAACCCTTTTTCTTGGACTTGTTCTCCTGTCCCACCTTATTTTGACCAAAGATCTTCTGGTAACTTTCAATGGAACGCGCAATGACCCGTACCGCTTCCTCCCGGCCACATACCTCCCGCACAGTGGTTACTTTGTGTTCCAGCGTTTTGTATACCTCAAAGAAATGCATCATTTCGTCCAGTATGTGGCGCGGAATGCCTTGGATATCCCGATAGCAGTTATAGGTGGGATCCTGGAAGGGGATGGCAATGATTTTCTCGTCAGCCTGCTCATTGTCGATCATCTTGATGACGCCGATGGGATAGCATTGTACCAACGACAGGGGGACCAGCGGTTCAGAACACAGTACGAGGACATCCAAAGGGTCCCTATCATCGGCATAGGTCCGGGGGATAAAGCCGTAATTGGCGGGATAAACCGTGGAGGTATACAAGATACGGTCCAGGCGTAAAAGGCCCGTACTTTTATCCAGCTCATATTTGTTCTTTCCGCCCTTTTGGATCTCAATGACGCATATGAAATCATTCTCGCTTACGCGGTCGGGTTCTATATCGTGCCAAATATTCATCATGCCGCCTCCTTATCGTCGCTTTCCCGCTGGTATTTTACCGTCCTACCGGGATTACAATACTTCTATATTGAGCTGACCTAGGGCCTCCAGCACCTTGGGCTCCGGAGTCTTTTCCGTGATAACGCCGGCAAAGTGGTCCAGCGGCAGGACTTGATAATTGCCGTCCCGGCTGAATTTCTTCTCCTCCAGCAGCAAATATGCCTTACGGCTTGCCCTTACGATGGCACGCTTGGTAAGCCCTTCCTCCGCTTCGTAGGAGTAGGTTCTGTTTTGATAGGGATCGGCTCCTACCACTCCTAGGAACCCCAGGTCAAACCGATATTGGGAGATTGCATCGATGCAGATGCTCCCAATAAATCCATCGCAAAACTGGTTAAATGTACCGCCGGTTGCAATAAGGGTGACATTGCTCTGGGTGGCAAATTCCTCTATAATCTCAACCATATTGGTAACCACCGTCACCCTTTTGCCGCTTTGCAGTAGAAGCCTTGCCAGAATGGCGTTGATGGTGGAGATATCCAGAAAAATAGTATCCCCAGGCTGGATGAGCGAAAGCGCCTTTTGCGCGATGATCCTCTTTCCCTGATCGTCTTCAATTTTCCGTTTGGCCAGGGTGGGATCCAGCGTGTTCTCCCGGGGCAGCACCGCTCCCCCGTAGATGCGTTTTACCAGCTGCATCTTCTCTAGATAGGAAAGGTCTTTCCGGATACAATCCTCGCTGACATGGAACATCCCGCTAAGCTGTTTGACCTTGACCGTTCCATGGGCATGCAACAAGTCCACAATTTTTCGATGCCGCTCCTCTGCAAACATCCCAAAATCACCTCATGTACCATGATAAAGCATGCCTACCAGTTCGTCAATGGACATTCTCCAATTCCCTCAAAATACAACAAAAGACGGGACTGTTTTCCATACCCTCGATTCAGGCAGTCTACAATCACACTGAACCAAGGCGCATCCCCGCAATCCGGAATGGACTGTAGGGACCCTGCTAAAAACAGCGCCCGCCTTTTTTGATGTTTTGTTACTGGAGTAAGGTTACTGGATCGATAACCTGGTCGTCTTTGGTGACTTTGAGATGCAAATGAGATGCCTCGGCAATTTCACAAGGGATTTCCCCTACGGCGCCCAGCTGTTGACTGGTTGTAACGGCATCCCCCTTTTTGACAGCCACATTCTTGGCCAATCCGCAATATGCGGCCACAATGCCATCCCCGTGATCAATCTCCACTACTGTGCCCCACATGGGATCCTCGCGCACATCGGTAACCGTACCATTGGTCATCGCTTTGACTGCCGTACCCTTTTCCACTTCAAAATCCACGCCGTCATGGACCCGCCAATCTTTGAGGGTCTGGGAGTAAACCAGTTCATCGCCGCTAAACTCCTTCATGACGTTTTGACCGGCCGGATACATCACCGCAGCCTGTTTGCCGTCATCCTGATTGGCAGCGGGGGCTTGGGATGTTTCCTCAGGCTCCGCAGGAGCCTGTACCGCTGTGGTACTGGATTCCGGTTCCGACTCTTCTGGTTCCAAATCCCCAGGGTCGCTGACCACAATTGGGATATCGCTGGCAGGGTTGTCCACTGCTTGGGATTCCCCCCAGTCTACGACCACCTGAGAGCTATAGTCATCCACCTGGCTTTCCATGAGGGACGAATCCCCTCCCCCAAAGGCCGACCATGCTGCGCCGCCGACCGCTACCATGCAGACCGCCAACGCAATATAAAACCCTTTGCCTGACCAGAACTTTCCGAATTTGCTTTTCTCAAAACGCAGATTGCTCATCGAATCATGCACCTCCAGCCTTATTTTTGCCTAGGCTGGCGGAAAATATGCCCGTTTTGCACTTCTTTGAAAATCCCGCAAAGCGGTTGCTCCGCCCATCCTAGACCATCTTCGGAAAATGTTGCTTGGTCATTAGTTTGGCAGGATTTTCTTTTGTTATGCAGTAAAACGTATTTCTTTTTAGCAGCAGCTCAAGTGTTTCCCCCTAAACCACTGCCTACAAAAAACGAAAGAGCAATGTTTGTTTCTTTTACGATTGTCCGTTGGTATTCACCAATGTATTAAAAAACAACTGCTGCGCTCTCCAACGGTGTGACTTCTCATTTGTTCGTATGCGATGGCCTCCCGATTCCCTAGCCATCGGGACTGCTCTCTATCTCATTCCCCCAAAAGGGCAACAGGATTGCCCTTTCCCACTTTACTAGGATAAATAAAGCACTTTTAAATCATGCATGGTATCGTCTAGGCATGTAGGTGTTACACTGCCCTGAGCCAGTATTTTGACGATTTTTTCTGCTTTCTCCTGAGAGCACACCGGTAAGTAGCTCCTAGCCCGCTCCTGCGAACCCACCATGCTGGTTTTGATAACCTCAATCTCATAGCGTTTTTGCTCTCTTGAAAATAGATAGTAGTCTAAACGAAACATCAATCCCTCTGATACAATTCTGGTTTCCTCCGGTATCATTCTTTTCATCTCCTCGTGTTTGCACATATGTGAGACTAGATTAAGTGAACTTACTTCACATCCCATCTATGCCTATGTGCGAAAAAGCAAGCTGCTGTTGAACATATCTTTTATCCCCTATGTTACTTTTAATGATATATTACAATTAGGATAAATGTAAGCTCTCCTATTAACTTATTTCTAGTTTTATTATACCAACACGAAAAGACAAATCAGCTCCTTTGTTCTAAATTCCTAAATTTGAAACATAATCTGATAGAAAAGAGTCAACATGTGATATGTCCGTTTTTAGGCTTCTAATTCCGTATGAGTTCTACCAACGCTACTTCATGCGGCTCTAGAATCAACTGTAAATTGGCGATCCCATCGTAGGTTGCTGTTTTAATCGTACAGTCGGGTACCGACCGGGATTTTAAAATGTCCACTTCGTCGTCCAAACAATGTTCCGGCATGCCCATACGAATCCATGCGTCCAGGGAGGAGCCGGACGACCGGTTGACGCTGGTATGTTTAATGCGATAATGGCCGTGAATGTCTTTGAGTTCAAATTGAAAAGACTGTGAGCTTTCCTGGGCAAAATCGGTAAAGCGATCCTTATCGTAGACACTGGACACCCTGCATTTGCTATACTCTTGGTTATAATGGCAGTAGTTGTAGCACAGGATTTGATAATTTCCATCTTGGCTGGAGGTGACGATGTAATTCTCTCCCTGTTCCACTACCATATCCCCCAGTTTATCCAACAGAAGCAACGCATTGTACGAGCTTTTGGGGATGCCATTGCGGGTCAAGAGGCCGCATCCGCCGTGGAAGATACCGGGATACCGCCCGTTCCCAAGCCGGTCGATTACAGGGCAAAAACTAATGCTCTCCACCTCATTGCACACTGCCAACATATTTTTTACCAGAAACGCCGCCATATAGCTGGTATCATGGATGGGATCGTCCTCATAACCGTGAATGTTAAAATTTGTGATCCAAAGAGGTTTTTCACTCCAATGTATCCCTCCCAGCAGGTTGCGGATCTCCCGTATCTCCTGGATGCAGGAATTGTTTTCCCCAAAGTGGAGCTGTCTTTTGACATCCAGAAAGCTCAGATCCCCTATAGACAAGGGGACTTGATCCGACTGAGGCTGCACACTGTGAAGAGAAAATGATAAGAAGTCCGGTGAGATTCCATACTTCTTTAGATGCTCAGAAAACTGCTGGAGCCAGCCATGGCGGGCCGTCTGCCAACGGAAGTCACATCCTCCCACTTGGATTTCCGGATCCACCCGTTTGACGGTCTGATAGGTCCTGACAAACAATTCAGCAAACCGCTCCCGTCGGTCGGGCCAAAAGGCCCGGCTATCGGGATTGTGCCAAATGCAGAATTTCCAGTTTCTCACTTCATGCCTTCCATACCGGTTGACGATATGATTGGCCATTTTACTGACCATGTCGCACCAGGCCGACAGATCGTTGGGAGGATAAACATAGGACGGCAAGTGTAGATCCGCAACCAAGTGAGGCGGTACAAAGCCCAGTTCAATAATGGGCTTCAGGTGCATGCTGCGTAAAAAGTCCAGGTAGTGATTGAGTCTGTCAAACCGGTACGTTATGGTGCCGTCACTTTCCCGTTCTACATCCACCATGGCCCCTTTGAAATCATTACACATCATGTATTCAAACGAAAGATCCCTTTGAATACGCACCACCTGCTCCCGCCAGCCAAAATCCATGGAGTCGGAAATACGTCCCAGACAGCAGACTCTTCCCCAGCTCTTGTTAAGGCATCGGTTGCGATTGCCTAAATCAATAGAGATGTGGATATCCGGCACTCCCAGGTTGTTTAAATCGCTGTTTCGATTGTTCATAGGGATATACGAAAACAAATTTCCAAATTGGTCACTTTGTGCTATCTCTTGCTTGGCACTGCTCTCCCCTTCTTCCCGGTATTTCTTAAAATACTGGTGGGGGGTGGTGTGGAAAATTTTTCGAAACATCTTGTAGTACGAGGTAATATTGGCAAATCCATAGCTTTGGGCGATTTCGTGAATGGATTGATTGCCGGCAATAATATCCGGTAAGCTCTTTTTCACCCTTACCGTATTGATGTATTCCGACAAAGGCATTCCCATCCGATTACTAAATCGCCTGGACAAATATTGCGGACTAAGACATGCTTTAGACGCTAAATTCTTCAGTGACCAGCTTTGTCCGTAATTTTTATTGATGTACTCTAAAACAGCCTCCAACTGCCGGTCCCCTTCGAACCCACTGGGCATATCCGATCGAGAATAGGAAAAGTGTGTGGCCAGCATGATAATGATTCGATCGCACAATGAATGGATACGCACAGCAAATCCATTTTTTCGCTCGTTTGCTTCTCGGACAATGCTGGCCAACAGCTGATAAAGTCCGCTGATTTCCTCCTGCTTAATGGAAGAATCCTGAATGTTAAAATAAAGCCCTCTCAGTTCCGGCCACAGGGCCTCGTAGTTTTCCAATTCTATACAAAAGTCGATCCATCGGCCCGACGTCTTTTTCTTCTCCCCCGCATGCAGCTGCATGGAGTTGAGTATACCCAGTTGGTTGGAATGAATGGTACAGCTCCGATCTTCCAGGGAAAAACTCAAACTTCCGTCTACAACATAAAACAGATGCAGTTCCCGGTGATAATGCCATCCGGCCTGCACCTTGGTACCCCAAGACAAGGTGATGGGCAATCCTGGATAATATTCTAAAATCATCTTTTCATTTTCATCACTAGCCATTGTAAGCACCTCTCAATCATCATTGTTGTTTTGCCTATTTTGTTGCCAGTGCGCTCAAAAAGCCTATAAACTGCTTTTTCCTGATAACTATATGGGTTAGTCTCCTCTATTCAAAAATTTCCTACGAAAAATGGCCTGACTGCACGAATGCTGTCAGGCCATTTTGATCAGAAACCCAGACTAGAACCTTATCGATACTTAGAACAATCCGGTGATTCGGCCCGACGCATCTACATCAATTGCTTGGGCTGCTGGCACCTTAGGTAGACCCGGCATGGTCATAATATTGCCTGTTAAAGCCACCACAAAACCAGCGCCAGCCGATACTTTTACCCCACGCACTGTAATGGTAAAATCTTTCGGCCAACCCAGTTTATCCTTGTCATCCGAAAAAGAGTACTGGGTTTTGGCCATACAGACCGGCAAGGTTCCAAAACCTAGGCGCTCTAATTTGTCCAGTTCTTTGTCTGCCGCAGGCTCAAAATGGACGTCCTTAGCGCCATATACCTTTTGAGCCACTGTCCGGATCTTCTCCCGGAGAGGTATGTCGTCAGGATAAACAGGAGCAAAATGATTTTCCATCTGCTCCATAACCTCCATGACCTTCTGGGCCAGCTGGATGCCTCCTGCGCCTCCCTTGGCCCATACCTCAGAAAGCGCCACCGGTACGCCCAGTTCTCCACAACGGCGTTCTATCAAATCCAATTCCGCCTTGGTGTCGGTTGGGAAACGGTTTACGGCTACTACCGCAGGCAAGCCAAATACCTTGGTGATGTTTTCAATATGGTGAAGCAAATTGGGCAGACCTCTCTCCAAAGCTTCCAGATTTTCTTCCCCAAGGCGGGATTTCTCAACGCCGCCATGGTGTTTCAGTGCCCGGACAGTAGCCACAATCACCACGGCATCCGGCGTAAGGCCGGCGACACGGCATTTGATGTCAAAAAACTTCTCTGCCCCCAGATCGGCTCCAAAGCCTGCTTCGGTCACCACATAGTCAGCTAGTTTCAGCGCCATACGGGTGGCCATGACGCTGTTACATCCGTGGGCAATGTTGGCAAAGGGCCCACCGTGGACAAACGCCGGTGTATGCTCCAGGGTTTGCACTAGGTTGGGTTTGATGGTGTCTTTTAAAAGAGCTGTCATGGCCCCTTGTGCTTTTAAATCCCCCGCTGTTACCGGCTGGTCGTCGTAGGTGTACCCCACCACGATCCTCGCAAGGCGCGCCTTTAGATCCTCCAGATCTTGAGCCAAGCACAGTACCGCCATAATCTCCGACGCCACTGTAATATCATACCCATCCTCTCGAGGGGTTCCATTGACCCGGCCGCCTAGGCCATCCACCACAAAGCGCAGCTGGCGGTCGTTCATATCCACGCATCGCTTCCAAGTGATGCGCCTAGGGTCAATCCCCAGTTCATTGCCATGATAAATGTGGTTGTCCACCATAGCGGCCAGAAGGTTATTGGCCGCGCCGATGGCATGCATATCCCCGGTAAAATGGAGGTTGATGTCCTCCATCGGCACTACTTGGGCATACCCGCCTCCGGCAGCCCCTCCCTTGATTCCAAATACCGGGCCCAAAGACGGCTCCCGCAGGCATAGCATCACCTTTTTTTCCAGTTGTGCAAATGCATCAGCCAATCCCACGCTGGTGGTGGTTTTCCCCTCTCCCGCCGGGGTGGGGGAAATGGCAGTTACCAGGATCAGCTTACCGTCAGGACAATCCTGAAGGCCGTGGAGCAGATTGTGATCCACCTTAGCTTTGGTGCGACCATAGGGTTCTAAACGATCCGCCGGGATACCCGCTTTCTCAGCGATAGATGCAATGGGCAACATCTGGGCCTCCTGCGCAATTTGAATATCCGATTTGATCTCCATCAATCTCCCATCCTCCTTGCGGTCATACAAAATAAATTATCTCTATTATACCTCTTTCCCTCACTTTCGACAAGCCTTTTGGCCTATTTTGTCTAGAACAATGCATTTTTCTCTTATGAAAGTTGTATATTTGCCCAAATAGTCTATCATTTGTTACCCCCTCTTATGGATTTGTAAGGGATCCCCTATAAAATCATCCCGATTCCGAAAGGAAATCGTAAAAAATCTTACGTCGTTTGATAAGGTAGAATAAGTTTCGCAAAATTGAAAAGAGGACAAAAGAAGACATGGTTTGCAGCCCTCTGGTAGAATGAAGTCACGAC
>CAJFOZ010000026.1 GCA_904397895.1 uncultured Clostridia bacterium
AGGGGGTTGTTTGATGAGGATTGATATCATGACCCTATTTCCTGAAATGTGCGAGACAGTGCTGGGAGAAAGCATCCTAGGCCGCGCCAGGGAAAACAAGTTGGTGGAAATTCATTGCCACGACATCCGGGCCTATACGGCCGATAAACACCGCCGGGTGGATGATTATCCTTATGGCGGCGGCATGGGTATGGTCATGCAAGCGCAGCCTATTTACGATTGCTTTGAGGCCATTGTGCGTGCAACCGGCACCCGTCCCCACCTGATTTATCTTTCTCCACAGGGAGGGGTATTCCGCCAAAAAAAAGCGGTGGAGTTGGCGTCAATGCCCCACATCGCTTTGCTGTGCGGCCACTACGAAGGGGTGGACGAACGGGTGTTGGAAGAGATTGTGGATGAGGAAATTTCCATTGGGGATTTTGTGCTGACGGGTGGGGAATTGCCAGCGTTGGCGGTGGTAGACGCGGTGGCGCGTATGTTGCCGGGAGTGCTGGCCGATGAGGAGAGCTTTACAGAGGAAAGCCACTATGCAGGGCTTTTGGAGTATCCTCAATATACCCGTCCTCCCCGGTGGAAGGGCCGGGAAGTGCCTGAGGTATTGCTTTCCGGCCATCATGCCAACATTGCAACATGGAGGCGGAAGCAGTCTTTGCAAAGAACTTTGCATAAAAGGCCCGATATGTTGGAACAATTTACTATGAGCAAAGAGGATGCCAAGCTTATGGCCGCCATCCGGAAAGAGCAAAGTCCAGAGTAACTGTGAAAACAGTGGCCTGTACTGGTGAAAAATCAGCGGATTTTTAGTTGTTTTTGACGATTTGGACATCTTCTATTACCTCTGATCGTAAATAACAACCAAATGTTTTCCACAAATGCGTCAATGTACACAAACTTCGTGGACGAGGAAGGAAGACCTATTAGGCATCAATACAAAATGTGATAAAAACCGGCGTGAATCTTGATAATCAAGTTGACGGTTCCTTGGTTTGTGTCTATAATGGTAGTGAGATAATGTTTGGATGATAAATCCTTTATTGTTATGGGGGAGATTTTAGAATGTATGTAAAAGATGTTACGGTTCAAAACCAGGTAGGGTTACACGCTCGTCCCGCCACTTTCTTCATTCAAAAGGCCAATGAGTTCAAGTCCTCTATTTGGGTGGAAAAGGAAGAGCGCAGAGTCAATGCTAAGAGTCTGCTGGGCGTTTTGTCCCTGGGCATCATCGGCGGCACCAGCATCCGCATCATCGCCGACGGCTCGGATGAGCAGCAGGCTGTAGACGGCTTGGTGGAACTGGTAGAGTCTGGTTTTGCTGAGTAAAAAGTAAGGCGTGATCATAAGGGGCACCGTCCTAAAGCAGGGCGGTGCTTTTTTCGTACTTGGATTGGGGGGATGGCCAGTGAACCCGAGGCTGGACACGTTAAGGGAAAAGGCGCGGCGGTTGCCGCTGACACCGGGCGTATATATCATGAAGGATACAAAAGAACAGATTATTTATATCGGCAAGGCCAAAGCTTTGCGGAACCGGGTCAGCCAGTATTTTGGCGCCGGCAACCAGCATACGCCCAAGGTGCGCCGTATGGTGGAGCAGGTACAGGATTTTGATTACATCCTTACCGACAGCGAATACGAGGCTTTGGTGCTGGAATGCAGCCTCATCAAGCAGTACATGCCCAAGTATAATATCCTGCTCAAGGACGACAAAGGGTATCATTACGTCCGGGTGACAAAAGGACCCTGGTCCCGCATCTCGGAAGCCAAGCAGATGACCGACGACGGATCCCTCTATCTGGGCCCCTATACCAGCGGCTGGACGGTCAAACAAGCGGTGGATGAGGCCAATAAGATTTTTGGATTGCCCACTTGTAGCCGACGTTTTCCTCAGGAGATGGGCAAGGGGAGGCCGTGCCTTAACTTTTTTATCAAGCAATGCTGTGCCCCGTGCCGGGGGAAAATCAGCGCTGAGGAATATGAGGACATTGTGGAGGAGGCGGTGGATTTCCTCAAAGGTGGAAAGCCGTTCTCCAAGAAGGAATTGACACAGAGGATGGAACAGGCAGCTGAAAATCTGGAATTTGAAAAGGCGGCCAGGCTCAGGGATCGGATCCAGGCCATCGAACGGGTGTCCCAAAAGCAGAAGGTGGTCATGTCGCGGGTGCCGGTGCAGGATGTCATCGCTATGGCACGGATGGGGGAAAAGGCTGCGGTGGAGGTCTTCCGCTTTACAAACGGCCGTCTCCACGACCAGGAGAGTTTCCTCCTGGGGGAAATCGACACCGAACCGGAGGCCCGGCAAGAGTTTGTGGAGCGGTATTATACCATGCGTCCCGACGCCATCCCCCCTGTCATTGCCATGGATGAACCGGCCGAGGATATGGAGCTGTTGGGACGGTGGCTGTCGGAGAGGGCAGGACGAAAAGTAACGCTCCAAATTCCTCAGCGGGGGGAGCAGCGGCATTTGGTGGATATGTGCCGTGCAAATGCTTCTGAAAAACTGGCTCAGGACGTGGGCCGTACCGGCAAAGAGGTGGCGGCGCTGGAGGAATTAGGCAGGCTTTTGGGCTTGGAGTCCCCACCGCGGTATATCGAGTCCTACGACATTTCCAACACCGCCGGCAGCGATAACGTCGGGGCCATGGTTGTATTTGAGGACGGCCGCCCTTTAAAATCGGCCTATCGTAAATTTGCTATCAAGGGGTTCGAGGGCCAGGACGACTATGCATCCCTTCACGAGGTGCTGTCCCGCCGTTTTAACCGGTATGAGGAGGAGAAAGGGACGGGGGAAGGGTTCGGCCGTCTGCCCGACTTGATCCTCATGGACGGCGGCAAAGGACAGGTGGCGGCCGTCCTGCCGGTTATCCGGGCCCACGGTTTAAACGTGCCGGTATTTGGAATGGTAAAGGACGACAAACATCGCACCCGTGCCATCACATCGGAAGGGGCGGAGATCGCCATCGCCGCTACCCGGTCGGTGTTTACTTTGGTGTCGGACATTCAGGAGGAGGTCCACCGGTTCGCCATTGGATATCACCGCCAAAAACGGAGCAAATCGGCCATTTCCTCTACGCTTCAGGGGATCCCCGGCATTGGCCCTACCCGAGCAAAAGCACTACTGCGGACCTTTGGGACGGTGGGGCGCGTCAAAGAGGCCACCGAGGAGGAGCTCAGCGCCGTCAAGGGTATGAATGCCCAGGCGGCCAAAGCGGTAAGGGCCTATTTTGACGAGGAAGATTCGTGATTTTTTTGCAGTATTTCCTGGGGAATGGGGAAGAAAAGACAAAGAAAAAATCCCTGTGCACCTTGCACAGGGATTTTTCATCGTTTTTGTGAGGAAAATATCACTGATTGATTTGGATCGAGTAGGTACAGCGGAAGACCCCACCGGCATCCAAAGAGAGAATCCCCTCCTTTTGGGTGAAATCACCGTGGAAATCCTCAAAATCAGCGTGGCCAAACCAGGGCTCAATGCATACGAAAGGGGCCTTTTTATCCGGAATGGTCCAGATGCCCAGGTAAGGGAATTCACTGAAGTCGAATACCAGGCCTTTCTTGTGATTCTTGGACACCAAACGCACCGTGCAGGATTTGAGGGAGTCAAAGATAAGCGCATCCTGAGAAAAAAGCTGGTGGCTCAAGGCAATTGTGTTTTGCTGATCCAAGAAGGGGATCTTATCCCGCTTTAGGAGGCCTTCGTCGTTGAGAGGGATGCGGGAAACCGTTTCCTTGGAATCAAATACCAAGCTGTAATCTTCCAAACGTTCCCCGTCCTCCAGCGGGCAGTGGAATGCCGGATGGGCGCCGATGGAAAAATACATGGTGGAACTATCGGGATTTAAAACCTCGTAGGTAACCGATAGATTGTTGCCATCCAAGCGGTAGATGATGCGCAGCACAAAAGAATAGGGGTAAACGGCCAATGTATCGGCCGATGAGCTTAATTCAAAAGTAAGATGGTTTGCCGACTGACTGACCAGTTGGAATTCCCGGATGCGGGCCAGGCCATGCTGTGGAAGGTGATAGGCTTTCCCTTCCACGGTATAAGTATTGTCGTTCAGTTTGCCGACGATGGGGAAAAGAATCGGGGCATGGTATTTCCAAAAAGCGGGATCACCATCGGAAAGATACTGCGTTCCCTCTTTTTTGCCGGTGATGTGATGGAGTTCACCGCCCATAGTATCGGCACTGATTTTTATTTGATCGTTTTCCAGCCAATAAAGCATAAAAGAAAACCTCCTTGTCAATGATGCAATTAGACTCATCTTAAAAGTATACCCGAACAATTCAAACTTCGCAACAGCATTTGGAGAAAACTGGAGTGGTTTTGCATTTCACCCCCTGCAATCCTCTTGACAAACCCGCTCACAAGATGGGATAATAAAAAGAATCAAAGAAGATAGTGTCGATTTGAATAGGTGTTAGGAATCAAGTCAATGCCGTATGTTGGGCCGAAGGGACGGCTGCCAATGACCGCTTTGTTTGGAAAGGGGTGGAGACAATGAGAGTGATTACAGGGATTGCCAAAGGGAAACGTCTCATTACAAGGGAAGGGACCGATGTGCGCCCCACCACAGAACGAGTCAAGGAAGCGCTGTTTAGCATCTTGCAATTTGACCTGGAAGGACGGCGGGTTTTGGATCTGTTTGCCGGATCGGGCCAATTGGGCATTGAGGCATTGAGCCGGGGCGCAGCGTCGGCGGTATTTGTGGATTCCAGTGCGCAAAGCATCAAGGTCATCCAGCAGAATTTGCAAAATACCGGCCTTAGCCAAAACGCCCAAGTGGTATGCAGCGATTTCGCCTCCTATTTGGCGGGCAATACGGGAACCTTTGACATTGTGTTTTTAGACCCACCCTATCGCAAAGGTATGCTGGAAGAGGCGCTTCCTCTGGTGGCGCCGCGTCTCAACGCCGGTGGAAGCCTGGTGTGCGAGCATCCAAAAGGGACGGAGCTGCCGCCTGTGGTAGGAGGTTTAAACCAAGTGCGGACCTATTCTTACGGTCAGATTCTGATTTCATTGTATCGAGGTGAGGCATCGTGATTACCGCTATTTGTCCAGGCAGTTTTGACCCGGTGACGCTGGGGCATATTGATATTGTCACCCGCGCCGCCTCTATGTTTGACCATGTGATCGTGACGGTCATGGCTAACTTTCATAAAAAGCCGGCCTTTTCCGCCCAGGAGAGGGTGGATATGCTTCGCCGCACCATCCATCTTCCCAATGTAGAGGTGGACTGTTACGATGGATTGCTGGCCGATTACGCCCGGGAAAAGGGGGCCAAAGCGGTAGTCAAGGGGTTGAGGGCGGTGTCCGACTTCGAATATGAATTCCAGATGGCCCTGACCAACAAGCGTATGAACCCGGAGCTGGAGACGGTATTCCTCACCACCCGGTCGGAATACATGTTTTTAAGTTCCAGCATTGTCAAGCAGGTGGCTACTTTGGGCGGAGACATCTCTGGATTTGTGCCGCCCAGCATTATGGAAGAAATCCAATCCCGTTTTTATAGAGGAGGTCGTCTTGAATGACTGTGGACGAATTACTGGATCAAATTGACGAACTAATGGAAAAAGCGTTTAATTTTCCTTTAAGCGGCGGTAAATGTGTGGTGGATTCCGAGCGGGTACAAGAGATTGTGGATGACATCCGCCTCAATCTACCACAGGAGATCCGCCAAGCCAGGGCCATTGTGGCCGATCGAGGCGACATTATCGCCACAGCCCGCCGGGAGGGCGAGGGCATTGTCCGTGCCGCAGAGGAGCGTGCCCGCAGCCTGGTGGCCCAGGAGGAGATCACCAAACAGGCCCAACAAAAGGCCACAGAGATCCTCAGCCAGGCCCAGTTGAAATCCCGTGAGATGCGCAAGGCGGCCAACGACTATGTGGACGAATTGATGAAACGGGCCGACGAAGTGCTGACAGCCAATGTAGTCAGCGTCCGGGAGCAGGCCAAGAAAAACGATGAGGCCATGATGCAGCTTATTTCTGAATTGCGTCATACCCGTCAGAACCTGCGGACTTCTAAAAACATCGACTGAGGCAAATCAGAGAAAAAAGGCCCCCGCTTCTCTTTCTGAGGGAAGTGGGGGCCTTGCGATTGGTTATGTTTCCTCCGGTGGATTCGTAAACACCGTTTCAATGACACGGGTGCATTGTTCTGGGGAATAACGCCAACATTCCATACGGTCGCCTTCAAAGAAATAACGGGGTTCAGCCGGAGGATAATCAGCGTCAAAGGCGTCGATGATAATGAGCTTTACCTTCATCCGGTCGGGGATCAGGCTTTTGATAAACACACAGGCCTGTTGGCCGGCATGGACGTCGTCACGGGGCTCGGCCAATCCGGCTAAATTGGGAGCCAATTCCACAAATACGCCGTAATTCTCCACGCTGCGGATGACGCCAGCCACCGTTTCCCCTTGTTCAAACAAGGAGGCGTTTTGTTCCCATGTTCCCAGCAGCTCCTTATGAGTTAGGCACACACGTCCGCCCGGCTCCACCGACCGCACCACGGCGCGGATGTCCATGCCGGTAGAAAACCGATCCCTGGGATGGGAGATGCGGGAAACCGAGATGGAGTCGATGGGGATCAGGGACGGGAGCCCACAGCCGATGTCGGCAAAAGCGCCAAAAGGTTCCAAATGGGTGACGCGGGCGGGGATGACGTCTCCAGGGCGCAGGGCGGCGATGTAACTGCGCAGGCATTGTTCCTGTACGGCCCGGCGGGATAGAAGTGCATAGACCCCTATGGAATCCCTGTCAAAACCGGTGACCACAAAACACACCGGCTTATTGACCCGGGAGATGAGGGCGATGTCCCGTACCGATCCCTCCCGGATGCCATAGGCCCCCTCGTCATGGGGGATCATTCCCCGCATGCATCCTAAATCCACCCATAGATTATGCATACTGTCACACAATGTGGCACGTCCTTCCAGGATGCGTCCCTGTTGCCGCGCTTCTTCCAAGGCGGCGCGGCTGCTTTGTGCGGCCTTGTTTTCCAACGTATCCAGCAGCAGGCCTTCGGGATAAAAATGCGTCATTTTCTTAACCTCCCTTTTGATGACCCCGGCGCTGACCGCCGGTTCGTTCCATATATATGACTGGGCCTGCCGGGTTTAGACGTGAAGCACCCTTGTAAATTTTATGAGGGGATCAGAAGATAGAGATGCCTTGGCCTCCACAGGATTTAAGCAGCTGAGCGGCGGGGGAGGCCCAGTGGCCGTCGGTCTGGATCATCAAGGTGACGCCGTCTTTTGGCCGGCGGGCCGATACAGCTGCCGGCAACATAACAGGCGGTGGACATTCCGCTGGAGCCGGATATCCCAATTGAGAGGCAGGATCTAAAAAAAGAGGGCAGGCGGCACTACTCCCTCCGGGGACGGCCAGAGGCCAAGAGGAGTTTGCCGATGGGCTGCATGCAGGGAACAGGCTTCCTCCTGCAAAAGGGCGATGGGTGGAGTTAGGACAAGGGTTGGAGACGATTTGTAACGCATAAAGATTACAGCCGTAGTGCTTTACGGAGCTTGCAGCCGACTGAGCCAACGGCATAGAAGAAAAGTGGGCATAAATACGGGCGCGCATCAGAAAAGACTCCTTTCGGTACAATGACCAAAAATCTCCGGGATAGGATTTATAAGGGTGTAGGGAATGTATTTGCGTTTTGTGGAAAACTGGTGGTATAATATACCACAATGTGTGGTTAAAGGAGAATGGCCATGGATGTTCGAGTAGGGGATACTTTGGAGATGAGGAAAAATCATCCCTGCGGCGGGAACTTGTTTTTGGTGCTGCGTTCGGGGATGGATTTCCGCATCCGTTGCCAGAAGTGTGGCCGGGAGGTCATGGTACCTCGGGCCAAGGCGGAACGCAATATTAAAAAGGTTATCCGGCCGGAGGACAAAGGGTAGCGTACCGGCTCGATTGTGTGGTAAGAATAGGATAGGGAGAGGTGCGCAGTATGTTTGAAAAATTGGCCGAAGTGGAAAAGCGGTACGAAGAGATCGCAACGAAGCTGTACGATCCAGAGATTGTACAGGACATGGAGCAGTATACAAAGCTGATGCGGGAGCAAAAGCAACTGGAACCGGTAGTGGGGAAATATCGGGAATACAAAGCCGCCAAAGCATCTTTTGACGAAGCAAAATCCCTGTTGGATGCCGGTGGGCTGGATAAGGATTTCAAAGAGATGGTGGAAGAGGAACTGTCTTCTTCCAAAGAGACGATGGAACGTCTTCAGGAGGATATCAAAGTCCTGCTGCTCCCCAGAGACCCCAACGACGACAAAAACGTCATTGTGGAAATCCGCGGCGGGGCGGGCGGTGAAGAAGCGGCCTTGTTTTGCGCGGTTCTGTTCCGGATGTACTCCATGTACGCTGAGACCCATAACTGGAAGGTGGAAGTGCTGGGCTCCAACGAGACCGAGCTGGGGGGATACAAAGAGATCAGTTTCATGATCTCCGGCGAAGGAGCCTATTCCCGGTTGAAATTTGAAAGCGGTGTCCATCGTGTACAGCGTGTGCCTGAGACCGAATCCCAGGGACGTATCCATACATCCACCGTCACGGTGGCGGTGCTTCCCGAGGCCGACGAGGTGGAGATTGACATTAACCCCACCGACCTGCAAATCGATACCTTCCGTTCCAGCGGGGCCGGCGGACAGCATATCAACAAGACTGAATCGGCCATCCGCATCACCCATCTGCCCACCGGGTTGGTGGTGGAGTGCCAGGACGAGCGCAGCCAGTATAAGAACAAAGACCGTGCTATGAAGATCCTCCGGGCCCGCCTGTTGGAAGGGGAACGGGAGAAGCAGGAGAGCGCCATTGCCGCTGAACGCAAAGCCCAGGTGGGCACCGGCGACCGTTCGGAGCGGATCCGGACCTACAATTATCCACAAAGCCGCATTACCGACCATCGCATCGGGCTGACCCTTTATCGATTGGAGGCAGTGCTCAACGGTGATTTGGATGAAATCATCGACGCCCTCATCACCGCTGACCGGGCGGAAAAGCTCAAGGCGTCGGATCAACAGTAAGCTTTAGATCCCAGAAAGAAAGCGGATGTTATGGATAAAACAAAGCACTTAACCATTGAAAAACCGGATGTGCAGGACAAGGGGATCCAGGGAGCAGCCGCCATCCTGCGGGATGGAGGTTTGGTTGCCATCCCCACTGAGACGGTATACGGCCTGGCGGCCGACGCCCTCAATCCCCAGGCGGTGGCACGCATCTTTGAAGCAAAGGGACGTCCTTCCGACAATCCCCTCATCGTTCATATCGCTCATCTGGATCATATCACAAAAGTGGCGCGTACCGTGCCGGAATCGGCCGCTAAACTGGCAAAAGCCTTCTGGCCGGGGCCTCTGACCATGGTACTGCCCAAGGCGGATTGTATCCCGGACAAGACGTCAGGAGGGCTGGACACGGTGGGCATCCGGCTGCCCTCCCATCCGGTTGCCCGGGCGGTTATTGAGGCGGCAGGCGTGCCATTGGCAGCGCCGTCGGCCAATCTGTCGGGATCGCCCAGCCCTACCACCGCCGGCCATGTGCTGGCCGACATGGAGGGTCGGATCGAGGCGGTCTTAGACGGCGGCCCCTGCGGCGTAGGGGTGGAGTCAACGGTATTGTCCCTAGTAGAGGAACGCCCGCTGTTGCTGCGCCCGGGAGGAGTGACGCCGGAACAAATTGAATCGGTCATCGGCCCCATCGATATTCATCCAGCCGTCTATCACGCTTTGGAACAAGGGGAAAAGGCGGCGTCTCCCGGTATGAAATACAAGCACTACGCCCCCCACACCAAGGTAATTGTGGTCAAGGGGGAAAGCCGGGACTTTGCCCGGTACGTCAACAGCAAAGGGGATAAAATAGGGGCCTTGTGTTTTGACGAGGACCTGCCGTACATCAAAGTGCCGGCCGTGCCTTACGGCCATGCCGGACGGCCGGACACCCAGGCCCGGGGATTATTTGACGCCCTGAGGCATTTGGATGGCCTAAATGTGGACGTGGTGTATGCCCGCTATCCCGACATGGACGGTATGGGACTTGCGGTGTACAACCGCCTGATGCGGGCAGCGGCCTTTGAGGTGGTAGAGCTGTGAATCATGTAATTGTAGGGTTAACCGGTCCCACGGGATCGGGGAAAAGCACCATAGCAGCCATGCTGGGTGAGAGAGGGTTTGCCGTGGTGGACGCCGATCAGGTGGCCCGGGACGTCATGGCGCCGGGGTCACCGGTGCTTGTTCGCCTGAAAGAGGTATTTGGGCCGGACGTTTTGCAGGATGACGGTTCCTTAAACCGGAAGCAGCTGGCCGCTCTGGCCTTTGCATCCCCTCAAACGGCCCGGAAGCTCAATGATATTACCCATTGGGCTATTTTGGATGAAATGCAGCGGCGCCTCGCTTTTCTCCAGGACAAAGGGGAGAGACGTATTTTGTTGGACGTGCCCCTTCTGTTTGAAAGCGGGTCGGATCAAATGTGCCACATGACGGCTGCGGTTCTGGCGTCCAAGGGGATGCGGCTCGACCGGATCATGCAGCGGGACATCCTGACCAGATCCGAGGCGCTCCGCCGCATGGATATCCAGCCGGAGGATGATTTTTATCGAAAGCGTGCCGACCTTGTTCTGATCAACGAAGGAGACGCCAAAAGTTTGGAATGTCAAGTGGAAGACCTGTGCCGTCGGGTGGAGAGGAGACTTGTGGATTGAGACGTTTTTTTGCATGGATTGGGACTCTATTGGTGCTGTCCGTCAGCGTAGCGGGACTTTGGTGGGCCAACGTAGATTTTACTAAAAAGGCCTATCCCATCCCCTATGCCGACCTAGTGGCTCAATCGGCCCATCAAGCCGATTTGGACGAGGCTTTCGTCTACTCGGTCATGCGGACCGAAAGCCATTTCCGGCCGGAAATCGAGTCCTATGCAAATGCCATCGGCTTGATGCAGCTTACGCCCGATACCTTTGATTGGGTCCGGTACGTGCTGGGATCCCAGGAGGATTTGTCGGCTGAGGACTTAAAAACGCCACAGGTCAATATTTATTACGGATGCCAGCTTTTGCGCATCCTTTTGGACGAATTTAAAACGCCGGAGGTCGCCTTGGCAGCGTACCACGCCGGCCGTGGCAACGTCAACAAATGGCTTGGGGATTCGGCCTATTCGTCGGACGGAAAAAGCTTAGACTACATCCCCATTGAGGATACCAGGAATTATGTGGATAAAGTGATGCATACTTACAATATATATACCCATTTGTACCAGTGGAAGTAGATAAATGCTAAATTGACACAAGGAGGTCTTTATCATGAGCGAAGAAACCAAAACCCAAGCCCAGCTGCTCCAGGAGAAGCTGGCTTTAAAGCGCAAGAATTTGGGCCAGGAATTGCCTGATTCCACCATCAGTGAGGCCGACGCTTACTGCCAACAGTATAAGTGCTTTTTGGACAACGCCAAAACCGAGCGGGAAGCAGTGGATACCATCGAGCGAATGGCCAAAGACAAAGGTTTTGTCCCCTTTGAAGAGGGGAAACAGTATCAGCCTGGCGATCGTGTGTACTATGTAAATCGCCGCAAGGCCGTTATTTTGGCAGTGATGGGCAAGCGTTCCTTGAAGGAAGGTGTGCGCATCGCGGCGGCCCATATCGATTCCCCCCGCCTGGACCTCAAACCCAATCCCCTGTATGAGGACGGCGAGATGGCCCTTTTTAAGACCCATTATTACGGCGGAATCAAAAAGTACCAATGGACGGCTATGCCCTTGTCCCTCCACGGCCGCATCGTGCTGAAGGACGGCAAATTTGTGGATGTAAAGTTGGGCGAGGACGAAGGAGATCCTGTATTTTGCGTCACCGACCTGCTGCCCCATTTGGCAAACGAACAGATGAAACGCACCTTGAATGAAGGCATCAAGGGGGAGGAGCTCAATATCTTGGTGGGATCCCGCCCCTTTAAGGACGACAAGGCTTCTGAATTGTGCAAACTCAATATCCTGCGCCTGCTCAACGAAAAATACGGCATGACCGAAGAGGACTTCCTCTCAGCTGAATTGGAGCTGGTCCCGACCTATAAAGCCAAGGATGTGGGCTTTGACCGCAGCCTCATCGGCTCCTACGGGCAGGACGACCGGGTATGTGCCTACACCGCCCTCACTGCCACATTGGAGTGCGAGCATCCGGAGTATACCGCCGTCACAGTGCTGACCGACAAAGAGGAAATCGGTTCGGACGGCAATACCGGCCTCAATTCCGCCTATATGAAGTATTTTATCCAGTCTTTGGCAGACGCTGAGGGTGTGCCTTATTACCAGGTGCTGAGCCATTCCCAGTGCCTGTCGGCCGACGTCAACGCCGCCTTTGATCCCACTTGGCCAGACGTCATGGATCCCCGCAACTGCGCCAAGATCAACTATGGCGTGGTGGTTACCAAGTACACCGGAGCCCGGGGGAAATCCGGGACATCCGACGCCTCGGCTGAATTTGTCGGCCAGGTACGGCGTTTGTTTGACCAGAAGGGCGTCAAGTGGCAGACTGGCGAGCTTGGCAAAGTGGATGCCGGCGGCGGCGGGACGGTTGCCATGTTTATCGCGGCCCTCAACGTGGACGTTGTGGACGTGGGCGTGCCGGTTTTGTCTATGCATGCACCCTTTGAAGTGGTGTCAAAAATCGACGTCTATATGGCTCACAACGCCTTCAGCGCCTTTTTTGCCGACGGCCAATGAGGTTTCTTGACGGATGAAGGGGAAAAGTGACGCTTTTCCCCTTGCAATTGGAAAAGTTACGTGGTATAATAATCCGGCAAAATACCAGAACACACGCAGGGCTGTTTGACGCGCTGGTGCTTTTCGTTTGAAAGGTGCGCGGCAGTGGAGAGGCTTTGCGGAGGTAACAACCAAAGGAGGATTTTTTCAATGGCAGTTGTATCTATGAAACAGCTTCTCGAAGCAGGTGTCCATTTCGGCCACCAGACCCGTCGCTGGAACCCCAAGATGGCTCCCTATATCTTCACCGAGCGCAACGGTATCTACATTATCGATTTGCAGAAGACCGTCCGCAAGCTGGAGGAAGCTTATATGTTCGTCCGCGAACTGGCTGAAAACGGGGAAACCATCCTGTTTGTCGGCACCAAAAAGCAGGCTCAGGAATCCATCCGCGACGAAGCCCTGCGTGCCGGCGTCCATTATGTCAACGCCCGCTGGCTGGGCGGTATGCTCACCAACTTCCGCACCATTCGTCAGCGTATCGACCGTTTGGCCCAGCTGCGCCGCATGGAAGAGGACGGTACTTTTGACGCTCTCCCCAAAAAGGAAGTCATTAAGCTCAACCTGGAAATTGAACGTCTGGAGAAATTCCTCGGCGGCATCAAAGAAATGAAAAAGCTGCCCGGCGCTCTATTTGTGGTTGATCCTAGAAAAGAGAAGATTGCTGTTTCTGAAGCCAAGAAATTGGGTATCCCGGTGGTGGCTATTGTCGATACCAACTGTGATCCCGATGAGATCGACTATGTTATCCCCGGCAATGACGACGCCATCCGCGCTGTCAAGCTGATCTCCGCTACCATGGCCAACGCTTACCTGGAAGGCAAGCAGGGCGAACAAGATGCGGCAGAAGAAGCTGAAGCTGAGGAAGAAGCTCCCGCTGCGGAATAAGATTTGTAGGTGAAATGCCCGCGCCTTCAAAAGCACGGGCATTTTTTTAGAAACTATACTGATACAGGATATGGAGGAATAGAAGTATGGCTTTTACTGCCAAGGATGTAGCCGCTCTGCGTGAGAAGACCGGCTGTGGTATGATGGACTGCAAAAAGGCGCTGACCGCTTCGGAAGGTGATATGGAGAAGGCTCTCGAATTCCTGCGCGAAAAGGGCTTGGCCGCTGCAGCTAAGAAATCCGGCCGTATTGCCGCTGAGGGCATTGTATATGCCACTGTGGATCAGTCCAAAAAGGCTGGCGTAGTAATCGAAGTCAACTCTGAGACCGACTTTGTCGGTAAGAATGCTGAATTCCAGGCTTTTGTTGCCAAATTGGCCGAGACCGTTATCGACCAGAACCCGGCTGATGTGGAGGCTCTAATGGGGCTGAAACCCGCTGGTTCCAATGAGACCGTGGAAGAAATGCTGCGTGAGAAGATCCTCACCATCGGTGAGAACATCAAGATCCGTCGTTTTGCCCGCCAGGAAGGCGACGTCGCTACTTATATCCATGGCGGCGGCCGCATCGGTGTTATGGTCAATTTCGAGGCGCAGAATGTTGATACTTCCGACGGGAAGTTCGCAGAGATGGCAAAGGACGTCTGCATGCAGATCGCCGCTCTCAACGCCACCTACATTGACCGCGACTCTGTGGCTCCTGAGGTCATTGAGAAAGAGCGTGAGATCCTCATCGCCCAGATTAAGAACGATGAAAAGAATGCCAAGAAGCCTGAAAATATCATCAAGAAGATGGTGGATGGCCGTATCGGCAAATTCTATGAGAACAACTGCTTGATTGATCAGGCATTTGTAAAGGACAGCGCTATGACCGTTGGCCAGTACATTGATAAGGTCGCTAAGGAATTGGGCGGCGTAATCAGGGTGAAGGAAATGGTGCGCTTCGAGAAGGGCGAAGGCCTCCAGAAGCGTGAAGACAACTTCGCTGATGAAGTTGCCAGCATGATGAAATAAAAAAGATAAGATGCATCTTTATAATGCATAGCAGTAAAAAAATCCTGCTGTAAACGGGCAGGGTTTACGAAAGAAAGGGTTTATCTCCTGAATAGGAGATAAACCCTTTCTTTTTATTCTGATTATTAGAGCAAAAAGCTATTAAATGAGATATTACAGCACAGAAAAATGATATAAATTCACTAAACAATCGTACTGATTATAAATTTGGTTTAAATTTAATTAAAAAATAGCATAAATAACAATAAAATTTTTATATATTTATATATAATTAATATTGAAATAAAAAAATAAATATTTTATAATATTAATAATATATTTATTTTTTTACAGGATGGTGATAAGAGATGAAAATGAAAAAGACTGTAGCCATGCTTTTGAGTGTATTGATGACATCGAGTGTGGTTACAGGATCAATCCCAATGGTCTCAGCGGCAGAGCCGGACGACGACATCAGTTTTCATACGTCGTTTGAAATAGACGAGCCGCTGGCACATGTCAACACAGTGGAAAAAGGACAGGACGGTTTGCCGGTTACCTCTCATGTGATTCCAGGTGAGATTGGCGATGATCCTATTTCCGGGGAATACATAGGGAAGTTTACCGGGATCAATGGTCCGGAAGCCGCCAATTATGACGATGTCATTGAAAACTTAACCGACTGTGATCCCGCCAGCAGTTACTTGACCAACACAAGTACGCCGGAACTTTTCTTTGATCTGGAAAGTCCGGTAGTGGTACGTACTTACGCGATGACGTCCTCTGAAAATGGACAGGAAAACGATCCTGTGGCATGGACCTTGTCTGGATCCAACGACAAAGACGTTTGGACAGAGCTGGATACTAGGACCTATCAATTTAACGAGCGGGGAGAAAGAGCGTCCTTTTCCATTGAAAATGACACGGCGTTTCAATATTACCGTCTGACGGTTACAGAAAATGGAGGAGCTGACTCCACTAGCATTGCGGAATTTGCCTTGGGCGATCCCCAGAATCCTCTACCCGAACAGAAGGACGGCATGTTGAGCATCCCGACGGGCGGCCCGATCCCCATTGCAGAAGGGGATCCCATCCGGGGCTGGACAGGGGTTCGGGCGTTCCAGATTTCGGGAGTCCACCAAGGTTCGGAAGAGGCATACAGCCAAAATGTTGTTTACGATAATCTTTCCATTCCGGTCAACGAGGATACCCGGCTTTCCTACCTGGTATTCCCGCAGTGGGATGGGGATGACTATGCATACGATTATGATTACACAAGCTCTTATGTAGCAGTGGATCTTCATTTTACAGACGGAACCTATTTAAGCCAGCTGAATGCCGTGGACCAATATGGCAATCGGGTGGAAGCTGCTGCCCAGGGTGAGTCCAAATATTTGTGCTCCCGTCAGTGGAACCACGTGTATTCCGACATCGGCGATGTAGCGAATGGTAAGACAATTGACCGCATTTTGATCTCTTATCACAATCCTTCCAACCCGAAGGATACCGATGCTCCTTTCCGCGCCTATTTTGACGACATCAGCATCAAGACGGTAAAACCCACGGAATACGATCATCTTTCCGATTACGTCAATATTTTGCGCGGAACAAACGACAGCGAAGAACTGTCCCGAGGGCTGACCGCCCCGTTTGTCACCATGCCCCATGGCTTTAACTTCTGGGCTCCGGCCAACGACACGGGCAAATACATCTATCGATATCAGACAGCTCCTCAAAATCGGTTTAAATATTTGACCGTCAGCCATGTTGCCAGCTATTGGATCGGCGACCGCGGCACCTATGAATTCATGGCCAATACATCCCTGGATATGATGAACAGAGAATTCGTTGGTTTAGATGAGCTGGCTTCGGACTTTTCCCATGAAAATGAGATCGCCAAGGCGCATTACTACAGCGTATCCTTTGACGAGGGTTCGCCTGCGGCAGGTGCTCGTTTGGAAGTTACTCCTACCGAGCATGCTGCTGTCATACGTTTCACCTTTGACAAGGATTCCCCCTACCGCAATGTAGTGTTAAGCAACACCCGCGGCGGCTGGGAAAATCAATTAGGTCCTAATAGTTTGGAATTTGACGGCAAGACCTTCCACGCGACATCCAACAACAGAAACAACGGCATGAATACTATGTATATTTATGGCGAGTTTGATGTGGAAGGACAAACGAAAGTCACGAATGACCCGACATGGGCTGAGATTAAGCAGGGCGTCGTTTCGTTCCCGGAAGGCACCGAGCAGGTCACTTTAAAAGTAGCCACATCCTTTATCAGCCCAGAGCAGGCAGAGAAAAATCTGGCTTTGGAAATTTCAGAGGATGACACATTTGATACCGTCTACCAGCGAGCCCAGAAGGTGTGGGACGACAGATTGTCCACCATTGAAGTGGAAGGCGCGACCGAAGAGCAGAAGGTTACGCTGTATTCCAATCTGTATCGGTTGTATTCCTATCCCAACCTTTATTCGGAAAACACCGGCACAAAAGAAGAGCCGCATATGCAGTACATGAGCCCCTATGGCGAAAATGGTGCCGTAATCGATGGCGTGTACGATGAGAATCATAAACCTGAGGTCAAAGACGGTGTTATGTACACCACCAACGGCTTCTGGGATACCTATCGCACCGCGTGGGCCGCTTATGAATTGTTTGATCCCGAAGACGCCAGTCAGCTTCTGGACGGAATGGTGCAGCATTACAAAGACACCGGATGGATGCCTCGTTGGGTTTGCCCTGGAGGAAGAAACTCCATGGTGGGCACCAGTTCCGACGTTATCTTTGGCGACGCCCTCTTAAGAGGGATGGAGTTTGATTATCAGAACGCCTATGACTCTGCATTGCGTAACGGTTTAACTCTCGCAGTTCCAGGAACTCCGGGATGTGGACGCGATGATTTTAACCGCGCTATGTTCTATGGTTACAATGGAAGAGAGGATAATGACAAGTCTGTTTCCTGGTCCATGGAAGAGTATATCAACGACGCAGGCGTGGCCAAGATGGCCAAAGCCATGATGGATCAGATGGAAGACAAGGACAGCGCAGAGTATCAGAAGCTCAACGATGAGTATCAGTATTTCAACAACCGCGCTTTGTACTATACCCTTCTCTTCAACCCCAAGGATGGCGGATGGTTCTATCCCAAGAACTATGACGGCACATGGCAAGAATACGACGAAGTGTACGATCCGAAGGCATGGGGAAATGGCTACACAGAAACCAATGGATGGAACTCGGCCTTCTTTGCGCCCCAGGATGCACAAGGTATGGCCAATCTGTACGGCGGACGTGACAAGCTGGCAGAAAAACTCGATCAATTCTTCTCGGAGAAAAACGACTATACCGACGGCTCCTATGGCCCGGCAAATGAACTGAGAGAATGCCGCGAGCTTAAAATGGGACAGTATAGCCACAACAATCAGCCGGCGCATCATATTATCTATATGTACAATTACGCAGGACGTCCTGACAGGACCCAAGAGAAGGTCAGAGAAGTTCTGGATCGGTTGTATATCGGAAGTTCCATTGGACAGGGTTATCCAGGCGATGAAGACAATGGCGAGATGTCGGCATGGTATCTGTTGTCGGCATTGGGCATCTATCCCGCCGATATGGGAAGCGGCAATTTTGTAATCGGCGCCCCGCTTTTCACAAAGGCCACCGTCAATATGGGAGGCGGCAAAACCTTGGTGGTCGAAGCTCCCAACAACAGCAAAGAAAACATTTATGTCCAGGGTGTAACCTTAAACGGGGAAGCTCTTGACAGAACCTATCTCAACCACGATGAAATCGCCAACGGCGGCGTCCTCCATTTCGATATGACCAATCAGCCTTCCGGGTGGGGAAGGGACGAATCCGCCCTTCCGCCTTCCATGACCACCGGCGATGAAGTGGCCCAGCCGGCAATGGATATCACCTCGCCTGGCGTGACTGTAGTATCGTCCGAAGATGAGTTATCCGGCAGCCAGCCCAAGGCCTATGTGTCGGGAGCGACCAGCGCACCGGAGGCCCTTTTTGACAACGATTTCAATGGGGTCCCCAGCTTTGAAGGCAACACCGCCTCCATTGTTTACTACACCGGCGAAGAGAGCAAATACGTCAGCATGTATACCCTGTCCTCCAAAGTAGTGGAAACAGCTCCGTCTTCTTGGACGCTGTACGGCTCGGATAATGGCGTTAACTGGAAGGTATTGGATCAGCGGCAGGATGAAACCTACCAATGGGCCGACCAAATGCGTCCCTTTGCCGTCGCCAATCCCGGCCAATACCGGTACTACAAGATTGACGTAACGGGAACCGACCTGGGACTAAATCTGGCGGAGTTTGAACTGCTGGGTCTGTCGAAGGAAGAGGACGCTGTCCATTCGGCTTCAACCGACAAGGATTCCTATCTTTTAAACGAGACCATTACCCTCACCGTCCGCACCAGCATGGATTGCAATCGGATTGCATTGTCCAATGAAAACGGAAAATACCTGGGGATTTCCAAGGTGAAGTCTGTGTTTGATATTGACAATCAAGAAAAGGTTTGGACCATCCAGACTTCTTTGGGCTCCTTAGGAAAGGACCGCACCATTTCCATCATGACGGCGAAACCGGGAGAATCCTTGGCGAAATCGGATGTCGCAGTTACCATCGATGTGGTTGCACCGGAAAGCGATGCACGGGTATTGAGCGTATCTGCCGCGGGATCGGCAAAAGTCAATGAACCCTTTGTAGTGGAGGTCGAAACGACTTTAGATACCCAATCGCTAGCCATTGTCAATGAGAGAAACCGCGCCATTTCCCAACAGGATTGTGAAAGCACAACGTCGGATGGGAAAAAGGTATGGAAGGTTACCATCTCGGTAGGCTCAACGGGTTATCGTATCTTTACGGTCAAGGCAAAAGATGCCTATGGCCAATGCAACGAAGAGCATCTGTTGACGTTGCCCATTTCCATTGTGAAATAATTGAATCAATTACGGTAGTTTCCGTCAAGCAAACGGACCACCAGCCACAGCTGGTGGTCCGTTTTATCTGATATGAAATAAAGCTACTCCAGCTGTCGGGAAAAGTAGATACTCTAAAATTATAAAGCCAGGTTTTGGTTTGTGGGGTTTACAGAGTTGGAGGAATATAGTAAAATAGAATAAAATAAAGTTAAAGGGATGTTAGACGGATGCAACCGATTTATAAAAGGATTTTGTTAAAGCTCAGTGGCGAGGCTTTGGCAGGCAAACAAAAGATGGGATTGGATTACGATGTCGTGCTGGATATCTGTAGCGCTGTCAAAAAAGTAGCCGATATGGGCGTGGAAGTAGGCATCGTCGTCGGAGGCGGTAACTTCTGGAGGGGCCGTAGCAGCGGCAAAATGGACCGCACCCGCGCCGATCACATGGGTATGCTGGCAACCGCCATCAACGCCTTGGGCTTGGCCGACGCTTTGGAGCAGTTGGGGGTAGACGTCCGAGTGCAGACCGCCATCAGCATGCAGCAGGTGGCAGAACCCTATATCCGCAACCGTGCGGTGAGGCATTTGGAAAAGGGCCGCGTGGTCATCTTTGGATGCGGAACTGGCAACCCGTTTTTTTCCACCGATACGGCAGCTGCTTTGCGGGCGGCTGAAATCGACGCCGACGTCATTCTTAAAGCCACCAATGTGGACGGCGTGTATGACAGCGATCCAAGAGACAATCCGGATGCACAGAAATTTGACACATTGACTTATCTGGATGTTTTAAACAAAGAGCTTCAGGTGATGGACAGCACGGCAGCATCTTTGTGTAAGGACAACAGTATCCCAATCCTGGTCTTTAATTTGGATAACCCTGAAAATATCGTCTCTGTAGTAACAGGGCAAAATCTGGGAACAATTGTGAAGGAGGACTAAACCATGCAAGAAGCCATGAAGGAAGTTTTTGACAAAGTAAAACATAAGATGGACAAAACCGTCAACAATTTTATGGGGGAATTGGCCGCCCAGAGAGTTGGCCGCGCCAATCCCTCAGTGCTGGACAAAATTTCGGTAGATTATTACGGCGCCCCCACCCCCATCAATCAGATGGCGGCAGTATCGGTAGTGGAAGCGCGCATCTTGATGATCCAGCCGTGGGACATTTCCAGCCTGCGTGCCATTGAGAAGGCCATCCAGACCTCTGATCTGGGTATCAACCCCCAGAACGACGGGAAAGTTATCCGCCTGACTTTCCCGCCCATGACAGAGGAACGCCGTCGTGAAGTGACCAAGGAAGTGTCGAAGATGGCTGAAGATTCCAAGGTAGCCATCCGTTCCATCCGCCGCGACGCCATTGAAAAACTCAAGGCTCTCCAAAAGAACGCTGAAATCACTGAGGACGATTTAAAGCACGGTGAGAAAAAGATCCAGGAGTTGACAGACAGCTTCTGCAAAGAGATTTCGGAACTGGCTGAGAAGAAGAACAAAGAGATTATGGAAATCTAACATCCCACAGCAAACGAGGGAAGGGGACGGTGGTGAGGCCGGATGGCACACCGCCCAGTCCCCTTTTTTAGTAAGATATACAAATGAGGTGGTGGGGGATCTATGCTATTTCAAAGACGCAAAGCCCGTCGGGAAGAACAGGTGGGGTTACCTCGCCACATTGGCATCATCATGGATGGAAATGGGCGATGGGCTAAGAAGCGGGGACTTCCCCGTATGGCGGGGCATCGCGCTGGTGCACAAGTGTTCCGGAAGATCGCCCGGTACTGCAATGAGATTGGTATCCAGTGCTTGACGGTTTACGCCTTTTCCACGGAAAATTGGAAGCGGCCCAAGGAAGAAGTGGATTCCATCATGGAGCTTTTCCGCCAGTACCTGCGGGAGGCTTTGGAGGATTTTAAGGATGAAAACATCGTCACCCGTTTTATAGGAGATCGGTCGGTATTGGCGCCCGATTTGATCCAGTTGATGGCCGAAGCGGAAGAGGCATCGGCCGATAAAACCGGGATGATTTTAAACATTGCCATCAATTATGGCGGACGTCAGGAAATTGTCTACGCGGCTAGAAGGCTAGCGCAGAAGTGCCTAGAGGGAAAATGTTCCCCAGATGATATTACTGAACAGGTGATGGATCAACAGATGGATACCGCCGGCCAACCCGATCCAGATCTCATCATCCGGCCCAGCGGGGAAATGCGTACCTCCAATTTCCTTTTGTGGCAATCGGCCTATTCGGAATACCTGTTTGATCACATTTTGTGGCCGGACTTTAAGCCGTCCCATATTGATCAGGCCATCGAACAATATCGCCGTCGCAACCGTCGCTTTGGAGGCGTATGACGGAGAGGCTGCTGATAGTAAAAAGAAAACAAGCGGCGAGAAATCCCCGCTGTTTTTCATAATGGTCCGTTTGGACCTCTTGGTATCTGCTAGATGACGGTGAAAAACTATTTCTCCCATAGGGAAGGGGAGTGATCCGGCCGGGGCGCCGTTTTTGTTGAATAGGAGGGGCCATAATGAAAAATCGAATTATGACCGGGATGCTTTTTGCGGTATTGCTGGTGGCGGTAATGTTTGCGCACCAGACCGTCGTGTTGAATATCGTGGTGGCGGCAGTGTCTTTGGTGGCGGTGTACGAGGGTATCCGGGCCACAGGTTTTGAAAAGAATAAGCCTTTGATGGCGCTTTGCATCGTCTTTTGCGTGGTGACGGCCTTTTTGTCTGATCTAGCCCGATTTAAGGGGATCAACAGCGTGGTGTTTGTCTTTATCGTGTTGTTTTTCCTAGCGGCTATGTACCGTCACGACGAGCAGCCGTTGGAACGCATTGGCCTTGCCTTTATCATCGCGCTTATTGTACCGTTAGGGCTTTCGTGCATGGTGTTTATGCGGGGTATTACAGGACAAAATGTGCCGTTTTATATTATGCTGGCGATTGTTGGGTCTTGGGTAACCGACATCGGCGCCTATTTTACCGGCACTTTTTTTGGAAAACACAAGATGGCCCCAAAGATCAGCCCTAAAAAAACAGTGGAGGGGCTGTTTGGCGGATTGGCATTGTGCATTGTATGTTTTGCTGTATGGGGCTTACTTTATCAGACGCTTTTTTTACAGGGCGAGGGTACAATACAATTCCTGCCGCTGATGATTTTGTCGGTGCCGGCATCGTTGGTAGGCGTAGTAGGCGATTTGACCTTTTCCCTCATCAAAAGAGCCTGCGGAGTCAAGGATTTCAGCAACCTTTTGCCCGGCCACGGGGGGATGTTGGACCGGTTTGATTCCACGATTTTTGTTGCCCCGTTTTTGTATTTGGCAATTCAGGTTGTCCCGATTATAACCTAAGAATCGGGGGAATATAACTATATTATGGGCGGTGGAAAGTATGAGACGCATTTCGATTTTGGGATCTACCGGCTCCATCGGAACCCAGGCTTTGGACGTCGTCGATGGTTTGGACGTCCAAGTAGTGGCATTGGCAGCCCATCACAATGTGGAACTGTTGGAGAGCCAGATCCGCAAATACCATCCCCAGCTTGCGGCGGTGGTGGATGAGAAGGCCGCCGGTGATTTGGCCGTGCGGGTGGCCGATACGGGATGTAAAATTGTAGCCGGGGAGGAAGGGCTTTGCCAAGCGGCAAGCCTTGAGGACGTCCATACCGTGCTCAACGCCGTGGTGGGCATCGCCGGTTTGCAGCCGACGCTTACGGCCATCCAGGCCGGCGTGGAACGCTTGACGCTGGCCAATAAGGAGACGTTGGTGGCCGGCGGCGCTTTGGTCATGGCCAAGGCAAGGGAAAAGGGCGTGACCATTGTGCCGGTGGATAGCGAGCACTCGGCCATTTTCCAGTGCTTGCAGGGAGCGCCGTCCAACAAAGCACTCCGCAAAGTCATTCTGACGGCGTCGGGCGGACCGTTTTTTGGGAAAACCAAGGAAGAATTGACGGATATCACCCCCGCCCAAGCCTTAAAACATCCCAATTGGTCCATGGGCAACAAGGTGACCATCGATTCAGCTTCCCTGATGAACAAGGGGTTGGAGCTCATTGAGGCGGTGTGGCTGTTTGACTTGGATCCTTCCCAGGTGGATATCGTGGTCCATCGGGAGAGCATCGTCCACTCCATGGTGGAATACGACGACCATTCGGTCATCGCCCAGATGGGGGTGCCGGATATGCGCCTGCCCATCCAATATGCGCTGACATGGCCGGAGCGGAGGAATTGTCCGGTGGAACCCCTTGACTTGGTGGCCTGCGGAAAACTGACCTTCTACCGGCCGGATGAGGAGACCTTTCTCTGTCTGCCCACCTGCCGGGAGGCCATCCAGAGAGGAGGACTGGCGCCCGCAGCGGCAAACGGCGCCAACGAACGTGCGGTATCCTTGTTTTTAGAGGGGAAAATCCCCTTTTTACGCATTGGCGAGCTGGTGCGAGACGCCATGCTCCACCAAAAACCGGTGCAAAACATGACGCTGGAAACCATTTTGGAGGCCGACCAGGCGGCACGGCGGTTTGTCGATTCTCAAGTGAGGTGATTGTTATCAACATTGTCTTTACCATTGTCATTACCATTCTTGTCTTTGGGGTGCTGATCTTTATCCACGAATTGGGCCATTTTTTGATGGCCAAGGCAAACGGCATCAAGGTCAATGAATTCGCCTTGGGCATGGGTCCCACGCTGCTTAAAAAGCAGGGGAAAGAGACGGTGTACGCCATCCGCGCCTTTCCCATCGGCGGATTTGTCAGCATGGAGGGGGAGGACAGCGAAAGTCCCGATGAACGCGCCTTTAACCACAAACCGGTGTGGAGGCGGATTCTGGTCACCATAGCGGGCGTGGTCATGAACCTTTTGCTGGGCCTTGTTTTGCTCTCCATCATCAACGCCTGCTTTTCCGGGGACGCCTTGGCCTCCACCACCGTGGCGGTCATCGAGGAGGGCGCCATGCCGGGGCAGACCGGCCTCCAGGTGGGGGATAAAATCACCTCCATCAACGGCACGGCGGTGTTTGTGGACTACGACATCCAGTTTAACCTTTTGCGGGATAACGACGGCGTAGTGGACATCGGCGTGGAACGGGACGGACAAAAAATGATGCTCAACGGCGTCACGTTTGATACCGAGGTAGGGGAAAACGGTGTAAGGCAGATCGCAGGATTCGGGTTTAAGGTGCAGCCCATTGAGAAGAACGTTTGGACGGTGGTGGAACATTCCGCCTTACAAACCTTATCGGTGGCGCGGCTGGTGTGGCTGACGCTGGTGGACATCGTCACCGGCAATGTGGGCATGGAGCAGCTCTCCGGCCCGGTTGGGACGGCGACCGTCATCAGCGAAGCGGCCCACATGGGGGTGGAATCCTTCCTGATGCTGGTGGCCTTTATCACCATCAACCTAGGCGTTTTCAACCTCCTTCCCATTCCGGGATTGGACGGCGGACGCCTGCTGTTTTTGATTATCGAAGGAATCCGTCGCAAACCCATTCCCATCAAGTACGAAGGGATCGTCAATCTGGTGGGATTGGCGCTGATGATGCTGTTGCTGGTGGCGGTGACCTTTAACGATATTGTGCGCATTGTCCAAGGGGGATAGGGAACAATGAAACGACGTGAAAGCAAGCGGGTCATGGTGGGCAAAGTGCCTGTAGGAGGCGGCGCGCCGGTGACGGTGCAGTCCATGCTCAACTGTCCGGCCCACGATGTGGAGGCCAATGTCCGGCAGGCCAAGGAGTTGGCGGCGGCCGGATGCGATATCCTGCGGGTGGCCATTCCCGATCGGAAGGCGGTATCCCTCATCGACGCCATCAAGCGGGCTGTGGACCTGCCGGTGGTGGCCGACATCCACTACGACTACCGGTTGGCGCTGGAGTCTGTGGCGGCCGGCGTAGATAAAGTGCGCATCAATCCCGGCAACATCGGGGATCAAAGCCGGGTCAAAGCGGTGGCGGTGGCCTGCAAAAACGCCGGCGTCCCCATCCGGATCGGCGTCAACTCCGGTTCGCTGGAGAAGGAGATTTTGGCCAAATACGGCGGCCCCACTCCCGAGGGGATGCGGGACAGCGCCCTCTACCACGTCTCTCTGTTGGAAAAGTGCGATTTTGACGACATCGTCATTTCCATCAAATCGTCCGACGTCCAAACCATGGTGCGGGCCTACGAATTGACGGCCGAAGCCTGTTTCTATCCCCTTCACCTGGGCGTCACCGAGGCCGGGACGGAGCGGATGGGGCTCATCAAATCGGCCGCAGGCATCGGCGCGCTTTTGCTCAGCGGCATCGGGGATACCATCCGCGTCTCCCTGACGGCACCGCCGGTCAAAGAGGTCCATGCCGGTTTGGATGTGCTCAAAGCGGTGGGACTGCGCAAACAAGGGATCAACCTGGTGTCCTGCCCCACCTGCGGGCGCACCAAAGTGGATTTGATTGGCCTGGCGCAGGAGGTGGAGCGGCGGCTCCAATGCTGCGAAAAGGACATCAAGGTGGCGGTGATGGGATGCGCCGTCAACGGGCCGGGGGAGGCCCGGGATGCGGACATCGGCATCGCAGGAGGCGACGGCTGCGGCCTTATCTTCAAAAAAGGCGAGATTGTCAAAAAAGTGCCGGAGGATGAACTGGTGGAGCAGCTGATGAAGGAAATCGAAGGATTGTAATGTTTAGAATGGTGTAGAGGATTTTTCATGAATGAGAAAACAGTTTCCGCCGTTTTGGGCGAATACATGAAGGATGACGCCTTGCTGGCCCGTGTAGGGGCCGGCCAGGTCAATCATCTGCAATACGACCAATTGAAAAAGGGCATGGAAATCGACATTGGATTTCCATGCTTTGTCGTACATACCGATCTCTTTGCCGCGGAGGAGCAAATTGCAAAAGCATTGGGCCTTTCCGAAGTGCGCATCCGCCCTCACTACCCCGAGGAGTGCCTGACCCCCGACTGCATCCCCAGTTTGGTGGAGCACGTGCGGCGGGACAACGCCGGCGTCAACGGCACGTTGGACGGCGCTGCCTATGGGATTCAGAACGGCGTTTTGACCATTGAACTGACCCACGGGGGCTTGTGGGTGTTGGAATCCACTGGATGCGACCGGCTGCTGCAAAAGATCATCGCCGATCAATTTGGAATTTCGGTCAAGTTGGAGTTTACCGGCGTCACCGAGACCAAAGAGGTCATCCCCGCGCCTCAGACCGACGACTGGGCGCCTCCTATGTCTCCGGCGGACAGCGGCGTTCCCTACCCCGACGAAGCTCCTCCCGAACAAGGGGAGGTGTCGCCCGATGAGGTCCCCTTCGACTTGGAGGGTCCCGTTCCAATGCCGCCGCCGGTTTCGGAGGAAGCGTCCTCCCCAAAACCCCGCAAAAAGGCGGCTCGGCCGGCGCCTGTGGGAGACATGCCATACGATCCCGCCTCCGCCCACGTCATCTTGGGCAAGGCCATCCGGGAGATGCCCACCAGGCTCAAGGATATCCCACCCGAGCAGGGGAATTACACCGTCTGGGGCGAGGTATTTGGATTGGAAAGCCGGGAATCTAAGGACGGCAATACCTTGATCCTCAGCTTTAACATCACCGACCTTTCCAGTTCCATCTCGGTCAAGGTCATCCAGCGCAAAAAGAAGGCGGCCGATCTCACCTCCTTGAAGAACGGCAACAGCGTGCTGGTGCAGGGGGAATACAGCTTTGACAAATACGACCGGGAATACAGCATGCGGGCCTCTTCCATCTCCACCGTCAAGGCCCTTGGCCGGGAGGACCACGCCGACGTCAAACGGGTGGAACTACATATGCACACCACCATGTCGTCCATGGACGGCATGACCCCGGCCGGCAAGCTCATCAAGCAGGCCGCCAAATGGGGCCATAAGGCGGTGGCCATCACCGATCACGGCGTGGTGCAGGCCTATCCCGAGGCCATGAACGCCTGCCGGGACATCTGCAAAGACGGCACCGATTTTAAGGTCATCTACGGCATCGAAGCCTATTATGTCAATGACATGGTGCCGGCCGTCACCGGCCGGCAGGAGAGACCTTTTGACGGGGAATTTATCGTCTTTGACTTGGAGACCACCGGCCTCAGCGCCTCGGCCGAACGCATCACCGAGATCGGCGCCGTCCGTGTGAGAGGCGGAGAGGTGCTGGAGAGTTTCAATACCTTTGTCAATCCTAAGCGTCCCATCCCGCCTAAGATCACCGAGCTGACCGGCATCACCGACCAGATGGTGGCCGGCGCACCCTTGGAAAAGGAAGCGCTGGAGATGTTTCTTGGTTTCTGTGGGGATGCGCCTCTGGTGGCCCACAATGCCTCCTTTGACGTCTCCTTCTGTATGGCGGCGGCCAAACGGTGCGGTTTGGACTTTGATGTGACCTACATCGATACCGTCCCCATGGCACGCAGTTTGTTCCCTCAGCTGAAAAACCACAAATTGGATACCGTGGCCAAGCATCTGAAACTGGATCCCTTCAACCACCACCGGGCCTGCGACGATGCGGCGGTGCTGGCGCAAATCTTTGTGCGGATGCTCAAATTGGTGGAGGAAACCACCGACGCCAGGGACATCTCCCACATCAACACCGCCTTGGCCGGAGGGGATCCGCTGAAACTGCGGCCCTATCACATGATTATTTTGGCCAAGGATTATGTGGGCCTTAAGAATTTATATAAATTGGTTTCCCTCTCCAACCTGAAATACTATCACAAGAAACCCCGCATCCCCCGCAGCGAGCTCATCAAATACCGGGAGGGACTGTTGGTGGGCAGCGCCTGCGAGGCGGGGGAACTGTACGACGCCGTCCGTTCGGGCCGGCCCTTCAACCAACTGCTGGACATTGCCGGTTTTTACGATTACCTGGAGATCCAACCCATTGCCAATAACCAATTCATGATCCGGCAGGGCACTGTGCCCGACGAGGAGGGGCTTAAGGAACACAACCGCACCATCGTCAAACTGGCCGACCGGTTGGGGAAACCCTGTGTGGCCACCTGCGACGTCCACTTTTTGAATCCGGAGGACGAGGTGTTCCGCCGCATCCTCATGGCGGGACAAGGGTTCCAGGATGCAGACAACCAGCCTCCCCTCTATCTTCGCACCACCGAGGAGATGCTCAAGGAATTTGAGTATTTGGGAAAACAGAAGGCCTATGAAGTGGTGGTGGAAAACACCAATAAAATCGCCGATATGATTGAGAACATCCAGCCCATCCCGGACGGCACCTTCCCGCCCTCCATCGAAGGGTCGGACGAGCAGCTTCAGGAGATCTGCTGGGCTAGGGCCAAGGAAGTGTACGGCGATCCGCTGCCCGACATCGTCAAAGACCGTCTGGAGCGGGAGCTGGATTCCATCATCAAACACGGGTTCTCGGTCATGTACATCACCGCCCAGAAGCTGGTGGCCGACTCGGTGGCACACGGGTATTTGGTGGGATCACGTGGATCGGTCGGTTCCTCCTTTACCGCCATCATGGCGGGCATTTCGGAGGTTAACCCCTTGTCGCCTCATTACGTGTGCCCCAAGTGTAAGCACAGCGAATTCTTTACCGACGGAAGCGTCGGTTCTGGCTTCGATCTTCCGGAGAAGGATTGTCCCGTGTGCGGCACCCCCTACAACCGGGACGGCCACGAGATCCCCTTTGAGACCTTCCTGGGCTTCAAGGGCGACAAATCCCCCGATATCGACCTAAACTTCTCGGGCGAATACCAGCCCTTCGCCCACAAATACACCGAGGAACTGTTCGGCCGGGAGAACGTGTTCAAAGCCGGTACCATCTCCACCGTGGCCTCCAAAACGGCCTACGGTTACGTCAAAAAGTACGCCGAGGAGCGGGGCATCATCCTGCACCGGGCGGAGGAACAGCGACTCATCGAAGGCTGCACCGGCATCAAGCGCACCACCGGCCAGCATCCCGGCGGCATGGTGGTGGTGCCCCGCAGCCATGTGGTGGAGGACTTCACCCCGGTGCAGCATCCGGCCGACGATCCCAAGTCGGACGTCATCACCACTCACTTCGACTTCCACGCCATCCACGACACCATCCTCAAGCTGGACATTCTGGGGCACGATGTTCCCACCATCTATAAGTATCTGGAGGAGAACACCGGCATCCCGGTGATGGAGGTGTCCATGAGCGACCCGGATGTCATGCGCCTGTTTACGTCGCCGGAGCCTCTGGGCGTCACACCCGAGGACATCGACTGCCAGACCGGTACCCTGTCCCTGCCCGAGATGGGCACCAATTTCGTGCGCCAGATGCTCATCGATTCCCAGCCCAAAACCTTCGCCGATTTGTTGCAGATATCCGGGCTTTCCCACGGCACCGACGTGTGGCTGGGCAACGCCCAGGAGCTCATCAAAAACGGCACCTGCACCATTTCGGAGGTCATCGGTACCCGCGACAGCATCATGACCTATTTGATGCACAAGGGATTGGATCCCAGCATGGCCTTTAAGATCATGGAGATCGTCCGAAAGGGCAAGGCCACCAAATTGCTCACCGAGGAGCATTTTAACGCCATGAAGGAACACAACGTCCCCCAATGGTATGTGGATTCCTGCATGAAGATCAAGTACATGTTCCCCAAAGCCCACGCCGCCGCCTACGTCATCGCGGCGCTGCGGCTTGGGTGGTATAAGGTGCATCGCCCAGTGGAGTACTACGCCGCTTACTTTACCGTCCGGGGCGGGGACTTTGACGCCGAGGCGGCCGTCAGCGGCAAGGCCATGGTGCGCCGCCGCATGGACGAGATCAAACAAAAGGGCAAGGAGGCCACCGCCAAGGAGCAGGACCTCTTCTCCAATTTGCAGATTGTGCAGGAGATCTTGGCCAGAGGCATTCGCTTCCTGCCGGTGCATCTTTACAAATCCGACGCCAAGCGGTACTTGGTGGAGGACGGCAACATCCGCCTTCCCTTCGGCTCCCTCAAGGGCATCGGCGGCGCGGCGGCCGACGCCTTGCAGGCGGCAAGGGACAGCGTCACATCCTTCATCTCCATCGAGGATTTGCAGCAAAAGGCCGGCGTCACCAAAGCGGTCATCGAGACGCTAGCCACCTTCCATGTGCTGGACGGGTTGCCCGAGACCAGCCAAATGACGCTGTTTGGATGATGGACCGATGGAGGACTCCAAAAAACGTTCTTGACATCAAGATATTATCATGATATCATATTAGCGCGATAAAGTAAAACGCGAGAAAAGAGGGGTAAGTTGATGAAGCGATACGCCAAGATCACCCCGGAGGGAAACCGGGATCAATTGTTTGAAGAGTGCGAGGCCCGCAATCGGACCGAGGATACGCTCACCAAATTTTTCCGGGGGAGGGGCTATCACGAGGTGCATACCCCCACGCTGGAGTTTTACGACGTCTTCGCCAGCGATTCTTACGGGATGCCGCTGGAGAGCGTCTATAAATTGACCGATCACAAGGGCAGGCTGATGGTGCTGCGCCCCGACTGTACAGCGCCCATCGCCCGCATGGTGGCCACCCGCCTGAAGGACGCCGCCCTGCCCCTGCGGATGTACTACCGGCAGGAGGTCTATCGGGTGAACCCTAGCATGGCGGGGCGCAGCGATCAAGTGGCCCAGACCGGGGTGGAACTCATCGGCGCTTCGGGCAAACGGGCCGATTTGGAGGTCATCGCCCTGGCGGCCGAGAGCATTCAGGCCTGCGGTGTCCAGGATTTCACATTGGAAATCGGCCACGCGGGATTTTTCCGGGAATTGGCCGCCAACTTGGAGCTGGACGAAGAGGGCCGGGAACGGATCCGTTCCCTCATCGAGGCCAAAAACTACGCCGCCCTCAACGATATTTTGGACCAGATGGAGGACAGTCCATCGGTGCAGATTATGCGGGCTTTGCCCCGGCTGTTTGGAGGCGGGGAGGTATTCGGCCAACTGGAGAGCATGGGCGGGGACCAGATGGACGGATCCATCGCCTACTTAAAGGAGCTTTATGAGAGCTTAAAAGGTCTCGGCTTGGAAGGACGGGTGCTCATCGACTTGGGACTTGTCCATCAAAACGACTACTACACCGGCGTCATTTTCCGCGGCTACATGAAGGGGTACGGCGATGTGGTGCTGTCGGGCGGCCGGTACGACCGCCTGATGCAGGAATTTGGCGATCCGTTGCCCGCCACGGGTTTTGGCATCAATGTGGATAGTTTGGTGCGGGCCAAGCTGGAGCGGCAGGAGTATTGCCCGCCCAAGGCGCCCGATGTGCTGGTGCATGGTTTGCCGGGGTATGAAATCCAGGCTCTCCGGCATCTGGACGATCTGGTGAACCAGGGACTGCACGGGGAAAACAGCGTGTTCCAAGAGGAAGGGGAGGCCCTTGCCTACGCCAAACGGCAGGGCATTTCCCGCGTGGATGTGGTGGGGGATACCGTCCGCACCATCGAAATCGGAGAGGGGGAAGCTCAATGAGGCCGCTTCGCATCGCCCTGACCAAAGGGCGTTTGGAAAAGGATACCGTCAAGATGTTCCAGAGGATGGGGATGGACTGCACCGCCCTCATCGACAAGGGCCGCAAGCTGATCCTGCCGGTGGGGGACGGCAGCTTGGAGGCGGTGCTCAGCAAAGCCCCCGACGTCATCACCTACGTCCAGCACGGCGTGTGCGACTTTGGCGTGGTGGGCAAGGACGTTATCATCGAGCATCCCGGCAGCTTTTACGAGGTCATGGATTTGGGATTTGGCAAATGCCGTTTTGCCCTGGCCGGTCCCAAGGGGAAACCCTTCTACGGCGGGTATCAGTCCAAGACCATTGCCACCAAATACCCCAATGTGGCCCGGACCTTTTTTGAATCCAAGGGCATGGACGTCAACATCATCAAAATCGAAGGCTCGGTGGAATTGGCCCCGCTTCTGGGGCTGGCCGACGCCATTGTGGATATTGTAGAAACCGGTTCCACCCTGCGGGAGAACGGATTGGAAGTCATTGAAGACATCATTCCGGTGTCGGCCAGACTGATCGTCAACGTGGCCAGCATGAAGCTGCGCAAGAGGGAGATTGAGCATCTTCTCGCCAAGATGGAACAGGCAAAGGAGGAAAACAAATGATTCCCATGATCAAAGCCGACGGCAAATCGGAGCGGGAACTGATTGCCGCCTTAAAACAACGCAGCGGCGAAGTGGATCAGAAGGTGACGGCCGCCGTCAGCGATATTTTGGCCAAAGTGAAGGCCCAGGGCGACGAGGCCGTTCGGGACTACACCATCCAATTTGACGGCAAGGCCCCCGATACGTTGGAAGTGCCGCGGGAGGAGATCGAAGCGTCCCTCGCCCAGTGCGACGCCGCATTTGTGGAGTCCTTAAAAAGGGCGGCGGCCAACATCCAGGACTTCCACGCCCGCCAGAAGCAGCAGAGCTGGTTGACCACCAAGGAGGACGGCACCATTATGGGCCAGCGCATCCGCGGCCTCAAGCGGGTGGGCATCTATGTCCCGGGCGGAACGGCGGCCTATCCCTCGTCGGTTCTGATGAACGCCATTCCGGCCAAGATCGCCGGGGTGGAGGAGATTATCATGGTGACCCCTCCCGGCAAGGACGGCAAACCCAATCCCACCATTATGGCGGCCGCGGCGGTGGCCGGGGTGGACCGGGTCTTTTTGGTGGGCGGGGCCCAGGCGGTGGCGGCATTGGCCTACGGTACCCAGTCCATCCCCAAGGTGGATAAAATCGTCGGCCCGGGCAACATCTACGTGGCCACGGCAAAACGGCTGCTGTACGGCGTGGTGGACATCGACATGATCGCCGGCCCCAGTGAAATCCTCATCGTGGCCGACGGATCGGCCAATCCCGCCTATGTGGCGGCCGACCTGATGAGCCAGGCGGAGCACGACGTGTTGGCATCGGCCATTTTGCTGACCACCTCCAACCGTCTGGCCCAGGAGACCTTGGTGGAACTGGCCAAACAGTGCAAAAAGCTCTCCCGCAAAGACATCATCGAGCGTTCCCTCCAGGATTACGGGGCCATTATCGTCTGCCGGTCCATGGACGAGGCGGTGGAATTTGCCAATCTCCTGGCGCCGGAGCATCTGGAGATATGCGTGGAGAACCCCATGGAATACGTAGGCCGTATGGACAACGCCGGTTCGGTCTTTTTGGGGCACTATAGCCCCGAACCCTTGGGCGATTACTTCGCCGGACCCAATCATGTGCTTCCCACCAGCGGTACGGCGCGGTTTTTCTCGCCCCTGTCGGTGGATAGTTTTGTGAAAAAATCCAGTTTTATTTCCTATACCCGCGAGGCCCTTAAGAGGGATGCGGCCGACATCGTGTGTTTGGCCGAAGCAGAGGGATTGACGGCTCATGCCCAGTCCATCCGCGTCCGGTTTGAGAAGTGAGGAGGAAGACTATGGCTTATCAACTTGCGGCCAAGGTGCGGGATCTCACCCCTTACGATCCCATTGAAGGGAATTACCGCATCCGCTTGGACGCCAACGAATCCTTTTTGACGCCCCCTGCCTGGCTCCAGCGGGAGATGGAGGAGGGCATCCGGCAGGCCATGTTTAACCGGTACCCCGATCCCAAGGCGGAGAAGGTCTGCCGCCTGTTTGCCCAGTACTACGGCATTGGGGAGGAGCTTGTGACGGCCGGCAACGGTTCGGATGAACTCATTATGCTGATTGCCGCCGCCCTGTTGGAAAAGGGGGACAAGGTGGTCACCGTCCTGCCCGACTTCTCCATGTACGCCTTTTACAGCGCCCTCTCGGAAGTGGAGGTGGTGGAGGCCCAAAAACGGGACGACCTGACCATCGACGTGGACGCATTGATTGAAACCGTTCAGCAGACGGGGGCGCGGGCCCTTATCTTTTCCAACCCCTGCAATCCCACTTCGTTGGGAGTGGAGGCGGAAGAGGTGCGGCGGCTGGTCCGATCGGTGCCGTCCTGCCTGGTGGTGCTGGACGAGGCCTACATGGACTTTTGGGATCAATCTTTGCTCAATGAAGTGGAGCAGTACGATAATCTGCTCATCCTGCGGACCTGTTCCAAAGCCTTTGGCATGGCGGCGCTGCGGTTGGGATTCGCCGTGGCCAATCCGACGCTGACCAAGGCGCTGCACGCGGTCAAATCGCCCTACAATGTCAACAGTTTAACCCAAGGGGCGGGGGCGGCCGTGCTTGGGCATCCCGATTATCTGCGGGAATGCGTGGGCAAAATAGTAGCGTCCAGGGACGACCTGTATCAAAAGATGAAGCCCATTGTGGACGGATGGCAGGACGCTTATATAGCGGTCCCCCGCACCAACTTTGTGCACATCCGCACGCCCGACGCCAAGCGCCTGTTTGAAGGACTAAAGGCGGAAGGCATCGCCGTGCGCTTGATCGCCGGGGGACTGCGCATCTGCGCCGGCACCTCCCAGGAAAACCAGGAGGTGGCCAGAGTGCTGGCCGCCCTGTAAGGAGGGGACAACGTGCGAACAGCCCAAATCAAAAGAACCACCAAGGAAACCGATATTGCGCTGGCCCTTCAACTGGATGGAGGGATCATCCAGATCGACACCGGCATCGGCTTTTTTGACCACATGCTCAACAGCTTCGCCACCCACGGCGGATTCGGCCTTCAGGTGACCGTCAAGGGGGACTTGCATGTGGATTGCCACCATACGGTGGAGGACACCGGCATTGTGCTGGGCAAGGCCATGGGGGAGGCGCTGGGGGATAAATCGGGCATCGCCCGGTTCGGCAGCAGTTTTGTCCCTATGGACGAGGCGCTGGCCTTTGCGGCGGTGGATGTCAGCGGACGGCCCTTTCTGGTGTTTGACGCCGCCTTCCAGGAGCGGCAGGTGGGAGGATTCGACACCTGCATGACCGAGGAATTTATGCGGGCCTTTGCCTTTAACGCCGGAATCACGCTGCATACGCGCATCCAGTACGGCAAAAACGCCCATCATCAAATCGAGGCCATGTTCAAAGCGGTGGCCAGAGCCATGCGCGAGGCGGTTTCACCCCGGGATGGAATTTTATCCACAAAAGGTGTATTGGCATAACGCTTAGGATACGGGAGGAAAGGCGAGAAAAAATGGATGGGTCTCCATTTTTTGCGGTTTTCCCCCCGTTTTCTGTTTACTTCCTCTTTTCTTATGGGGGAGCCGGTGGTATAATTATTACCAAAATGCGCGGGTCTTTCTCTCGATGAGGGCCAAAAAGCAGCGTGTGAATGGAGGTAGGATCATGATTATTTTACCGGCGATTGATATTCGCGGCGGTCAGTGCGTCCGTTTGTATAAAGGCGATTTTTCCACAGCCCATAAGGTGGCAGACGATCCGGTGGAGACGGCCCTTCGGTTCCACAAGGCGGGGGCCAAATGGCTGCATATGGTGGATCTGGACGGCGCCAAAGAGGGTTCTCCCAAAAACCGTGACCTCTTCCTCCAAATCGCGGAGAAAAGCGGCATGAAGGTGGAATTGGGCGGCGGCATCCGGGATATGGAGACGGTGGAGTTTTACTTAAACCACGGTATTTCCCGCGTCATCTTGGGATCGGCCGCCATACGGGATCCCGATTTTGTCAAGAAGGCGGCTAAAAAATGGGGCAAACACATCGCCGTGGGCATCGACGCCCGCAATGAGATGGTGGCTGCCCAAGGCTGGGTGCAGACCTCCAATGTGCACTACATCGACCTGGCCCGCCAGATGGAACAGGCCGGCGTGCAGTGCATCATCTTCACCGATATCTCCCGGGACGGCACCTTGTCCGGTCCCAATTTGGAGCAGCTGCGCGCCCTCAACGAAGCGGTCAGCTGCGACGTCATCGCCAGCGGCGGCATCCGGGATCTGGACGATATCCGCCAGCTCAAGGCCATGAACCTTTACGGAGCCATTTGCGGCAAATCCCTCTATGAGGGGACATTGAATCTTTCCAAAGCGGTGAAGGAGGCAAAGGAATGAATTTAGACCGATTCTTTCAAAAGGGGGAGCTGATCCCGGCCATTGTGCAGGAGGCCTCCACCGGGCAGGTGCTGATGCTCGCCTATATGAATCGCGAATCTTTACAAAAGACGTTGGAAACCGGCTATACCTGGTTTTATAGCCGCTCTAGACAGGAACTCTGGAACAAAGGGGCTCAGTCGGGGCATGTGCAGAAAGTGCTTAAACTGGCGGCCGACTGCGACGACGATACCCTGCTTGTGACGGTGGAGCAGACGGGACCTGCCTGCCACACCGGTTCCCATTCCTGCTTTTTCAAACCCATCCCGCTCCAAACGGCAAAAGAGGAGGATACTCTATGACCATTACCCCAGAAATTGTGGATTATGTCGCGCAGCTTTCCCGCCTGGAACTCTCCGAGGGGGAGAAAAAACGGGTGGAGAAGGATCTGGGCGACATTCTCTCTTATATGGACAAATTGAATGAACTGGATACCACCGATGTGGAACCCATGTCGCACACCTTGCCGGTGAACAATGTGATGCGGGAAGATGTGTGCCGGCCCTCGTCCGACCGGGAGGAGCTGCTTCAGAACGCTCCGCAGAAAAAGGATGGGTGCTATCAGGTGCCCAAGGCAGTGGAATAAGGAGGGAACGGCCGATGAATATATGGGAATTGGATGCTTTGGAGCTGGGAAAACGGATCAAAGACCGGGAGATCGGCGTGGCGGAAGCGGCAGATGCCCTTCTCGACCGCATCGAAGCGACCGACGGGGAGGTCAACGCCTATGTTTCCACCTTCCGCCAGGAAGCCGCTGCCCGGGCTCAGCAGGTGCAGAAAATGGTGGATGCCGGGGAAGGAAAAGGGCCTTTGTTCGGCGTCCCCGTATCGGTAAAGGACAATATCTGCGTCAAAGGGATGACCACCACCTGCGGCTCTCGGATGCTGTATAACTTCCGCCCGCCTTACAATGCCACCGTCACCGACTGCCTGGACAAAGCCGGCGCCGTCATCGTGGGCAAACTCAATATGGATGAGTTCGCCATGGGTTCCACCACCGAGACCTCTTATATGGGCGTGTGCAAAAACCCATGGGACACCTCCCGCGTGCCAGGCGGATCATCGGGCGGCGCGGCGGCGGCCGTGGCGGCGTCGGAGGCCTTTTACGCCCTGGGAACCGATACCGGCGGATCCATCCGTCAACCGGCCTCCTTCTGCGGCGTCACCGGCATCAAACCCACCTACGGCACCGTTTCCCGCTACGGCGTTGTGGCCTACGCCTCCTCGCTGGATCAGGTGGGGACGTTGGGCCGGGATGCGGCCACCGTGGCGGCCTCTTTGGACATTATCACGGCCAAGGATGCAAAGGACAGCACGTCAGTAGCCCATCCGGACGGAGGCTTTTATGAGAGCTTAAGTGGGGATATCAAGGGCATGCGCATCGGCCTCCCCACCGATTATTTTGGGGAGGGTTTGGATCCTCAGGTCAAGGAAAAGGTGCTGGCCGCCGCCAAGCAGCTGGAGCAGTTGGGCGCCCATGTGGAGGAGTTCCCCATGCCCATTGTGGAATATGTGGTGCCGGCCTATTATATCATCTCCTGCGCCGAGGCATCCTCCAACCTCTCCCGCTACGACGGGGTCAAATACGGCTTCCGGGCGGAGCATTACGAGGACCTTTATGATCTGTACTTGAAATCCAGAAGCCAGGGCTTCGGCATGGAGGTCAAACGCCGCATTATGCTGGGCAACTTTGTGTTGTCCTCCGGTTACTACGACGCGTATTACAACAAGGCCTTGAAGGTCCGCGCCCTCATTAAAAAGGCGTTTGACGAGGCATTCCAGAAGTACGATATGCTGCTGGGGCCGGTGGCTCCCACCACCGCCCTGAAAATCGGGGAAAACTTGGACGATCCGTTAAAGATGTATCTGGGCGATATCTACACCGTCTCGGTCAACCTGGCGGGACTTCCCGGTCTTTCCGCCCCTTGTGGGTTTGACGGCCAGGGACTTCCGGTGGGCATGCAGCTCATCGGCCCGGCCTTCGGGGAGAAGAGGTTGCTCAATGCGGCGTACGCCTACCAGCAGGTCACCGATTTCCATCAAAAGAAACCGCAGTGAGGAGGGGAAAATCATGAAATATGAAATTGTGGTGGGCTTGGAAGTCCATGTGGAACTGAGCACCAAAACCAAGATTTTCTGCTCCTGCACCACCGAGTTTGGCGGGGAACCCAATACCCATTGCTGCCCGGTATGCACCGGCATGCCGGGGACGTTGCCGGTGCTCAACCAAAGCGTGGTGGAATACGCCATTCGGGCGGGCCTGGCCACCAATTGCGCCATCACCCGCAACACCAAGTTTGACCGGAAAAATTACTTTTACCCCGATCTCCCCAAGGCCTACCAGATCAGCCAACTGTATCTGCCCATCTGCCGCAACGGCGGCATAGAAATCCAGGTGGGGGATCAAAAGAAGGTCATCGGCATCCATGAGATCCACATGGAGGAGGATGCCGGCAAACTGGTGCACGATCCGTTGGAGGATTGCACCTTGGCCGACTACAACCGCTGCGGCGTCCCGCTGCTGGAGATCGTGTCGGAACCGGATTTCCGTTCGGCCGAAGAGGTGCTGGCCTATCTGGAGAAACTGAAGGCCACGTTGCAATACATCGGCGTATCCGACTGCAAGATGCAGGAGGGATCGTTGCGGGCCGACGTCAACCTGTCGGTCCGTCCCGTAGGAGCCCAACAATTTGGCACCCGCACCGAGATGAAGAATATGAACTCCTTTAAGGCCATCGCCCGGGCCATCCAAAGCGAAGCCGACCGCCAGATCGGCCTTTTGGAATCGGGAGGGCAGGTCATCCAGGAGACCCGCCGGTGGGACGACAACAAAGGCGATTCCTTCGCCATGCGCTCCAAGGAAAACGCCCAGGATTACCGGTACTTCCCGGAACCCGATCTGCCGCCGGTGTGCATCTCGGAGGAATGGATCGACCGGGTGAGAAAAGGGCTTCCCGAACTCCCCGACCAAAAATTAAAACGGTATACCCAGGAATTGGGCCTTTCGGAATACGATACCCGGATGATCATCGGGACCAAGGCCATGGCCGATTTCTTTGAAGCGACGGTGACCCTGTGCGGCCAGCCCAAAGAGGTGGCCAACTGGATTATGGGCGATATCTTCCGCCGCCTCAACGAGACCGATACCCAGCCGGAAGATATGGCCTTAAAGCCGGAGCAGCTGGCAAAACTCATCGGGCTGGTGGAGAAAAACGTCATCAACCGCAACACCGCCAAGTCGGTCTTCGAAGCCGTGTTTACCCAAGGCGTGGATCCGGAGGTGTACGTCAAGGAACAGGGGCTGGAGATGGTGTCCGACACCGGCATGGTGGAGGCCGTCATCCAGAAGGCTCTGGAACAAAATCCCCAATCAGTGGCCGACTACAAGGGCGGCAAACAAAAGGCCTTTGGATTCCTGGTGGGCCAGTGCATGAAGGAACTCAAGGGCAAAGCCGATCCCAAACAAATCAATGAATTGCTTCACAAGGCCCTGGGCGATTGAGAAGCTTAGTCCATCAAAGAGACAAAAGCCGCATCCTCTTGAAAAGGGATGCGGCTTTTGCGGTTCAATGAACCTACACACACAATTGATCCAAGGTGCCAAAGGTATATCCTTCGGCCTCCCACTTGGTCAGAAGTTCATCCAGGATGTCGCAATTGGTTTTGGAGGTACTGTGGAGAAGAACCACGGCGCCGGGATGGATGCGGGGGATTAATTTTTGAAAAGCTTCTTCCTTGGTGGGCTGTTGATCCACATACCAGTCCACATAGGCGAGACTCCAAAATACGGTTTTGTAACCCAGTTCATTGGCCATTTTCAGATTGCTCTCGCTGTATTTTCCCTGGGGCGGACGGTAGTATTTGGGCATCTCCTGTCCGGTGGTATTTTTGTAAAGCTCCTCTAGAGAGGAAATCTCCTTTTGAAAGGAGGCCATGTCGGAGATCTTGGACATATCGGGGTGATGATAGGTGTGGTTGCCGACGATATGCCCCTCTTCCACCATGCGTTTGACCAGATCCGGACTGGTTTCGATGTAATTGCCCACCACAAAGAAGGCGGCTTTGACGTTGTGCTTTTTTAGGGTGTCCAGGATAGCGGGGGTATAGCCGTTTTCATAACCGGCGTCAAAGGTCAGGTAGATGACCTTCTGATCGGATGGACCGGCGTAATAGGCGTTGTACCGCCTGAGGGATTCGGCCGAGGCATTGCCCACCGGCGTTTTGCCGTTTTCCTGGAAGCTGAGCCCCCAATTGGCGTTATCCGCTGCGGTCGCCACCGTCTCGGTCCCAAACTGTGTCACGGCCAGAGGGATCCCCACCACCAGCAGACAACAGATCAGCCCGATGATCAGGTGCTTTTTTCGAATGACATAAAACATAATCAGCCCATCCCCTTAAAAGATAGTCTATGTTTATGATGGATCGGTGGGATTGATGCCCGGCTGCTCCAGCGGGGCGGAGGAAGAGAGGGAGGAAGTTGTCTGACTGACCGAACGTCCCCCTGTTGTAGCCGATTGGGACATTCCCTGGGCCGCAGCCAGCAGTACAAATACACCCACCAGCAGCACAAGCCCCAAGGCGATGAGATTTTTTTTGCCTAACACAATAAATTTCATAAGACCCCTCCATGCTGTCCGCGCACCAACGAGAAGGAAAAATCTCCCGATGTGGAGCATTTCCGGGCTTGTGCCGCGGTTGCCGCTTTTGCGGCGAGCGGCCCGCCGATATATGGGCATTTTATCACACGAAAATACCCCTCCTGCACAATGGTATGCAAGGAGGGGAAAGAAAAATACCACATTCTCGTTTGGATCAGAATGTTTTTTGATTTTTTAGGATCAGCATATTTGTCTGGCAAATTGCAGCATGGCCTTGTCCATCACCTCATGGCCTTTTTCATTGGGATGGATACCGTCGGCGCACATGAGTTCAGAACAATCGGGATGGGAGAGAAAAGCATCGCGGATGTCCAGAAGGGGACACCCGTATTTTTGAGCCAAATGGCTAACGGCGATGGAATACCGCTCATGGAACCGGTAAATACGGAACACATCACCCAGCCATGTTAAGATGTTGTCCCGGCTGAGGCCGTTTCGCGTGATCCAGTTGAGATAGCGCACCGCGTCCAAAGGGGGGAGGGTCAACAGGATGGGCTTAATATTCTGCTTTTGCAGGGCTTCGATCATCTCGGTATAGCACTTCTCAAATTCCTCCAATGAGGTATTGGGGAAGTGATCTTCATCCGGGTTGGCGGCTATTTCAGCCCAATTGAAGTCACAGTCGTTGCCGCCGTACTCCAGCATGACGGCGTCGCAGTGATAGCCGTCTTCCAGGGTATGCAGCAAGAGATTCTTGGCCCGAGGGGCGGTGTATCCAAATCGGGAACAGTTGTTGACCTGGATCCCCATAGTTTCCAAAGAGATTTCCATATCACGATTTTTCAATGTGGTATAGCGGCCTCTTTTCTCATCCAAAATAACACCCCGCAATACGGAATCTCCCCACATAGAAAGGTTATAGCTGATATTGCTCATGTTAATCACCTCGTGATATAGTTTATAATACTATATTAAACTATTGTAAAAACAATGTCAAGTGGTTTGCAAATTTATTTTAAATGATTTATACTATCCCTATAGATAGAAATTAATAAGAGGTGCAGAGGATATGGAACCTAGATTACCCGATTTTACGCCATGGCTTGATCAGATGGAGCACAATCATCTGGCCCGGTGGGATCAGCTGCCCGATTTGGAATTGTATATGGATCAGGTTATCACCTATCTGGACCGGCAGCTCATAGCCTTTAAGCAAAAGGAGGAAAAGGGCATTACCTCCTCTATGATCAACAATTATGTGAAGGATGGACTAGTGCCTCGTCCTAAGGGGAAAAAATATCAAAAGAGGCATTTGGCCGATTTGCTGACAGTATGCACCCTCAAACCGGTGCTCCCCATCCCAGACATCGCGTTGCTGCTTAAGCAGGTGCCGGAGGAAAAACGACCGGAGTTTCACGATGATCTGTGCGATATGCTGGATGATTGTTTTGCCCAGGTATCCGGCCAAATGAGGGAATCCTTGCAGCAAGAGAAGGAAGATTCCTCCCACTTGATGCATGTGGCGCTGCAATTGACCATCGAGGCGGCCACACGTCGGACAGCGGCCCAGCGGATCTTTGCCGCCCTGAAGGAACAAGAGGATAAAGGGACAGGGAAAAAATAACGTCTCCCTTTAGTTTGCCCAAAAGAAAAAACAGTAATCGAGAAGATTAAAAAAATCCTTTCGATTACTGTTTTTTTATCCCATGGGAAGGCGGGGGACTGTCAGTGTTTTTCCGATAAGATCCCCCGTTTAAAGCTGACCAACGTAGCCACAAAGTAGCACAGATAAATCAGCAGGAAAAGGACGAAGGTAATGAGAAGATACCAATAGGCGATCCAGGGAGAACTGAGCATGGTGGAAAAGGCACCATTGATGAGGGCGGTCAACGGGATGCACAGGCAAACCGGTAAAATAAGGGGGATGCCGAAATAAATGGCAAGTTGCCGGAAAATAACACGACCGATTTGTTTTTCACTGACCCCCATTTTGCGGAGGATATCGTAACGGTAACGATATTTGGCGGCGTCGCTGAGCTGCTGGATGGCCAAGATGGTGGCGCAGATGAAAATCAGCACAATGCCCAAGTAAAACACGGCAAAGGACAGGATGGTGTATACCGACCGATTGTGATCCATAGAATAGGACTGAACAATAGGGGTATAGTATCCCGGGCGAATGGAGGAACCGTCCTGATGGGTGAGAATCTCACTCATATTTCTGAGTTGATTCCGAAGATCCAATGGGGCGGGATGGGCGGTACAAAAGGCCATGGCCGAAGAGAAAACCCTCAGGGTATCGCACACATCGTCGGGCAGCAGGATGACAAATCCAAATCCATTGGGAGCCCACTGAGCGAAGGGGAAACAGAAAACATCGGAGAAAGATAGATCCTTTCCACCCATCCGGAGGGGACGATCCGGAAGATGTTCCCGAAGGGTTTGCTGGTAGACCGGCGTCTCGGTATGGACGGCATATTGATTGTCCTCAAGCTGTACGGTAGGACGTCCCAGCATGGAACAAAGACGGTTATAAGTGGAAATGGGCATGCACAAATCATAAGGCGGGGAATAGGAAAATTGCTGAAGATAATTGGATTCCTGGATGAGGACATTGGTTACATCCGATTGCCCCGATTCATAAAGATGGTAGGATACCGAATTTTCCACCTGCGTATTTTGTTCCACGACCTCCATGGCAGGAGAAAAATCCACCTCTTCCGGGCCTTCATAGTAGAGCAATACGTCAAACGGGGACTCTGATTCAACCATAAATTGATAGGTGGAATTAAAGAGAAACCCGCTGCACACAGAGAGCAGCATAACCGTCAGCAGCAGGGAGATGGTGCCCATGATAAAGCCGTTGGTTTTGACCTTGGAAGTGGTCTGGCGCAGCAGAAAAAGATTGAGGCCTTTATACCGCATAGATTTCCAATGCCGCTGTAAAAGCAGGAGGGAAGAGGAGAGGGTTATAGAGAATCCATAGATGCCCAAGACCAGTAGCATTACCCCGCAGAACAGCCAAAAAAGAGGGGCGATGATTCCAAGAATAAAAGAGCTGTACCAGGTGGGATCCAGGAGAAAGGACAGCATCCATATACCGGCGGCTAAAGCGGCCACCGAAAGGAGCATAAAAAAGACGGATAAGGCAGGATGAAGGCGTCCCCCCTCCTGATTGCGTTTGTCAGCATACATAAAGTCGTAGATACGGGATTTTCGGAAGGTACGCCGGCTGCGCCACAGCACAAAGAGGTAGATGACCATAAAATAGGCGAGAGTGAGAAGGACAGCCCCAGGGGAGAGAAATAGGGAGATGCGATAAGGGCTTCCGAATATATTCATGATGATGGAGGCAAACACCTGGTAAAGCAGAGCGCCCAACGCCATGCCGCACAACAGGGCCAGCACGCCAATGATCAGGTTTTCCACCAGGAACATCCGGCTGATCACAGGCTTCTCCATCCCCAGCAGCAAATAGGTGCCGAATTCCCGGCTGCGCCGCTGGAGGATAAACCGGGTGGTATAATGGATGAGCCAACCGGTGATAAACACCACCATAGCGGTGACCATGCCGATGATTTCGGTCATGCTCTCCATGGCCGAGCTGAGATTGCGGATATCTTCAGAAAAAAGCATCAGGTTGTAGGCAAAAATGAGGGACATGGTCATGACGATGGTGATAAAATAGATGAGATAATCGCGAGCGCTGCGTTTGGCGTTGCGGAGGGCCAATTTAGCGTACATCGGAAAGGTCACCTCCCAACAGGGCCATGACGTCCAGGATCTCGTTGAAAAATTGGCGGCGGGACTTGTCCCCTCGAAGGATCTCGTTGAAAATGTGCCCGTCCTTGAGAAATAGGATGCGCTGGCAATAGCTGGCCGAGAAGGCGTCATGGGTCACCATCAGGATGGTGGCCGACATTTGGGTATTCATAGAGGAGATGGTCTCAAGAAGCATCTGGGCTGATTTAGAGTCCAGAGCGCCGGTAGGCTCGTCGGCCAGGATAAGCTGGGGATGGGTGACGATGGCCCGTGCACAGGCACATCGCTGTTTTTGCCCGCCGGATACCTGATAGGGGAATTTGTCGAGGATGTCTGAGATACCCAGCTGTTTTGCCACCTGCTCGACAGCGGGATCCACTTGGGAAATAGGACAGCGGTTGATGGTCAGGGCCAGGGCGATGTTCTCCCGGATGGTCAAGGTGTCCAGCAGATTGAAGTCCTGGAAAACAAATCCCAAGTTTTCCCGACGGAACCGGGCCAGATGCTTTTCCGAGATTTCCGTGATATCCTGGCCGTTGATGAAGATATGTCCGGCACTGACCAAATCGATGGTGGAGATGAGATTGAGCAATGTGGTCTTGCCCGATCCGGACGCCCCCATGATTCCGATAAATTCCCCCTCGTAAACGGATAGGCTGATATCATCAATGGCCTTAGTCACGTTGCCACGATTGCCGTAGTATTTTTCCACGTTTTCAATATGCAGAATCTCTTTCACGAAAATCACCTCGCCTTCCATTGTAGCATGGGTCTGAGGATGTTGGTATCGATGTATCTTACGCCACTCTTTCAATTTTGTAAGAGTGGGGGATACGGCTAAAAGTCCCGTTTAAGATAGACCATGTCCCGCAGCAGTACGCCGTCCTCATAGATGGGATGGTCGTAGTTTGTTGTAAAAAAATCCTTGACCCGATAGGAGATAGAAAACCCGCACCGCTCATAAAATGGGATGGTGAGGGGACTGTCACCCGTCCCAACCAGCAGGATTTTGCCGTCCTTTTTGTAATGATCTAATACAAACTGGACCATCCGCCTGCCGAAGCCCTTTCTCTGATGATCAGGACGGGTAGCGATGTTCTTGATTTCGTATACGCCGTCCCCCTCCCGGGTGACTACGCAGACGCAAACCACCTTTCCTTGATGAGATAGGGCGAACATCTCGCCTCGTTCCAAGTATCGGTCGATCATATCCTCTTGTTCGTCGGCCAAAAGGAGCAGATCCAAGAAGTCTTTTTTGTTGTAATAAATGGGCTTTATTTCCATAAAGAAACCTCCTAAATATGAAAAAGCGCATTGACTATGGAAGCCAATGCGCTGATACGAAAAGATGAGATAACATTAGGAATTGTGATCGGTCTGATGGAACTTCTTTAAATTACCGATCTTCTGACGGCGCTGCTCCAAAATAGCGCTGACCTCTTCCACAGAGATGCCCTGCTGGGCCATCAACACAAGCAGGTGATACAGCAAATCACAGATTTCATTGGCAGTGTCGTTATTCTCCCCGTTTTTAGCGGCGATAATGACCTCAGAGCTTTCTTCACCCACCTTTTTGAGGATTTTATCCACCCCTTGCTCAAAAAGATAGCAGGTGTAGGATCCCTCTTGAGGCTGGGCCTTGCGCTCCAGTACCACTTGGTACAATGCTTTGATGACGTCTTGCATGGTATGGTATCCTCCGTTACAGTAAATTGCATCGCTTTAGCTAAGGAAAGTATAGCCCTCCCCATGGCTTTTGTCAAGGGATGCAGTGTTTGACGCACTGTTTGGGAAATGCTATAATGAAAAAAATCTATGACAATTTTGAAAAAGTGTGGGAGTGTTTTTTGTGTCCAATGGCAGTATAGGGCTTATCATCGCATTAGCGATTTTGGTGACATTATCGGCGTACTTTTCGGCCACGGAGACGGCCTTTTCCAGCCTGAACAAGATCCGCATCAAAAACAAGGCGGGCAACGGCGATCAGAGAGCCGCCATGATCCTTTCCATGATCGATAATTACGATAAATTGATCTCCACCATCCTTGTGGGCAACAATATTGTAAATATCGCTGCGGCCTCTTTAGCAACGGTTGTCTTCACCGCCTATTTTGGCGATGCAGGCGTCACTTTGTCCACTGTGGTGATGACGGTGGTGGTACTCATCTTCGGCGAAGTTTCCCCAAAAAGTCTTGCGAAGGAGTCGCCGGAATCCTTTGCCTATTTTAGCGCCCCCATAATGAGGGTACTGCTGGTGGTACTGACCCCCATTAACTTTTTATTTTCCCAGTGGAAGAAGCTGCTTGCCAAGATATTTCGTCTCAAAAAGAGCGAAGGCATGACTGAGGAGGAACTTCTCACAGTAGTGGACGAAGTGGAACGGGACGGTGGCATCAAGGAAACCGAAGGGGATCTCATCCGGTCGGCCATCGGGTTCGACGACCTGGAGGCCCAGGATATTTTGACCCCTCGGGTGCATCTTGTGGCCGTCAACCAGTACATCTCTATGGAGGATTTGCAGGAGATTTTTGTCAAGACCAATTACTCCCGTATCCCGGTTTACAAGGACAACATCGATGCCATTATCGGCGTCATCCACGAAAAGGATTTTTACATCCAGATGTACAACCATCGCAACACCATCCTGCCGGTGATCCAGAGGGTGTTGTATGTGTCGCCATCCATTAAGATTTCCGACCTGCTTCGCACCTTACAGAAAAATCACTCCCATCTGGCGGTGGTAGTGGATGAGTTCGGCGGCACTATGGGCATCGTCACCATGGAGGACATCCTGGAGGAGTTGGTAGGCGAGATCTGGGATGAGCACGACGAGATTATTGAGTTTTTTAAGAAGATCGATGATTCCCGTTATCTGGTGGCCGGCAACGCCAATCTGGATGAAATGTTTGAATACTTTGGGATGGATATCACGGTGGATGATCTGGGCCTCGATTCGGTGACGGTCAGCGGCTGGGCGGCCGAACAGTTGGGGCATATCCCGGAAAAGGGAGACGAATTTACCTTTAAGAATCTTCAGGTTACAGTTACCAAGACCGACGGGCGCCGTCTTGTGGAGGCCTGTGTTACGGTGGAGCAGCCGGAAGAAAAAGGAGAACAAAAATCGTAATATCCCAATGAGAAGGGAGCCCCGGTGGCAATGCTGCGCTGTCGGGGCTTTTAGCCATTTTGTGGGAATGAGAAAGGAGCAAACCTTATGCCCAAGCTGATGCTTGTGGAGGACGATCCCAGCATCCGGGAGGAGCTGGCTTTGCTTTTGCGAAACAATCGATATGATGTGGTGATCCCGTCCTCTTTTTACCGGGTTGCGGACTTTGTAAAACAAGAAAAACCGGATCTGATTTTATTGGACATCAATCTGCCGGGCAAGGACGGATTCCAGATGTGTACCGAAATCCGTAGCTTCTCGTCGGTACCCATTATCTTTGTCACCAGCCGGGCAACCGATATGGACGAACTGTCCAGCATCACCTTAGGCGGGGACGATTTTATTACTAAGCCCTACAATTCCTCCATCCTGTTGGCCCGAATCGCAGCTTTGCTCAAGCGGGCGTACCCCGATTCATTTGCCGACCACGGCCTGACGTATCGGGGACTGGATCTAAACGTGGCGGCTGGGACGGTATCCTACCAAGGAAAAAGTGTGGAACTGACCAAAAATGAATTAAAGATTCTGCACTATCTTTTTCTCCACCATGGGACGATTGTCTCTAGAGCCGACATCATCGAATACTTGTGGGACAACGAGATGTTTGTAGACGACAATACCTTAAGCGTCAACGTCACCCGCATCCGTCGGAAACTGGAGAGCATTGGGATGGGGGATCTCATCTCCACCAAGAGGGGACAGGGGTACATGATATGACGTTTACTTTTTCGGAATATATAAAGGATAAGGCATTGACCATCATTCTCAACATTCTATGTATGTTCTTTCTGGCATTTTATCTCCTGGCCCTCGGCAATGAAGCGGGCAGTGTGGCGCTCATTCTACTGGTTTGGGGGCTATTGCTGGCAGCCGCCATGATTGCGGGATATCTAGGGCGCAAGCGGTATTTTGACCGGCTGATGGAGACGGCTGAGAGCTTGGAACAGCGTTATCTTATCGCCGAGGTAATGGAGAAACCGGTATCTATCCAGGACCGTCAGTTTTACACTTTACTGCGTATGGCCAACAAGTCCATGATGGAACGCATCACCAGCATCCAGCACGAACGGCGGGATTATAAAGACTATATTGAACAGTGGGTTCACGAGATCAAAACCCCTATTTCGGCCATCAAACTGATCTGTGAGAACAACAGGTCGGACGCCACCCGGAAGGTGTTGTCCGAGCTGGAGAGCACCGAGCGATATGTGGAACAGGCTCTCTTTTATGCCCGCAGTGAGAATGTGGAAAAGGATTATCTTATCAAAGAGGTGCCGCTTTCCCAGTGTGTCCATGCAGCTATTGCACAAAACAAACGGATTCTCCTCAGCAACCAAATGAGCATCCAAACAGAGGGCCTGGAACAGACGGTATATACCGACAGCAAATGGCTGGAATTTATACTGGATCAGGTGCTGATCAATGCCGTCCAATATCGAAGAGAGGATGATCCGTCCCTTCGCATCTGGGCGGAAGATGTGCAAAACGGAGTTCGCCTTTGCGTGGAGGACAACGGCATTGGCATTGACGCTAGTGATCTTCCCCGGGTGTTTGACAAAGGATTTACCGGTCAAAACGGCCGAAGTGGGAAAAAATCCACTGGGATAGGGCTTTACCTATGTCGTCGCCTAGCCGATAAATTAGGGCTTGAATTGTCCCTTATGTCAAAGCGGGGAGAGTTTACGAGGGTGGTATTGTGCTTCCCTAAGGGTACGTTTGTCAAAGTGGATAAATGAGAAAGAAAAAGTCCGACGGCAAGTTTGTGCTGTCGGACTTTTTTTGTTTTGGTCGTACCAAAGGCAACCCCCGGCTAAGCCGGGGGTAAAAAATAGCTTAAAGCGAGGGGAAAAGTAGCAAAAGAAAAAACTCCCTGGTAAGGTAGATGTGGCTTGCCGACCACACGACTACAATAACAGGGAGGCCTTTGCCGTGAAAGACAAAGAGATAAGTAGTTTAGAGCATACAAGCTGGAGATGTCAATATCACATAGTATTTGCTACCAAAGTACAGAAGGATGGAGATATATGGACAGATAAAGCAAGATATAGGGGTGATATTGAGGAAATTGTGTCAGCAAAAGGGGAAGAAATCATAGAGGCCAGAGCTTGTCCAGATCATATCCGAAACCAGTTGGTATCAGATCAAATAGCAGACCAGATAGGCTTGAAAGAATTTGTTGACCCGTTTACGGGTCGCGAGAACAAGAAGGCGTAAAAGGAACCCCTTAAGGGGTAGCCCGAGAAAGAAATGCAGTCGGCA
>CAJFOZ010000027.1 GCA_904397895.1 uncultured Clostridia bacterium
ATATGCGCCCGTAGCTCAGCTGGATAGAGTGTCAGACTCCGACTCTGAAGGTCGTGCGTTCGAATCGCATCGGGCGTACCAGCGGCAAGTCGCCGCTTCCAAGTTGCGCACCTCACTTTTGTGGGGTGCGTTTCCTTTTTCACCCGCCTTTATAGCGGGTATCTTTTTCTGAAGCACTGGCTCTAAATGCGGACTCCATTTATATAGAGGACTTTTTATCTTCTGCGTAGAGATTTATCTATTATTTTTGTATTTTATCACAAATTGATTGCATAGGCGATCCATGATAAAATGATGTAAAATATTTGTTTTTTCAAAATCCTGGTCAACCTAAAAAATAGAATTCAGGAGGAAAAGTCATGAAAAGTACAAAAAAATCCCTCGTAGTCTGTGGCCTATCTTTGTTGATGTGCTGCGCGCTTCTGGTTGGTACTACATTTGCATGGTTTACCGACAGCGTAGTCAACAAAGGCAACAAGATTGAATCCGGACGATTGGATGTCCAGCTCTGGAATAACGGTGTGGACATCAGCGACAGTACAAAGCCAATTTTTGATTATAACCTTTGGGAACCCGGCTATTCCACCGGCGCCAATTTGCAGGTGAAAAACGTGGGATCATTGGCCGTCAAATACGAGCTGGAACTGCAAAATGTTTCTGCCACAAAGGGCCTTGAAACTGCCATTGACGTACAGGTGAACGGAAAAACTGTGGGAACCCTCTCCAACTTTATGAACGGAGAAAATCTTCTTGAGGGCACCTTGTTGCCTGGTAAAGGCAGTGATCCTGCATCCATTGTCTTAAAGATGCAGGAAAAAGCGGGGAATACATATCAAAACGCAGAGGCTACTTTTGATATCCTGCTGAAAGCTACTCAGGCGACCCACGAACAAGACGGATTTGGCAACCCGGATTACGACCAGGATGCTTCCCTTGATTTTATCCCGGTAGACTCAGAGGAGGATTTTGTAACTGCCGTTGAAAACGCAAAGGCAAATGAAACCGTCCAATTGCAGAAGAATCTGACCCTGGATCAGCCCATTCCCCAGAGTGGTTCCGGAACTACCACCATCGACTTAAACGGCCATACGTTGGGATCCACCTCCAGCGATCCTCTCATTGTCGATCAAGGTTCCTCTTTTACCATGAAAAACGGCAACCTGGCACTGCAAAGATCCGGCTTTTCTCCTTCGTGCATTGAGGTGAATGGCACCTTTACCTTAGAAGGCGTCAATTATACCGCTAAGAATAGTTCTGGTATTCTCGTAAAAGGTGATTCCCAGGTAAATATTAGCAACTCCACCATCACGGCGGACGGTTACTGCATCTCAACCAACGCTACATATGGGAGCGGCATGACCATCTCTGTGAAGGACTCCACCCTAAACGCCCCGCTCAACACCACCAGCACAGGCGTCCTTTTAAACGTCCCCGGGACGCTTTTGATGGAAAACTGTACCGTCAACAGCAAATGGCAGTCGGTGGTTGTCCGCGGCGGCGATGCCACCTTGACCAACTGCACCCTCAACAACCTGATTGACGACGACGGTTCCATTTACACCAAACCCGACTACAAAGTAAACGAGAATTGGGGCCAGGGCAATGACCTGCCCAACGCCGCCCTCGTGGTCGGCAACCATTCCACCTCTGCCTACCGGTATCCTGCCACCTGCACATTGGTCAATACCGATATCTCCGTCAACGACGGGTTCATGACCGTCTATGCCTATGGTAATTCGGAAGAAGGCTGTGGGGCCAGTGTGAATTATGACAGCGCTTCCAATATTGGTGAAGTCATCCGTGGTGAAAACGTCACCGTCAACGGCCAATAACGTACCTGTTACAATAAGAAGACGGGTTCTAAAATGTACAATTACCTCGCGCTCTCCACTTTGGTGGGGAGCGCTTTTTCATGGTCCTGCGGCCTTTACACAGGCTTTTTTATTTTACGGCATCCTCTTTCCCCCTCGTCCTTTCACATATCGGAAAAATAATTTGGTACTAAACAGCATTGTTCTGCCAATAATCAAAGTAAAGCCAATCTGAATTGTCCGCATTATCCGCTTATAGGGAGGAACATCAGTATGAAAAACACAACACTGCACAGCCAATTTGGCGATCTGGGGGCAGGGTGCAGCGCCCTCAGCTGGAGCACCCAAGATCACAAACATCTGTGGGGAAGAAATTTTGACTTTAGCCGTTTAGCCGATGGCAGCAAGGTCTCCTATATCCCCTCCGGGACGGAATACTACACCTGTGGCACCAGTGTGGAACACAACCTCGACAAAGACACACGCCATACATCGACCTATGCTGCCGTTGGGACTGGTTTTTTCCTCGTCCCTTCTACCCCCGTCTTATACGAGGGGATTAACGAAAAGGGGCTGATGGGCGGCCAACTCTACTACCGAAATTTCTCTCACTTTGAAGATATCGTCCGCCCCGGCACAATCAAATTACAGCCTCCTTTTGCCGTATTCCATCTGCTGGCCCAGTGTGCAACCGTCGAGGAAGTGGCCAACATGATGGAGAGGGATGTCACTCTCATGGCGATCCCCATGTTTGGCACGGTGCCCACCATCCATTGGGCATTCAGCGACCGCACCGGTGAATCCATCGTCATTGAGCCGGATAAAGATGGGGTCAAGATTTATCGAAATACCATCGGCGTCATGACAAACAGTCCCAGCTATTCTTGGCATCGGCTCAACCTTCTCAACTATGTTGGAATCCGCGACCTGGATTACGATACTTTGGATTTGGAAGGGGATCGCTTAGAGCAGTGCTTTTCCGGAAGCGGTGCCCAGGGGTTGCCTGGGGATTGGAGTTCCCCTTCCCGTTTTATCCGGTTGGCCTTTCTTAAAAAATTTGGCGTGAAAGGAAAGGACGAACAGCAAGGTGTTGCAAACATGCTTCATCTTTTCCAGAGCGTGGCCTTTCCCCTCGGCATGGTTCGAGTATCCGAGCAGGGCCCCATTACCCAATACGACACCGAAATTGTCCCCTATGACTACACCATATACACTTCCATCATGTGTTCGGAATCCTTGCGCTTTTACTTTACCACTTATGAAAACCAATGCATCCAGTGCGTGGATCTCAACCACCTGATGGCATCCCCGAAAAAGGTTCAGTTTGATTTCAGCCGCCAGGCCGATTTCCACTTGCTGACCTCGGATCCCAATTCCTTTTCCAAATAAATCCCTGTGGGAAACGCGGCGTTTTCTTATCCGAAACCAAAAACAACGGAGGGCTTTCTAAAAAGCCCTCCGTTGTTCCTGTTATTCTACTTGGCACACCTGCTCGGTATGATACCCTGCCTGTTTTACAATCTGGATGAGAAACCCATTGTCCACCGGCTGCCTTAAATAAACCGTGGCGGTCCTGGATGGGAAATCCACCTTGGCTTTTACATGCCCATGCTCCTGGAATGCACATTCCAGACGCTTGGCGCATTGTTCACAGTGCATCCCCCCAATCTTTAACACCCGGCAAAATGCATATTCCTGTTCCAAATTTTCCGATTCATGGATGGTCTTAACCCGAAAGACAAAATAGAAAATGTGAAACACCCAAACACAAGCTAAAATGATCCTTCCCACCGGCACCCTACTCATCATGAGAAAACCAACCGACATGGTCAGTGTGACGATCACCATAATCCGGATCTTGGTTTTCCAAGTCATGCCCCTGCCTTTGACGTAACTCTCCAGATTCTTTTTATAAAGTTTGGTGGAAATAAACCAATCGTGCAGCCTTTGGGAGCTTTTGGCAAAGCTGAAGGCCGCCAATAGCAGGAAGGGAAAGGCGGGAAGCAAGGGAAGTACGGCGCCGACAGCACCCAGTCCCACCCCGATGCATCCTAAAATGATGTATAGAATCTTCTTAATTTTCACGTCCATTCACCATCCTTCTTTTTTCTTTGTTGCTCTCAATGACATGACGCACAGCTGTAATGGGATGATGGAACATCATCCTAGGCCCGGAAAACCGCATGACTTCGCGGATCTTTTCCCGCATCTCAGGCTGATAACAATGCACCTTGCAGTTGGAACAAAAGGTCTTACTCTCCATAAAAGGGCATCTGTCGCTTTTGTTTCTGGCGTATGCGTCCAGCTTTGCGCATTCTGGACAAAGCTCCCCTTTGGTGTGATGCTTTCCCCGGCAGTAGATGGCGATCATCTGGGACACCAGTGCCTTTTCCCGTTCTCGCTTATCCTCTACGGTTCTCATTAGCTCATTCTTCCTCTCTCCACAGAATAAACGGTATCGGCGATGCGCATGGTGGATTGCCGGTGAGAAACCAATAAGACGGTTTTTCCTTCCCGCTGTTCCCCAAGGGATTTTAAAATAACCGCTTCGTTGAGACTATCCAAATTGCTGGTGGGTTCGTCCAGCAGCAAAAAGGGTGCGTTGTGAAGGAACGCCCTGGCCAAACCGAGTCTTTGACGCTCTCCGCCCGACAGCGTATCCCCCAGTTCACCCACCGGCGTATCATACCCTTTGGGCAGGCTCATGATGAAGTCATGGACCGACGCCTTTTTGCAGGCTTCCTCCAGCTCTTCCTGGGTGGCGTCCAGTTTAGCAATGCGGAGGTTATTTTTGATGCTATCGTGGAACAGATGGGTATCCTGGGTGACAAAACTCTCCAGATCCCGGAGATTTGCGGTGTTGATTTGGTCAATGGGCGTACCGGAGATTCTCACCTCACCTCGCTGCACCTCCCAAAACCGCATGAAAAGTTTTAGTAGGGTGGATTTGCCGCTGCCACTTTTTCCCACGATTCCCACCACCGTATTTTGAGGGATGTCCATCGAAAGGTCTGAAAGGATGGTTTCTTCCCCGTAAGAGAAGGTGACATGGTCGGCCGATGCCTCTGAGAATTCCACTTGGGGCCGTCCAGCGACATCCTCCACCACCGGGGATTCCTCCAAAAGATCCAGCACCCGGTTGCCGGCGGCAAAGGTATTTTGCAGGGTGCTCCCCAGGTTTGCCAAGGCCACTACCGGTCCAAAGGAGCTCATTATGGCGATGACAGGAATCAGGACCCCGTCAAATCCTACCGCCCCATTTTGATACAAAAGGGCGCTTATGAGCAGCATCCCTAAGTCGAACAGCAGGATAATGGTATTGGTGATGGAGACGTTTTGTCCGGTGTTCTTTTTCATCCGCTCTTCGTCGGCGGAAAGCTGGTCGGTTTTTTCGTTCATATCCGCAAGACGCCTTTTCCCTCCGCCGTACTGGATGGTCTCGGATAATCCGCGCAAACTGTCCAACACAAAGCTGCTCAGTTCCCCGGATTTGGCCCGGAACTTCATACCCAGATCGCCGCTTTTCTTGGAGACCACTACCGGTACGATCAATCCCACCGTGATATAGGCCGCCAAAGCCACCAGTCCCAGCAGCCAATGGTAGCTGCCGATAAACAGGCACAGGAGAACCGAGAACAATAAGGCAATGGCCGCTGGCGAGATGGTATGGGCATAAAAGACTTCCAGAAGCTCGATGTCGGAGGTGATGATCGAAATCAGATTGCCCTTATCCCTGCCCTCCAGCTTGGCGGGGCACAGCCTACGCAGGGCTTTGAATACCTTGTCCCGGATGAGGGCCAGCAATTTAAAGGCGATAAAGTGGTTGCAAGCCTGTTCAGCATAACGTAAACCCCCTCGCACCAAGGCAAAGACACCCATTAGCACAAAAGCCACCGTCATGGAAAAGGGAACGGAAAATCCCAAAATACCCAACACGGCATATCCGCCAAAGATGGTGATAAAAGAGGCGCAGAGATGGCCGATGAGCCCCATAGCAATGGCTAAAATCATAAACCCAGTCAATGGTTTTACCAGTCCGATGAGCTGGGCCATCACCGAAACATTACTGCGTTTTTTCATGCAGGCTCACCGTCCTTTCGATAGTTTTCCAGGTTCTGTTGGGCTGTCCACAGGGATTCATACACGCCCTTTTGATCCAAAAGTTCCCTGTGCGTCCCGTATTCGGCCACCCGTCCTTGATCCAGTACATAGATTTGATGGGCGTTTACCACGTTGGCAAGCCGATGGGAGATGAGGATCACGGTCCTTCCCTTGGCCAGTTCCTGGATCTGGTCCATGATATCGTTTTCACTTTCCACATCGATGTTGGAGGTGGCTTCGTCAAAAATATAAACCGGGCTGTCGTGGAGCAACGCCCGTGCTAGGGCCAGGCGCTGGCGCTGTCCCCCGGACAGATTGGAGCCATTCTCCCGGACTACAGTATCAAGCCCCTGCTCGCTGCGCAGGAAATCGGCCAATTTGGTCCTTGTCAGCACCTCCCAAAGCTGTTGATCGGAGGCATCGGGTTTCCCCATACGCACATTGTCCGCCACGGTGCCTTTAAAGAGATAGCTGTTGTGGCTGATGTAGGTAATATGATCCATAAGGCTGCTTTCCTTCAGCTGCGTCAATTCCACCCCGCCGATGGCCACCGATCCGGCGTACTTCCGGTTCCGCCCCATCAAGATGGAGGCTATAGTAGATTTGCCGCATCCGCTTTCCCCCACTAGGGCGGTAAAGCTGCCTTGTGGGAATCGTAGATCGACGCCGTGCAAAATCTCCCGGTCGGCCTCATAGGAAAAACCAAGGCCGTTGCAGACGATATCGCCTTTTTCCGGGACGTCTTTCGCCCCTTCCAGATGGTCTTCCGGGAGATCCAGCAATTGAAAGATTTTATCGCTGGCAGCCATGCCGTTCATAGCGATGTGGAAAAAGCTGCCCAGCTGCCGCATGGGAATGAAGAAGTCGGCCGACAGCAGAATGATCAAAAGGCATCCGCCCAACGTCACATGCCCGGCGCTGTACTGCGTCACCGCCATGATGACGCCCAATGCCGCTCCCCCGTAAGCCACGAGATCCATAATGGTGATGGAGTTAAGCTGCATGGTCAAAACCTTCATGGTGATTTTCCGGAAGTTCTCAGCCTCTTTGCCCATTTCCTCCTGCTTAAAGGAGTCGGCTTGATAGATTTTCAGGGTGGTAAGCCCCTGTAGGTTTTCCAAAAAGGAATCCCCTAAGGCAGTGTACTGATCCCAGTATTTGGACAGCAGCTTCTTTGCCCAAGTCTGGACGGCTGCAATGGCCACAGGGATCAATGGGACGCAAATAAGCAGCACAATGGCCGAGGGTAAATTCAGAAAGCTCAGCACGGCAAAGAGGGTGACGGGCGCCAGCATACTGTAAAAAAACTGGGGTAGGTAGGCGCCAAAATAGGTTTCTAGTTGATCCACGCCCTCTACCGCCACCTGTACTACTTCGGAGGTCTTGACCTGTTCCTGATAAGAGGCGCCCAGCCCCAGAAGCTTTTGATAAATCTTTTCCCGCAGCGTCTTTTTTACCTCTTTGGAAGAGAGATATCCCATACGGGCGGCTCCTATGGCGCACATATACCGCACAATCAGTGCCGCCAATAAGACTCCAGATGAAAACAGGATACTGTTTAAATCCGCCGTCCCCCTATACAACCCTTCCAAAAGCTTCGTTATACAAAACATTATGACAATGTTGGCTGCCAGAGAACACCATTGTAGTGCCACATTGCCTGCGATATACTTCTTACTTTTGCTGACCGTTCCAATCAGCCGCTTATTGATCATCATGGTTTCGTCCGCCTTTATCTGTTAATTTTAGTTGCCGTACATGACGGCCAAAAAATTTCATTTCCCAGATCTTTATTGCCCGCAAAATCAGTAAAATAACGCTATCACGGATAAAAATATCTTTGGTATTTTAGTTAGTAATAGCTAACAAAGCAGGCGCAAATACCCCTTGTTTTTTTAGAATTTCAGTCAGTTTGCAAGTTAGTTGCTGCTAATATTTTTCATTATATCTCATCGGTGTTTTATTTGTCAAGGAATCCGGCCACAGGCTATCCCCATAAAAAGCAAAAAGCGGCCCGTGGATTATGGGCCGCTTTCCAATGTTTTGTCTCGTCGATTTTATAAAATAGTCTTGCCGGATAATTTATCAAACAACAGCATTCGATCCGGCAAAAACGCCACTGGGATTACATCCCCTTCCTCCAAACCGTCACAGGATATGGTGGGCTTCATAACCAACTTATGTCCATCCAAATCCAGTAAAACAAGGCAATGCCACGGGGTACGTTCTATCTCTTCTACAGTGGCTTCCATGACGCAGTCGGGATATTGGTTGAGGGCTTCTCGATCCATACGGATTCCATCCGGCCGGATCCCCACCGTCAGCTCGCGGCCCTCCTTCACCTCTTCTTTGGGAAAATACCCCTCTGCTCGTATGGATACAGCATAGTTTCCTGGGGAATGCCCTTTGTGATCAATGAGAAAATAGAGGTTCCCGTCTATAACATGGGGCAGGATGTCTACTAGGTTAAGCGGCGGGCTGCTGAAAAAACTGGCTACAAACATCGTATGAGGGTTTTGGATGATATCTTGGGCAGTGCCCGATTGCACGATGCTTCCATCGCGCAAGACCATCACATGCCCCTCCAAAGCCTCGGCTTGCCGGCAGTCCCGCGTGGCAAAAAGGAAAATAGATCCCAGCTTTTTTTGGACCATAGTCAACTGCCGGCATATCGACAACTGATCATCGGGATTCAGCCAGCGCAATGGATCGTCTAATAAATATACCGATGGCTGACGGCATGCCGCCCTGCCCAGTACCACCCAGAACTTCTGGGCTTGATTTAAATCCTCCGCCTTATCCTCCAAAATATCCTCTATTTCTAGGAGGGCCGCAATTTTGGCAATCCGTTTTTGAATATCTTGCTTGTCAATATGCTCTATTTTTAAGCCAAATGCCATATTCTGCGCTACCGTCATATGGGGATACAAAACATAATGCTCCGATATCATGATGGTGCTGCACCCTTGACCTTGCCTATACAGGATGGGTTCATCGTTTAGAGTCACATCCCCTTGGTCAGGGTGGTCCATTCCCATAACCAGACGGAAAACAGACGATTTGCCGCTGCCGGCTGGACCGGCTAGTACTGTAATTTGTGTCTCATCGGCCTTTAAGGTAAGATTTCGCACTGCTATAGTCCCATCCGAGAAGGTCTTGTGGAGACTATGAATCATAAGCTTAGGCATCCACTCATCCCCTTTCCTGACAATGGTCAAAAGCGTATTCTTTTGGCCTCTACTATCGTACCTATACAACAAATATATCAAAAAACAAATGGATATCCTAGCCTGAAATTACCCAAACTTTCCCTTTGTCTCTTAGGTATTTTACCAATTGTTTCCTCTCTCGTCTAATTCCTCTCAATGGGATACGGGCATCTCTTCCAGATTTCTTCTATTTCCTCCGCTGTCAGCTCTCGGCATTCCCCTTGGCAAAGGGTTTCATCCAATTTTAGCCCGCCGATGGACACCCTCTGAAGCGACAATACTGGACGCCCGATCACTCCCAGCATCCGTTTGATTTGGTGGTATTTGCCCTCCATAATTACCACCCGTAAGAGAGGCGTATGTCCTTCCTCCAGCACGTCCAGACGGGCGGGAAGACAAGCTGTGCCGTCGGCCAAAATGATACCCTTGGCAAAACGGTCCTGCTGTTCTTTTCCCACCTCTCCCTCCACCCGGACGTGGTACACTTTCTCAATGCCCTTCTTGGGGGACAGCATCCGATGTGCCATTTGGCCGTCGTCGGTGAGGATCAAAAGTCCGGTGGTATCCTTATCCAGCCGCCCAGCGGGAAACAAATCTTTTCTGCGCAGATGTTCTGGTACGAGATCCACTACGGTTTTTGCCCTATGATCCCGGCTGGCCGAAAGCACTCCCGCCGGTTTATTCATCATCAGGTAGATAAATGGCCGATACAAAAGTGTTTCACCCGCTATTGTTATATTGTCTTTCTCAGGATCACAGGCAAAGGATGGGCATCGCACTGTCTTCCCCTCCACCTGTACGGTACCGGACCGTATTAACTTTCCCACTTCGGTTCGAGATCCAAATCCCTGATTGGCAAGTAATTTATCCAGGCGCTGTTTTGCCATGGAATCCCTCCTTCCAACCGGTTCCATCTTTTTGAGTCGTCCGGTTCTGATATGCTCAAGTGTAGCACATCCAAGTGAAAAATCCATAGCATTTTTAGCAAATTAAAAGACCCGGCCTAAAACGCGAGGTCGGGTCTTTTGGCACAAAACATGTCGGGTTACAGAATTATGCCCTTATTTTGTGATAACGATGCTATCTTCTACCGTGTAGTCCAGTTTCTTATTGTTGCCGTCATAGCCGGTAAAGCTAAAGATGCGGTTGCCCGCGCTGCCTACCGACAAAGAGACTTCCCATACCCTCTTATCTCCCTCATCGGTATAACCAAGTACCTCATGGGTGATCCAATTTCCTCTCTCATTTGTAATGGCCAGTTTGGCAATCGAGGTGGATGTCACTACCTTAGCGGTAAAAGGTTGATTGACCACAGCTGAATCCTCGTCAAAGAAGGCTTCATAAATGGCGGGTTCCACTTCAGGATCTACCGGTGTCATCCCAATGGAAACTGTCAGGTTGGCATAAGAGTCAGCCCACTGGTTGTTCTGACGGAGATAGAGATCAAAGGTGCGATCCCTACCGGCTGTCCCGACCGTCATGATAACGGTCCATTCCTTCATGCCGTCTTTGTTGACGCGGGAGGTAATGTTGCTTAGGCCCATTGCCCTGCCGTTTTCGTTGTAAAGAGCCACACGATCCACTTCCTTTTGCGTGACAATGGTCATGGTGATGGGTTCTCCCACATCGTATTCGGCCTTGTCGGAGGTGATGGCGGCGGTGGGTTCCGGCTCGGGCTCGGTGACGGCTTCCCCGTTGATACCCTTGACGGTGGTGTTGAAGCCTTCCATCTGGAGGATGGCTTCCTGGCCGTTGGTGTCTTCCTCGTCGAATTCTACTGTAACGGTCTTGCTCTCGCCGGGCAACAGTGCAAAATAATTGTCGCTGTAGTAGGTGGGCAGGACGCGCTGGGCGCTCTTCTGCTGCATCACCTTGAGCCGGGTCATCACGGCCACGGCATCGGTGTCGTTTGTCAGGGTGACGGTCATGGTGGTATGTCCGTCCACAGTCTCCTTGCTGAAGTCACTGGCGGTCAATTCCACATCTGGGATATCCTGCATGGCGGTGTAATTGGTGGAACCGTCCTTGTTTCTCCAGTAGAAGTTCTCCGACAGCAGGTTGCCGTCAAGATCGGTAAGGGTCAGCTTGATGAAGTTTACATCGGTAATGCCGGCAGACGCAACATCCTCCAGCGTATCGGTGAGGTCAAAGGCCAGGGTATCGTCGTTGGCGGCTGCGGCCAAGGTGGCGTGTATGTCAGCTTTCTGGACGCCGTTCATGTCGTAGACGTATGCGTTGGCCACGACAGGATCCAGAACGTCGGTGGTGTTGTTGATGACCTTGACCTGGTTATCCAGGGCGCTCCACTGGATGTGGATGGGCTCACAACCGACTTTGCATCCATAGTACGCGCCGTTGACGTCAAAGGAGCTGTCGTAGGTCTGCCACACGGTGGACGGCCAAGCCGACTGGCTCATCCATAAAAGCAGTCCGCTGGATTTTTCCCACATCTCTTGGTTCCAAGCTTCAAACATGGCCTTATTGGTCTCCAGGTTGAGCATCTGGGCCAAGGTACAGAATTCTTCCACGTTCTGGGCCACGCCATAGCGTTTGTCGATCTCATCCAGGTATTTCTCAGCGCCCTTGTTGCCGATGTCCGACGATCCGCCTAGATCGTGGTACTGCCACATGTCGTTGATCTTTTTGCCCCAGGACCCATTGGGGTCGCGGACAGGCCACAGGTCTTCTTCATCCATCATGGATTTCATGGTCTCCACCGTGGGAACAACAGGGGTCCCGATCTCGGTGACAAATCCAAGGGACTGCTGAGCCTGCTCAAAGTACCAAGAGGGATCCATAACGGCATAGGTGATACCGCCGCTCATTTCACTGTCGATTTCAATTTGGCCGTCCTTGATGGACTTGTTGGAACGTTGGATGTACATCCGGGAATCGTCCATCTTATCGGCCAATTCGGGAAGCAGTACTTCCAGCGGCCAGGGCGGGGTGGCTTCGTTCTCGCCGCACCACAGGGCGATACAAGCGCGGTTGCGCAGGCGTTCAAACTTGATCTCAGCGTTGTCCAGCCAGGAACCGCAATCCTTGGGGGTCAGGAAGCCGTTGAGCCAGAAGTCTTCATATACCATGATACCGTATTTATCGCAGGCGTCATAGAAGGCTTCAAAGTCAGAGGTGCCGTGCCAGGTGCGGATCATGTTGAAGTTCATGTCCTTATGCATCTTGACGGCGGTGTCGTACTGCTCTGCATCCCAATCAAGCATGGCGTCTGGCATACCCCAGTTGCCGCCCTTGCACAGAATGCGGACGCCGTTGCAGGAGATCTGCATATCATACGGTTCCTCGCCCTCTTCCACCTCAGTGGTCAAGGCATAATCATAGGAATATTCGCGGATGCCAAAGTTAAAGTTCTGGACGTCCGATACCTTTCCATCGATCTCAAAGGAGAGATCCATGTTATAAAGGTTCTGATCGCCGTAGCCGTTGGGCCACCATAAAAGCGGATCTTCCACGTGCAGTTGGGGGAAGTCCTCTTGGTCCAGCGTCACAGCGGATGTAGCGTTTGCCGGGATGGAGATCTCCTTTTCAAAGGCGATGGGAGTCGCATCATCCACACCCACAGGTGTGATAACCCCTTTGAGGGTACCGGTGATGTCCTTGGAGCTGTCGTTTACCAGATTGGTGCTGACGCGGATATCCGCCGAGCTGGTATCCGGCAACGGCAGGTCGGTGACCACAAAGGGAGCGTCCACCGACACCTCTTTTTTGGTGCTCAGATAGACATCTTTATAAATACCGATGTTGCGTCCCGGAATAGGAGGCATCCAGTCCCAGCCGCCGCTACAGATGAAGTTGGGAGTCCAGTCGGTCTCCTGGGTGGCGGTGGGATAAATGTGGACGTTGACGGCAATGGTGTTCGTCTCCCCGGGGATGAGATACTGGGATACATCGAATTCGCCTTGGTCAAAAGCGCCCCGCATCAAGCCGACCTTCTGGCCGTTGATGAAAATATCCGACTGCCAGTTGATGGCGTCAAAGTTTAAGAGCATGCGCTGTCCGGCATAGTCGGCGGGGATTTCCACATCTTTGCGGTACCAGTAGTCCACATTGTAGTAGTCCTGGTCCAGCTGATCCATATTATCCGCATAATAGGGATCGTCGATTAGTCCGGCATTGTAATAGCTGGTCAGCACCGTACCGGGGACGGTGGCGGGAATCCAGCTGGAATCGTCGAATCCCACGCTGGAAATTTCCTGGGCGGTGGCGGTGACGTCGGGAGCACGGGCTAAAGTCCATCCGTCATTGAGGTTTAAACCTCTTTGATGGCGTCGTCGTTGGTGACGATATCCTGCTCGGTGGGATTGCCGTACACTTCCATTTCATTCAATGTGTAATTTTCGCCCTTCCCTTCAGTGGGGATTACCCGGATATAGCGGGCGGTTTGCTGGGCTACATACACATTTTCTTCATTGTTCACCGCATAATGGGTGTTCTCCAAAGGGGCGATGTTGATGATCTCCCGTCCGCCTTGGCCACGGTCGGTTGTGTAAACCTCCTTCCAGGAGGCATTGTCATCCGAAATATAAATGGTATAGCTGGAGGCGTAATTGTCTCCCCAATCCAAAATGACGCTTCCCACAGTACGGCTATCGCCTAAATCCACAGTGGCTGATTGGCCGATTTTTTCCGCCGAGGACCATCCGGTGGAAGGATCCCCATCGGTCAGATTGGACGCTTGATCCTCGCCCGAGGAAACATCGGCTTTTGTTCCTTGGGCGCTGTTTTTGGGACCGTACACTTCAAATTCATAGAGGGAATAGCCATACCATGTGCCGCGGGCGGTGCCGATCATACGGACATAACGGGCCTGTTGAGGGGCAAAGAAAATATCGTCGACGCCGCCGTCCCCTTTAAAGGTATTGTAAACGGTGGTCCAGTCTTCTCCGTCTTGGGAAACCTGAATCCGATAGACGTTGCTATAGGCCGTCTCCCAGCTTAACGTAACACGGCTAACCGTTTCCACCTTCCCCAAATCCACTTGGAACCACTGGGGGTCGTTTCCCTTTTTATCCTCCGTACCAGGATAAGGATTCCATTCGGCCGATGCCCAACGGGTACCGCCATCGCCATCCACAGCGTATGGGGCGTCGTGTTCTGCCTTCTCCACGGTGGAGGCCAGCACTTCCTTGTGAAGAGCCAGGTTCTCCCCCTTGTCTTCTGTTTCGGCCGCCGACACCGCCCCAATAGAGCCTGCCACTGCACTGGCCGCCATCACTGCCGACAAAAGTACCGCTAAGCTTCTTGTGCGCCAGCTGTGTTTTTGCCGTGTTTTGCTTAGTTTCATTCCGTTTACCATCCTTTCTTTATAAAATAGTCCCGAAATATTCTATTCTAGAATTTATTTCAGATTACCATTAATGGTATTAATTGTCAATAAATTTTTATGCAATATCAACTTTAAAAGCATTGCTTTTTTAAGCCTTTAAAATTTTTATTCTATTTGGAAAAATTTTCTTCTCACTAATTTGCAAAGATCCGACACCTTTTTTCTCATTTTGTGCTATGATGGAAATAGCGCAGAATAAAAGAACCGCCTTCCCCTCCCATATGGACGTCGGTAGGGCGGTTCTTTCCTCCCTTTAAAATATCACGGATATCACGGCAATTTGAACCCGTGCATAAATCCATCCAGCGCCACGCTGGATACGTCGCCTCCCACCACCTTGCCGTCATACACCAGGAGGTTGACGCGCACTTCTCCATCATATCCCGGGTAATTGGTGATCTGGTAGCACCAACGTTTGACCCGTTTCCCTTGATATCGGCTCAGGTCGAAGCCCTGCTTTTTCTGGATGGCGTTGTAGGTTTCGTACACTTCGTTAAACTGGGCGGGAATCGATACCTCCGCCACTTCTGCCGGATCCTCTTCCACCTCCCAGCCAAACTGGGCGATGAATTGGATGCGTTCTTGGGCATTGGTGGCCGATAAGTCCTCCACGCCGGCCGCGGCGCTGGCTGCGGTATTCCCTCCCGAGAAGAGAAGTACCCCCAGCAGAATGGCCACCCCTACCGCTACGGCGGCAAAACCTGCGATGCGTCTGAAATTCTTTTTGATGGAAACAATCATAGTTCTCTCATCCTCCCCTCACCTTGCTTCCTATCCTATCTATATGGGAGGGGAGGAAACGATATGCGGTGAAATAGAAAGCCTTCCCCACGCATAAGTATGGTAAAGGCGGCATCTTTCATTATCCGCAAAAGTCTAATTCCAAACACGCAAGAAGGGGACAATTGGATGAACACCTTTTCCCACATTACCATCGGCAACACCGTCCGGGACGCTATGTACAAAGAAACCGGCGTCTTGCTTCCCATTTCCTTTGTATGGGCGTGCTGCAAACCGGATTTCACCTTGGATATGATCCGCTATCCGCATCACTATTCCGAGGAAAAAACATTAAAACACGTGCAAGAGGAAATCCGCTTCCTATGCCGGCCCGGTATCTTAAATGAAATATCCTGGCACGAGTTTTCCGTCCGGCTGGGCATGGTATGCCATTATCTCTGCGACTTCTTTTGTTTTGTCCACAACGATCAATTTAACGGTTCTTTTAAGGAGCACTTTCTCTATGAGTGGCGTTTGGATGCCTACTGCCGCGACCGTCGACACATCCTCAAGGGAATCGACTATCTCTATGGCGCCCCGGATATCGACGATGTAGAACAGCTCCTGGCTCATATTGGCCAATCCCATAGACAGTATTTGAACCTGTATCCTAGCTGGGGGATTGATTTAATCTGTTCGGTGCAAATTTGCACCGAGCTTACTCGTACCGTTTTGCAGTGGGCGGCCGAAACTTGCCGCCTGCCCAAAAAGTGCCGCAGTCGTAGACGGATAGCCAGCAGCGTATATCAATAAACGGAAACAAAAGCAACAGAAAATGGGCCGTCGACCTACCAACAGGTCGGCGGCCTTTTTTAGCTGTTACGAAAGATCAACGTATTACAATATAGTCGGCGCTGACGTAACCTGTTAATCCATCGGGTAATTCCACACGGTACCAACCAGTTCCAGTATCCTCCAGGATGGTAACCGTTTGCCCTTGTTTCAGATATCCCAACGTCTTGCTGTCGGTCGTTGCCGACTGCCTTATCCGCAGGGAAGTGGCCGTTACTTCTCCCGTCTGGTTGAAACTGACGTAATCGGCGCTTACATATCCTTTGACACCGTTGGCCAATTCCACACGGAACCAGCCGTTTTCTTGTTCTCCATACACCGTCACGGCATTCCCTCGGTTTAAGTGTTCTAAAATATCGCTTTGGGTGGTGGCAGACTGCCTTACGCGCACCCGGTCCCCCGTGATATATCCCGTCCGCGTCGCCACCGGCTGTGTGAAGCCGACGTAATCGGCGCTTATATATCCCTTTACCCCGTTGGACAGTTCCACGTGGAACCACCCGTTTTCCGCTTCCCCGTGCACCATCACAGTATCGCCCCGGTTTACGTGCTCCAATATGGCGCTGCCAGTACCGGCCGATTGTCTCACACGCAC
>CAJFOZ010000028.1 GCA_904397895.1 uncultured Clostridia bacterium
CGCGCTCTAAGTTTTGCGGTATTTCAAAACCGTGAGACCCGCGAGGGAGCCCTCATGGATTCCCATCAACAAGAAAAGATTGCGGATAGTGTCCGCAGCCACGCCGCGCTCTAAGTTTTGCGGTATTCCAAAACCGTGAGACCCGCGAGGGAGCCCTCATGGATTCCCATCAACAAGAAAAGATTGCGGACAGTGTCCGCAGCCACACCGCGCTCTAAGTTTTGCGGTATTCCAAAACCGTGAGACCCGCGAGGGAGCTCACATGACTTTCCACCAACGAGAAGAGATTGCGGACAGTGCCCGCAGCCACGTCGCGCTTTCAGTTTAGTGGAATCCCAAGGACGGGGGCCCCGCGAGGATATCGACTGGGGGTTAGCACCCTTGGCAAAAAAGAGCTGGCGGACAACTTCGATGCACCCCTCTGCGCAAAAGAAGTTGTCCGCCAGCCGGCTGTCACCGGATTGCCGCACCGGTCACATGTGGGACAGAGCCTGCGGCCACAGAAGGTCCGCAACCCCATCGCGCTCCAAGACGGGCAGAGCCCGCAGTCATATGGCGCCCCAAAGCCAACGGTTTCATGGGAAAGGGTTCCCGGTAGGGCGTTTAAAATACACTTGCCGCCTTACAGACACAGCCTGCAACCATAAGCACGTGAGGATGCATAACCCTGGAGCAAAAGGTCTCAACAAGCGAAAACGTCCTTTTTCGTCATGGCCTTTTTTCATTTTACACTGTTTTTCTCGGTTTGTCTATGGGGCAATGACCGGGATAGTGATTGATTTTACATAGGGAGCATGGTATACTTTTAACAATTGTATTTGGACAATCCATATGAGACGAGGGGGAATCCGTTTGAAACAGCTTCCAAAAACCTATGAACCTCAGGAAGTAGAGGATCGCATCTACGACCGATGGGTTAAAGGAAATTACTTTCACGCCACCATAGATTCTGAGAAAAAACCATATACCATCGTCATTCCGCCCCCCAACATCACCGGCCAGCTGCACATGGGACATGCCTTGGATGAGACCATCCAGGATATTCTCATCCGCTGGCGCCGTATGCAGGGGTACTCCGCCCTGTGGCTGCCCGGAACCGACCACGCGTCCATCGCCACCGAGGCAAAAATCGTGGCCAAGATGGCCGAGGAGGGCCTCACCAAAGAGGATGTGGGCCGGGATGGCTTCCTAAAACGGGCCTGGGAATGGAAAGAGACCTACGGCGGCCGCATTGTGGAGCAGCTCAAGAAATTGGGTTCCTCCTGCGACTGGGAGCGGGAACGCTTCACGTTGGATGAGGGATGTTCCAAAGCGGTTATCGAGGTGTTTAACCGTCTGTACGAAAAGGGCCTCATTTACCGGGGCGAGCGCATCATCAACTGGTGCCCCCACTGCCGCACCTCCATCTCCGACGCGGAGGTGGAGTATTCGGAAAAGGACGGCAGTTTCTGGCATTTGCGTTACCCGTTGAGCGACGGCAGCGGCTATGTGGAATTGGCCACCACCCGTCCGGAGACCATGCTGGGCGATACGGCTGTGGCCGTCCATCCCGACGATCCCCGCTACCAGCACCTCATCGGCAAAACGGTCATCCTGCCCTTGGTGGGCCGGGAGATCCCCATTGTGGCCGACACGTACGTGGAGCAGGACTTTGGGACCGGCGTGGTCAAGATCACCCCCGCCCACGACCCCAACGACTTTGAGGTGGGACTCAGGCACAATCTGCCGGTCATCAACGTCATGGATGAATCGGGCGTCATCAACGAGCAGGGCGGCCAATACGCCGGCATGGACCGTTACGAGGCCCGTAAATTGATTGTGAAACACCTGGACGAGCAGGGTTTCCTGGTCAAGGTGGAACCCATGAAGCACAATGTGGGCGAATGCTACCGCTGCCACACCGTCATCGAACCGCGGGTGTCGCTGCAGTGGTTTGTCAAGATGGAACCGCTGGCCAAACCGGCCATTGAAGCGGTGCGTTCCGGCAAGACCAAGTTTGTGCCCGAGCGCTTTGATAAGATTTTCTACAATTGGATGGAAAACATCAAGGATTGGTGTATCTCCCGCCAGCTGTGGTGGGGCCACCGCATCCCGGCCTGGTACTGCCAGGACTGCGGGGAGACCATCGTTTCCCGCGAGACGCCCCACACCTGCCCCAAGTGCGGATCGGAGCATCTGGAGCAGGATCCCGACACCTTGGATACCTGGTTCTCTTCGGCCCTGTGGCCCTTCTCTACCCTGGGTTGGCCGGATGATACCCCGGAACTCAAATACTTTTATCCCACCGATACCCTGGTCACCGGTTACGACATCATCTTCTTCTGGGTGGCCCGCATGATTTTCTCCGGCGTGGAGCAGATGAGGGAGACCCCCTTCCACACGGTGTTCATCCACGGCCTGGTGCGGGATGCCCAAGGCCGCAAGATGTCCAAGTCCCTGGGCAACGGCATCGATCCCCTGGAGATTGTGGGGCAGTACGGCGCCGACGCTTTGCGCTTTACCCTGGTCACCGGCAACAGCCCCGGCAACGACATGCGTTTTATGCAGGAAAAGGTGGAAGCTTCCCGCAACTTTGCCAATAAATTGTGGAACGCCTCCCGCTTTATCCTGATGAATCTGGACGAGGACCAGCCGGCCCCGTATCTTCCCAAAGAGCTTTCTTTGGAGGAGAAGTGGATCGTCAGTCAGTTTAACCGCCTGGTAAAGGAGGTCACCGACAACCTGGAGAAGTTTGAGCTGGGCATCGCGGTGCAGAAGCTGTACGATTTTATCTGGGATGTGCTGTGCGACTGGTACATCGAACTGGCAAAACTCCGCCTGCAAAACGGCGGCCAGCAGGCCGAGAATGCCCGGGCCGTCCTGACCTGGGTCATGACCAAGACCCTCGCCCTGCTGCATCCCTTTATGCCCTTCATCACCGAGGAGATTTGGACCACCCTGCCCCACCAGGGCGAAAGCCTGATGATCTCCGCCTGGCCCACCTACGACGCTTCTCTGGACTTTAGCGCCGAGGAGCAGGAGATGGAACGGGTTATGGCGGTCATCCGGGCCATCCGCAACCGCCGGGCCGAGATGAACGTCCCCCCCTCCAAGAAGAGCAGCATTTATGTGGAAACCTCCTTTGCTGATACCTTTGCCACTTGCGCCCCCTTTATCGCCAAATTGGCCGGCGGCAAGGCGGTGCTGGTCAACGAGAAATTCGAGGAGGCAAACGCCGTATCGGTGGTGACGGCCGACGCCAAGGTGTTCATCCCCATGGGGGACTTGGTGGACTTTGCCGCCGAGAGAAAACGCCTCCAAAAGGAACTGGATACCGCCCATAAGAATTTAGGCAGCGTCCAGGCAAAACTCGGCAATGAATCCTTTGTCAGCAAGGCTCCGGCCCACGTGGTGGAGAACCAGCGCCAGGCCGAGAAAAAACTCAAGGAAACCATCGCCATGCTGGAGGAGAGCATTCAGAACCTCCCCTGTTAACACATCATCCAAACGAGAACCAAATCCGAAGGCCCAGGCGGCACTCTGTTGTCGCCCGGGCCTTGTTGCCTTAAAATGGAAGGATGATCCCATTGACCTATCAGCAAACACTGGACTACATCCATTCGTTGCTTCGCTTCGGCATGAAACCGGGGCTTGCGCGCATTGCGCGGCTGTGCGAGCTGCTGGGAAGTCCACAAAAGAGACTGAAATTTGTCCATGTGGCCGGCACCAACGGCAAGGGATCCACCTGCGTCATGCTGGCCTCCATCCTGAGGAGGGCCGGGTACAAAACCGGGCTTTACACCTCGCCCTTTGTGTCCGACTTTTGCGAACGCATGCAGATAAACGGCGTCCCCATTCCCCACGATGAACTGACCGAATGTGTGGAGAAGATGAAACCAATGATGGAAAGGGTGTCGGCCGAAGGGGAGGCCGTCACGGAATTTGAAGCCATTACCGCCCTGGCATTCCACTGGTTTGAGAAGCAGGGTTGCGATGTGGTGGTGCTGGAAACCGGGCTGGGCGGACGGTTTGACGCCACTAACGTCATCGACTGTCCCCTCTGTTCGGTCATCACCTCCATCGGGTTGGACCACACCAAAATCCTCGGGGATACCCTGGCCCAAATCGCCTTTGAAAAGTGCGGCATTATAAAACCAAAGGGCCGGACGGTGTGTTATCCCCATCAACCGGCGGAGGCGCTGGAGGTCATCCGGCGGCGCGCCCAGGAGGAATACAACATCCTGCGCACCGGCAAGATGGAGGATTTGGCGGTGCACGCCATGACCCTGGAGGGCAGCGCTCTTTCCTACCAGGGATTGGAATTTTTCCTGCCCCTGCCTGGGATCCACCAGCACGCCAACGCCGTCACCGCGCTGGAGACGGTGGAGGCTTTGCGGGAAGCGGGGCTGCGTATCGGCCAGGAGGCCGTCCGGGAGGGGATGGCGGCGGTCAAGTGGCCGGCCCGGCTGGAAATTGTCTCCCGCCATCCCCTCACATTGTTGGATGGAGCCCACAATCCCCAGGCCATGGGCATGTTGGCCGACACGCTGCGCACATTGGAACCGGGGAAAAAGTTCCATGTGGTGCTGGGCATGCTGGCCGACAAGGACTATCCCGACGCCGTGGCCCTCATCGCCCCCTTGTGCGCCTCCATGGCCTGCGTCACGCCCGACAATCCCCGGGCATTGTCCTCCCATCAACTGGCGCAGGAGGCGCGGCGGCACGGGGTTTCGGCCAACTTCTTTGATAAGGATTACCCTAGGGCCATTGACTCTGCGACCCAAAAGGCCGGGGAGGACGGTATGGTTCTTCTGTGCGGTTCCCTTTATTTGGCCGGTTCCCTGCGCCCCTTGGTGTTGGAAAAACGCGATTAACAAATAGGATGTTAATATTAATAAAATACAATTTGTAATATAAGGGTCTGCGCCTTTTCTCCTGTCTAAAGTGGTGCGGCGTGATTCTCAACTTCCGTGGATGGGTATTAGATATCCCATATAACGGGATCAAAATTAACAAAGTCGATAAAAGCATAAGTTTAATACATATCGTATTATACGATATGTATTAAAAGCGAAAGATAAAACAAATAGTTTGCAAATGAGACAGGGTTTGACAAAATAACATTGGAATCCCTCGACGTGTTTTGCTGGATAAATGGTAAAATTTCCCTTATCCTAAAAGAACAAGGATTCGGGGAGGGACAAGTCATGCCAGTGCGTGTGGACAACCACGAAAAGGTGGTCACCGCTTATTTGGAAGGTGAAATCGATCATCACGGAGCGGCCGGCATCCGGGAGCTGATCGATCGGACGGTAGAACAGGCCATGCCTCAGCAGCTTATTTTGGACTTCCGAGACGTGACCTTTATGGATAGTTCCGGCATCGGGTTGGTGATGGGGCGGTACCGCATTATGAAGGAATTGGGCGGAAGCATGCAGGTGGTCAATACCTCGCCTCACATCACCCGGGTCATGAAATTGGCCGGGCTGGAACGGCTGGACGTTTTGAGCAAGGGGGGGAAGACAAGATGAAGCCCATCAACGAGATGAAGCTGGTGATCCCCAGCCGGTCGGCCAATGAATCGTTCGCCCGGGTGGCGGTGGCCTCCTTTGTGGCCCAGCTGGATCCCACCATCGAGGAGCTGACCGAGATCAAGACGGCGGTGTCCGAAGCGGTGACCAATTGCATCGTCCATGCCTACCGGGAACAGATCGGCAACATCCATCTGGCGGTGAAACTGTACGAGCAGGGCCGGATTGTCATCCGGGTGCGGGATGCCGGCTGCGGCATCGAGAACATCGAGAAGGCCATGGAGCCCCTGTTCACCACGGCCGGAGAGGAGCGGGCCGGACTGGGGTTTGCGGTGATGGAATCCTTTATGGACAAGCTCAAGGTGCTGTCCAAACCGGGCAAAGGGACCATCGTCACCATGGAGAAAAAGCTGAAAATCCGGCCTCACCGCTGATGGGCGCCGCCGTACAGGACCGCCATGGATTGGATGACGTGGTATCCCAGAACCTGGGATTGGTGCATTCCTGCGCCCACCGGTTCAAAGGGCGGGGCATCGAGTATGAGGACCTGTTCCAAGCGGGCTGCATGGGCCTGGTCAAGGCGGCCAAAGGATTCGATCAAAGCCGCGGCGTGCGGTTTTCCACCTATGCGGTGCCGGTGATTTTGGGGGAGATGAAACGGCTCTTCCGGGACGGCGGCACCGTCAAGGTGGGGCGCACCCTCAAGGAGCTGTCCATCAAAGCCATGCGGGCCAGGGAGCGCCTGGGGAACACCCTGGGCCGGGATCCCACCGTCGGGGAATTGGCCCAGGAACTGGGGGTGGAGCCGGAGGAGGCGGCCGAAGCCATCAGCGCCTCTTTGCCGCCGGTCTCCCTGACGGCAGGAGAGGAGGAAGGCGGCGGACAAATCGACATCCCGGTGGAGGCGCCGGAGGAAAAGCTCAACGACCTGATCGCCTTAAAGGAGGTGGTATCGGAGCTGCCGCCTAAGGACCGCAAGCTCATTGTGCTGCGCTATTTCGGGAGCAAGACCCAGACCGAGACGGCCGACCTCCTGGGCATGACCCAGGTGCAGGTGTCCCGACGGGAGAAGGTGATTTTGAGAGAGCTGCGAAAACAGCTGACCGGATAATAACACGTACAAAGTATTCAAAACAAAAGCCCCTGCTATCCATCATTGGCAGCAGGGGCTTTGTGGCGTTTGTGACCTGTAATTTGAAACAAAAACGTTCGGATGTTACTACATGTGTTTCATGGGATAAGATTATTCCGACGCAGTTGAGACAAACAACCAAACACAGATTATCGAACAGAGGTCAGACACTATAAAACAAGTGGACCTCTCGAAAAAAATCCAAAAGGATGGATATTACTGATAGTCGTTTTGATTCTGGCGGTTTTCGAAGTTAGGATTTTTCTTCTGCTGAGGATTGTTTTGTTGACGGTTCTGCATCTGAGGATTCTGCTGTTGGTTCTGAGCCTGATTGTTCTGCTTGTTGTTCTTTTTAGCCATTTTTATTTCCCCCCTTTTCATCCATAGTATTTTCAAAATCGGGGGACTTTATTCGCAAAGATTTTTGTGAAATAGTTCTTCGGATCAGTAGAATAGACAGCACCACCGTAACCAATTCCGTCATAGGGAAAGAGAGCCAGATACCATCGATGCCCCACAAGGAGGAGAAGGTTATGGCAAACACAAGAATAGCCACGGCGCCGCGTACAATGGAGATCATAAAGGAAGGCTTCGGGCGTTCTGTGGCCGCAAGATAAGCTGCTGAAACGATGCTTACACCCACAAAGAAAAAACCGATAAAATAAATCCGAAGTCCTTCAAAAGCCAGACTTGCCAGAAGAGGGTCGTTTTCGCTGTTGAAGATAGATACAAACCCATCGGTAAACAGGAATACAATAAGGTATAGGACAATACCCAATGAAACCGATACAATAATGGAATACTTTAAAATTTTGTGGGCGTTTTTATGCTGGCCTTGGCCATACAGCCGGCTGGTCAACGGCTGTGCGCCCTGGGCGATGCCCGTAAACATGGCCAGAGCCACAAGGGCCAGATTGGCTACGATGCCGTAGGCGGCTACACCGGTGTTGCCTGCAACCTGTAAGATCAAAAGGTTAAAGACGATGAGCACAATGCCGGAGGAGATTTCATTGATAAAGGAGGAGCTTCCCAGCCCGAAAATGGAAAAGACCTTGGAAAAGGAGATGTCCACCGCCCCAAAATGGAAATGATTCTTTTTGGCAATGCGATGCCGGGAAAGCACCAACATGCTGATAATGGGGGCAAGGCCGGTGGCAAAAGCTGCACCGAAGATGCCCATATTGAAGGGGAACATAAAGACGTAGTCGAGGACAACGTTGGAAAGGCTTCCCACAATCATGCCTAGCATAGATAGCCGAGGGGCATGGTCGTTTCGTACAAAAGCCAGAAAGATTTGATTCAAGAGGAAAAAAGGCCCAAAGCATAAAATTGTTTTTAGGTACGTGTCAGTCATCTCCAGTATCATTCCCCGCGCCCCTAAAAGCCATGCAATGGAAGAGGAAGCGGTAAGCCCAATTAGGACAAAAATAACGCCAAAACCAAGGCCCAATAGGACGGTGGTAGTAAAGACGTTATTGGCCTGGGACGACTGATTTTGAGACTGAAAGATGCTGTATTTGGTGGCGCCTCCGATGCCAAGCATCAAGCCCGTGGCGTGGATGACGCTGTAGATGGAGATGGCGATATTGAGTGCTGCCAAACCATTGGTACCCAGTCGGGCGGAAGTAAAAAAGGTATCGGCGAGGATGTAGCAGGACAAGCCCAACATTCCCAGGACATTGAGTGACACATACTTGGAAAAATCGGTTAGCAAATTGTTTTTCATTGATAAAACCCCCTCAAAATAAAAAAAGCGCCTTTTTACACTCCTCCTAAGACCTACTGGAATGTATTTAAGGCACTTACAGCATCTACCCGGTGGCAGACGGCAAGACATATTTTTGGGGTATTATAACAGAAAAATTTTTTCTTTGTCAATAGGGTCAAACGGAAATTCTATCAAAAGTAGTTGAAATTTCATCTTGTATCCCGGCCGGCACACAAGATGATTTTGTAAAAAATGCTATTTGTTTGAGATAAAGTTTAGATGGGATGGATGGGCTATTTGGGAGGAGAAGCCATAAAAATAGAGCTTATTGCAGAAAAAATAAGGATCTTAGGGACGGTGCTCTTGTCAATTTTGTGCAATTATGGTACTATTAGAGAACCGAGTGCAAAGGCACAAATTGAATCCATTCACCGGGGGTATTGTGTGAGCTTCCGGCATTTTACAGGAGTGAATAAACATGTCAGGCCATTCCAAGTGGAACAACATCAAACGCAAAAAGGAAAAAACCGACTCCCAGCGGGCCAAGATCTTTACCAAGATCGGCCGTGAGATCGCCGTGGCGGTCAAAGAGGGCGGCAGCGGCGATCCCAGCGTCAATTCCCGTCTCAAAGACGTCATCGCCAAAGCAAAGCAGAACAACGTCCCCAACGACAACATCGAGCGTATTATCAAAAAGGCGTCGGGCGAAGGCAATGCCGATAACTTTGAATCCATCCAGTATGAAGGTTATGGCCCCTGCGGCGTAGCGGTCATCGTGGAAACGTTGACCGACAACCGTAACCGTACCGCCGGCGATCTGCGCCATTACTTCGATAAGTTCGGCGGCAATCTGGGCACACCTGGATGCGTATCGTTTATGTTCCAGAAAAAGGGCGTCCTGGTCATCGAGAAGGAAGGCCATGAGGAGGATCAGGTGATGGAGGACGCTTTGGAGGCCGGTGCATCCGACTTCCAAGCCGATGAAGACGTGTTTGAAATCCAGACCGAGCCGGAGGATTTCTCCGGGGTGCGGGACGACTTGGCCGCCAAGGGATATGAATTTGTATCGGCCGAGGTGGAGCAGGTACCGGATACCTATTCCCGCATCGAGGATGCGGACCTAGCGGTCAAGATGGGCAAGCTGCTTGAAATGCTGGAGGATAACGACGACGTCCAAGCCGTATGGCACAACTGGGAGAATCCCGACGAGGACGAAGCGTAACCACATCGGTCCTTTGGAGAGTGGAAAACACGGCCTGAGAAAGGCCATGGAAAGGATCGTAATTAAAATGAAGAGAATCATAAAAAAGGCGGCAGCGGCGTTTTTGGCTTTGACTATGGCGGTAGGCCTGACCAGCTGCCAGGTCAATGAGAAGACATGGGCCTACAGAGTAGGGGATACAGAGCTTTCTGCCGGTGTGTACCGCATCTTCCAGCTGGAGGCGTTTACGGCGGCCAAAGCTATGGTGGAGGACAGCAGCAAATCCCTGTTTGAGCAGCAGATCGAGGGCAAGGATGCCGCCGATTGGATCAACGATACGGTGGATGAACACGTCCGCACCTGTATGGCTGCAGAAGCCGAGCTAAAAGATATGGGCCTGATCCCCCTGAGCCAAGAGGATCAAAACGCCATTGAGTCTAGTGCTCAAGCTTCGTGGGATCCGGAGACCACCTCCACCTTGACGGCGAAAAGTGTTTACGGCCCTTATGGCGTAGGGTACGATAGCTTTAAACAGTATATTTATTACAATGGACTTGTTTCCCTATTGATGGAGGCCCGGTACGGTGAGAACGGTACCGAACCCATTTCCGACGTAGACTTAGCCAATTATTTGCTGGATAACTACTATGCTGCCCACATGTGTTACTACTCCGTGTCCTCTACCGAGACGGACGCCACTATTGTGGCCGACGCTTACAATAACTATGTGGAAGAGTACAACGAGGGCAAGATAAAGTGGGAGGATATCCGTGAAAGCGAGCAATATCGCACCGACAGCACCAATACCAACCCTGTGCAGGAGAATGTGATATTCCCCAAGGAAGACGCTGAGAACACCATGCCGGAGACTCTGCGCATCGGCTTTGACAATACCGAGCCGGGCAAGGCCTTCACTACCAGCGATGAAGGTATCCTGTATTTCTTCGTAACCTTTAACCAGGATCAGGCCATGGAGTACGTCACCACCCAACGCAGCCAATTCCTTTCGGAGTTTAAAGGGCAAGAAGTGTACGAAGAGATGACCCAAAAGAGCGAGGAAATGGGCATCGAGAAAAACGAAAGCCTTATTAAGAAATACGACCTGAAGCAACTGGAAAAGGATGTCAATCAGAATGCGTCCAAAGCCGCCCAAAGCCGGCAGACTGAATCGGTTGCCCCTGCTTCCTCGGGTACTGCCCAGGATGCATCCAACCCTTCTTCGGCCGTAGCCAGTGAGAGCTCCGCCTCGTAAGAGAAAAATAGAATTGCAATCAAAAGAGCCAATGGAAAAGACCATTGGCTCTTTTTTGTTGTAAAAAATGTCCCGGCCAGTGGAATGCCTCTCAAACCAGGGCCAAAACGTATTTTTTTACTGAAAGCCTCATAGTATGTACCAGTCGATTAGCCAAGGGTCAGCACCATAGCGATATCGGTCATCTGGTATTTAAGGCCAGAGAGGCTTAATTCTTCGAAACCATATTTCCGATAAAGGGACAAGGCTTCTTTGAGGCGACTGTTGGTATAAAGGATGATGCGTTTTGCGCCCATCTGTTTGGCAGAATCGATGGCATGTTCCATCAGGCGCTTGCCCAATCCTTGGCCGCGGCGTTCCGGGACCACGGCCATTTTAGCCAGTTCAAAGGTGTGTTCTCCCGCCGGGATGAGGGACACCGTCCCTACCACGCGGCCGTCCTGCCGCGCCACAAAAATACATCCTCCCGGATCGAGGATGACCTCTTGCGGATGGCTGAGGATACGGATATCTTCCTCCTCCAAAAGATGATATTGGGAGAGCCATTGGTAGGAAATTCTTTGAAAATCCTCCAAATCGGAGGGCGTAAAAGGATCGATTTGGGTGGTATGCGTTGTGGGCATAGGATATTCCTCCATTCGTGGGACAAGTCAAAAAGACGACGAAAAGTCCTTACCCCATTGTATGAAGGAAAGTAGGATTGGTTCCGATGGTGGATAGGTCAGCTGTTTTTATGGAAGTCCAAGTCTCCTGTTGAGAATATATCCCTACTATCGGTGATAAAAAGGGCATCTATTTGATCGAGGCTTTGGATAAGCTGCTCACCCTCGGAAGGACCCAGCACAAAGCAGGCAGTGGACAAAGCATCCCCCATCGTCGATTGGTCCGACAGAATGGTCACCGAGGCCAGACCGTTTTCCACTGGATAACCGGTATCCGGGTCCAGGATGTGATGATACCGTTTGCCATCCACTTCAAAATAACGCTCGTAAGGGCCGGAGGTCACCACCGAACGGTCGGAAACGGTCAACGTCCCGATTTGGGATTGGGTATCAAAGGGGGAACGGATACCGATGGTCCAATTGTTTCCATCGGTGCGTTTGCCCATGGCATAGACGTTGCCTCCCAAGTCTAAGATAGCGCTTTGGCACCCATTTTCCAGCAGGTAATCCCGCATCCGGTCGGCGATGTACCCTTTGGCGATGCCGCCCAGGTCGATGCTCGCCTTAGGATTGGTTAACGTGACGGTATTCCCCTCCACCTGGACGGCGCGGTAATCCACCAAGGAAAGGGCCTCGTCGATCTGGTGCTGGGAGGGGACGCGGGGAAATTGGGATTTAAAGTCCCACAAGTCCACCAAGGGGGCGATGGTGATGTCAAAGGCGCCGCTGGTCAATTGGCTGACCTCCAGGCTTTTCCGGATGAGCTCAGCCGTGCGTGCGTCGACCGCCACCGGCCGGCCGCCCGCATGATTGATGCGGTAGACGTCGCTTCCCTCTTTGGTGGGGCTAAACAAGGCGTCCAGTTCCCGGCACACATCCATACAACCGTTTAAAATATCCTGGCTGTGGGTGTCGTAGAGGGTGACGGATACAATGGTATCCAACAGGAAATCCTGGCGGGAGATGGGAGGGTTCATAGATGCGCATCCCGGCAGGCACAGTACTGTTAAACAAATGAGAAAAAAGCAATACAATCGTTTCATAAGCAGCTCCCCAACCCAAAATCGATTCTTTTATGATAACAGGTTTAGGGGAAAATGCAAGCCGAGGAAGAGGAGGATACTACTGTGGAAAAAACGCTGGACAGACTGAGGATCGGGCAACAGGGGGTGGTGACCCATATAGGTGGAGAAGGTGTCCTGCACCGTCGGATGGCCGATATGGGCATCACGCCGGGGGCAAGGGTCATGATGCGCCGGGCAGCGCCTTGGGGGGATCCCATCCAGATCAATATCCGGGGTTACGAACTGACGTTGCGCAAGGCCGAAGCCAAAAATATCCGGGTGGCTGTGGAGGCCACATGGCCTAGAAAACGCCGGTAAAAGGGGTGGAATCCATGCCAAGGAATCTGACGATGGCGTTGGTGGGAAACCCCAACTGCGGCAAAACCACGTTGTTTAATCAACTGACCGGATCCAGCCAATCGGTGGGGAACTGGCCGGGCGTGACGGTGGAGAGAAAGGAGGGAATGGTGCGGGGGGAGGCTGTCACGGTAGTGGACCTGCCGGGTATTTACTCCCTATCCCCCTACACCGATGAGGAAATAGTAGCCCGGGATTTTATTTTGAACCAACGCCCGGATGTCATTGTCAACATTGTGGATGTCACCAATCTGGAGAGGAATCTGTACCTCACTACCCAACTCTTTCTCTTGGGACGTCCCATTGTAGTGGCCCTCAACATGATGGACGTCTTGGAGAAAAAGGGAGAACATATCGGTTGCAAGGTTCTTCAGGAGAAATTGGGTGTCCCCATAGCCCCCATCTCGGCTAGTAAGGGGCTTGGCATCCGACGGCTGATGGACTGTGTCCATCGAGTGGCGGGAACCGGAAGCCCAAACAAACTAGAAATATTTACCGGCCCGGTACAAACGGCACTGGAGTCCATTGAAAGATCTATCTCGTCCAACTGCGCCAAAGGGGACATCCCACCGTCATTTGCAGCGGTCAAGCTGTTGGAGGGGGATCCCCCTATGGAGCGGACGTTGGGACTCCGGCGGGATCAACTTTCTAGGATTCATCATTGGTCGGAGGAGGTGAAAACACAGTGGGGGATGGACTGTGAAATGGCTGTGGCCGATCAACGGTATCGGATGCTGTGTAGCCTATGCAGACAGGTGATCACCAAACGCCCTGTGGTTGGGATCCCCCTATCGGAACGCATCGACAGGGTGGTAACCAATCCCTATCTGGCCTTTCCCCTTTTTCTGCTGGTGATGTTTGCCGTGTTCGGCATAACCTTCGGTCCAGTAGGTTCCTGGATGCAGGATACAGCCGCCTCCTGGATCGGAGCATTTACAAAACAGGTACAAGTTCTTTTGGGACAATGGGGCGCATCATCTTGGTCCATCGGGCTCTTGTGCGACGGCATTCTGGCCGGGATAGGATCGGTGGTATCCTTTTTCCCGCAGATTTTACTGTTGTTTTTCCTGCTTTCCCTGCTGGAGGACAGCGGATACATGGCCCGGGCCGCCTTTATTATGGACGGCCCTCTGCGCAAAATTGGACTGACCGGCCGTGCATTTGTCCCTATGCTCATGGGGTTTGGATGCACCGTCCCGGCGGCATTATCCACCCGTACGCTGGATAATGCCAGGGATCGACGTACTGTTTTATGGATCCTGCCCTTTTTATCCTGTTCAGCCCGGATGCCGGTTTATCTGTTGTTTGCTTCAGCTTTTTTCCAAAGAGGAAGGGTTCTGCTGATATTTTTCCTCTATTTTTTAGGGCTTCTAGTGGCCATTCTGTCGGCCCTACTGCTGAAGAAGACGGTGAAGGACGAGCAGGAATCCCCCTTTATGATGGAGATGCCGCCTTACCATCTCCCCACCTTGCGGGGGATCGGCATCCATCTGTGGGATAAGATAAAGGATTTTGCTGTCCGGGCGGGGACCATCCTATTGGGAGCCACTGTGATCATCTGGTTCCTCAAGAGCTTTACCCCAGCTTTGTCGTTTACAAACGATTCCTCCCAGAGCATCCTGGCGACTATAGGGGGAATCCTTGCGCCTTTCTTGGCTCCCTTGGGTTTTGGAGATTGGCGCAGTGCCGTGGCGCTTTTGACAGGCCTAATGGCAAAGGAATCGGTGGTCGGTACCTTGGGTGTGCTTTATGGCGCAACAGGGGGATCCGGTAACAGTTTGCTCCTAGCCCTCCGGTCGGCGTATACCCCTTTATCCGCCTTGTCCTTTTTGGTGTTTGTACTGCTGTATCTGCCCTGTGTGGCCGCTTTTTCAGCCATGACGAGGGAGATGCGTTCCCTCAAATGGACATTGGCAGCGGCTATTTATCAGCTGGGAATGGCTTGGACGGTCTCCTTTGCGGTTTATCAAACGGGGATGCTTTTGGGATTGGGATAAAAACAGCCCCACAAAAGAGGGTAAACCAAGTAAATAGATAGGATTTTTTTAGCTACAATACACAATTCAATGGCTGACCGGATTTTTGTTACAAATTGTATTTGCTTGTTTTGTGCAGATAGGATATACTGAATAAGATAACCTTCCCACAACCAAACAAAAAAGTAACAATAAAAGGAGCAAACCATTCGTGCAAAAAATGCTATTTTCCGATATGCCCATTTCCGACGCCATCAAACGGGCGGTTGCTGAACTGGGGTTTGAGGAGGCCACCGCCATTCAAACCGCCAGCATCCCTTTGATCCTGTCGGGGAAGGACATCATCGGCCAGTCCCAGACCGGTACCGGCAAAACCGCAGCCTTCAGCATCCCGGCCATTGAGAAAATCAATGCCAAGGAACGCCGGGTGGTGCAGGTGCTGATCCTCTGTCCCACCCGTGAATTGGCGGTGCAGGCCTGCGACGAGATCAACAAATTTTCCAAATACGTAGAAGGGGTGCGTGTCGTGCCTGTGTACGGCGGCCAGCCCATCGACCGGCAATTCCGGGCGCTGCGCATGGGCGCCCAAATCGTGGTAGGAACTCCCGGCCGCGTCATGGATCATATGCGCCGTGGCACCCTCAAGCTGGACCAGTTGCGCATGATCATCCTGGATGAGGCCGACGAAATGCTGAGCATGGGCTTCCGGGAGGACATCGAGACCATTTTGCAGGATGTGCCTGAGCAACGCCAGACGCTGCTGTTTTCGGCCACCATGTCCCCAGAGATCCTCCAGCTGACCAGGCGGTACCAGACCCAACCGGAGCTCATCAAGGTGACGAGGGAACAGCTGACGGTGCCCAGCATCGAGCAATATTACTATGAAGTGCCCTCCAGCAAGAAGGTGGAGGTGCTGTGCCGCCTGCTGGATGTGTACAATCCCCGGCTCTCCATGGTGTTTTGCAACACCAAACGCCAGGTAGACGAGCTTGTAAGCCAGTTGCAGCTGCGGGGCTATTTGGCCGACGGCCTCCACGGCGACATGAAACAGCCGGCACGGGATCATGTGATGGATCTATTTCGTGCCGGCAATATTGACGTTCTGGTGGCCACCGACGTAGCGGCCCGGGGCATCGACGTGGACGACATCGGCGCTGTGTTCAACTACGATATCCCTCAGGACGAGGAGTACTACGTCCATCGGATCGGCCGTACCGGCCGTGCCGGCAGGGAGGGACGGGCCTTTACCTTCGTCACAGGACGTCGGGAGGCCTATGCCCTGCGGAACATTATGCGGTACACCAACTGTAAAATTCAGCTCAAGGCCGTCCCCTCCAGCAGCCAGGTGCGGGAAAAACGGGTGGGCAAGTTTATGGACAAGGTGCGCAGCGTCATCGGGGAGGGCAATCTGGAGGAATATCTTCAGATTGTGGACGATATGACCGGAGAGGATTTGACTTCGGCCGATATCGCCGCCGCCCTGGTGAAGATGGCATTGGTCAAAGAGGGACGCCGCGGCCTTCCCTCTCGGGAAGACGACGACCTGTTCGCCGCCCATGCCCGCAATCAAAGCCGCGGCTCCATGGAGGGCCGACGCCGCAGCCGTGACCGAGACCAGGCGGGGCGTCCGGGGGGACGTTCCAGAAGCGAACGAGGCACAGAAAGGGAACGGGTTCCCATGGCGCGCCTTTGCATCAGCATCGGCCGTCAGAACAAGGTAAACGCCGGTCATATCCTGGGTGCCATCGCCGGGGAAACCGGACTGCCGGGGAAATCCTTCGGCCGCATTGAGATCCAGGACCGCCAGACCATTGTAGAGGTCCCGGCCCAGCACCGTCATGAGGTGTTGGAGGCCATGAAGGGATGCCGTATCCTGGGTAAACAGGTTGTTATCCAGGAGGCGCCTGGAAGTCCCCGTAGACGTCCTCAGAAATAAAAAATCCCCTATCCACACAAGGATAGGGGATCAATTTTTTTCGATTTATTCGTTGCCAAACTTGATACCCATGGAGCGGGCAAAATTGACCATCTGATGGTCGGGTGGTACCAGCTTGCTTTTACCGGCTACTTCTTTGAGGGGGTTTTGAGTGACGATGCTTCCCACTTGGGCCACAGCCATACCGTAGTGCTCCTCTCGGATGAGACGGGCGGCCTGGACGCCAAAACGGGTGGCCAGGATGCGGTCGTAGGGGGAGGGGGAACCGCCTCTCTGGAAGTGGCCGGGGACTACCACACGGCATTCAAAACCGGTTTCCTTGCTAATTTGGTCGGCGACCCGGTAGGATACCGACATATAAGGTTCCTTCGCCCTGAGGGCGTTGCGTTCCTTGCCCTTCATGCCGGCCTCTTTGACGGTCATGGCTCCTTCGGCCACGGCGATGATGGAGAAACGGCGCTTTTGCTTTTTCGCCCGGCTTTCTACAGCTTCCAGGACGGAGTTCAGATTATAAGGGATCTCCGGCACAAGGATGACGTCGGCGCCACCGGCCACACCGGAGAAGAGGGTGAGCCATCCGGCCTTGTTGCCCATGATCTCCACAATGAGGACGCGGCCGTGGCTGTTGGCGGTGGTGTGGATGCGGTCAATGACTTCGGTGGCGATGTCCACAGCGGTATGGAAGCCGAAGGTGACGTCAGTACCCCAGATGTCGTTGTCAATGGTCTTGGGTAATCCTATGACGTTTAAGCCCTCTTCGGCCAACAGATTGGCGGTTTTATGGGTGCCGTTGCCGCCCAAGGTAATAAGGCAATCCAGCTTCATTTTTTTGTAGTTGGCCTTCATGGCGGCCACCTTGTCCACCTTGTCCTCCTCGATTTTGCGCATGGTGCGGTAGGGCTGGCGGGAGGTGCCCAAAATGGTGCCGCCCAGGGTCAGGATACCGGAGAAATCGCTTTGGGTCATCTCCTTGTATTCGCCCTTGATGAGCCCTTTGTATCCATCCCGGATGCCCACGAATTCAGCATCAAACATATTGTAAGACGCGCGGGCCACGCCGCGGATCGCGGCATTCAAACCGGGGCAGTCGCCTCCGGCCGTTAAGATTCCGATTCTTCTTTTCATACCAATACATCCCCCTCTTATGTTTTTTAATTATCGCCACTGAAGCAGTTCATTTACTGACAGACGAGCCGGCGGATTGGGATTTGCATCCGGATACCCAAGGCCGATGAGTTCTACCACTTCGGCATCCTCAGGAAGCATGAGCAGTTCATGGATGGCTTTATGGTCAAAATTTCCCATCTGAACCGTGGCAAGCCCCATGGCGTGTGCCGC
>CAJFOZ010000029.1 GCA_904397895.1 uncultured Clostridia bacterium
CCCACCGATTGCAGGATGATGTCTACATTGACGTTGGCACCGGCCAGACGGGAGAATATCTTAAAGGCGATGCCCGGCTGGTCCTTTACCCCTACGATTGAGATGCGCGCTATATTGTTATCACGGGTTACCCCTTTGATCAGCATTTTTTCCACGTTAACTACCTCCTTGACCTTTGTGCCCTCCACGGGATCAAGACTGGACCGGACTTCCAGATCCACATTGTATTTTTTTGCCATCTCTACCGAACGGTTGTGCAGCACTTGTGCACCCAATGTGGCCAGTTCCAGCATCTCGTCGTAGGTGATCTCCTTCAGCTTCTTGGCGTTTTTTACCTTGCGGGGATCGGCCGTATAGATGCCGTCTACATCGGTGTAAATCTGGCAGCATTCGGCCTGCAAGGCCGCCGCCAACGCCACGGCGCTGGTATCCGATCCGCCACGGCCTAGGGTGCTAATGTCCCCAAACCGATTGATGCCCTGGAATCCCGCAACCACCACGATGTTGCGCTTATCCAGCGCCTCACGGATGCGGTCGGTATCGATGCGCTTGATGCGGGCGTTGCCGCTGACCGACGTAGTCTGGAATCCCGCCTGCCATCCCAGCATGGAGATCACCGGGAATCCCAGCGCCTCGATGGCCATGGCCAGCAGCGAGATAGAAATCTCCTCCCCAGCCGCCAACAGCATATCCATTTCCCGCTTGGAGGCTTTAGGATTGATCTCATTGGCCTTCTCGATCAGGTCATCGGTGGTATCCCCTTGGGCCGACACCACTACAATGACGTCGTGCCCCTGGCGATAGGTATCGGTGACGATGCGCGCCACATTGCGGACACGGTCGGCATCAGCCACCGACGTGCCGCCGAACTTCTGCACAATCAAACTCATACTTTTCTCCCCTTGGTTTTATACTGGTTACTCATCAAAAAATATGCTGCCTCGTTTCCTTTATTCCGCTGAAAGCGTGACATCTTTTTCCACCTGGGCGCCCGGTTGGTCACAGTCTAGCAAAAGCACCCGCCATCCTTTGACACCCCGCTGCTCCAACCCCTGCGACAGCCGGCCGCTGAAATCTTCCTTGTCTTCCCGGGCGTCCACCACCCCTACGATGGTGGGACCTGCCCCGCTTAGATAGACCCCGTAGGCCCCTAAGTCATAGGCGGCGTCAAAGGCTTCCCGCATGCCGGGGATCAGACCCAGGCGGTAGGGCTGATGGATGCGGTCCTGCACCGCCACTTTCAGATTCTCCATGCGGCCAGAAAACAGCGCAGCTGTCATCAGCGCCGCACGGGACAGGTTAAACACCGCGTCGGCCCGTGACAAACTGCCCGGCAGGATGCCTCGGGCAAATTCCGTTTTGATCTCAAAGGGCGGGATCATCACCGCAAACTGGATCCGGTCCGATACCGGCACGCTGACGCTGTACACCTGCCCCCCTTCCATCACCGACGTCACCAACCCGCCTAGGATGGCCGGTGCAATGTTGTCGGGATGCCCTTCCATATGGGCGGCGATGGACAATAATTCCTGCCGTTCCATGGGTTCCCCCAGCAGGGCGTTGGCGCCCAGCAGCCCCGCTACGATGCAGGCCGAGCTGCTTCCCAGCCCTCTGGTCATAGGGATGCCGTTTCTCTGCCGCACCTTTAATCCACAAAACGGACGGCCGCATAGTTCATAGAGATGCCGCGCATTTTGAAAGATCATATTGTCCGTCCCGGTGGGAATCACCGTACCGTCTACGGCGGCGATGTCCACCCGGTCGCTTTCCTCCAGCCACACTTCGTTGTAAAGCGTCAGGGCTAGGCCCAAGGCGTCAAATCCCGGACCCAAGTTGGCACTGGTGGCCGGTACCGTTATTTTTACCATGCACTGCACCTCACTTTCCCATCCTTGGGAATCCGTTCTCTATTAATAGTCAAACAGCCGGATGCGGCCCAGAACCTGGGTCCCTTCCTGCTTCCACTGGGAAACCATCTTCTCCAAATCGCCTTCCCGCACTTCCGACACGGTGGCAAAGGCTATTTCGTCCTCCGGCGCGTTGTTCCGATGGGCCATCCTTAATTCCCCAAAGGCCTTCTTGGCCGATTCCATAATCTTCTGGGGCTCCGACGCTTTCAGCCGCACATAGAACCGGCTGGATGTGTCGCGGTAATCCTTGACATAGCCCTCTTCCCCTTCGTCCCAGCACAGGTATTTCTTATACTCCAAGCGCTTGACGCAATCGATGACGTCCCCTACCACAGCCGATGCGGTGGGCAGTTTGCCGGCGCCACGGCCATAGAACACCACGTCGCCTACAGCGTCGCCCCGCACCAGGATGCCGTTGAACACATCCTCCACGCTGGCAAGCTGGCCGTCCCGGCCCACAATGGCCGGGCACACCATCACCGACAGATGCCCGTCATCCAGCTTCTTGACCCGGCCTAGCAGCTTGATGACGCCGTCTAAACTATCGGCATATTCCACGTCCTCCAGGGTGATATTGGTGATGCCTTCGGTGTGCACCTGCTCGGGATACACGTGCTTGCCGAACACCAGCGACGCCAAAATGCAAATCTTACGGCAGGCGTCGTCCCCCTGCACGTCGGCACTGGGATCCCGCTCGGCATAACCTAGTTTCTGTGCCATATCCAGGGCGTCCTGGAAGCTCATCTGCTCCCGGATCATCTTGGTGAGGATGAAATTGGTAGTGCCGTTTAAGATACCGGCGATTTCATACACTTCGTTGGCCGCTAGGCACTGGTACAGCGGCCGGATAATGGGGATGCCTCCTCCTACGCTTGCCTCAAACAAAAAGCTGAGGTTCTTTTCCCGGGCGATCTTCAAGAGTTCGGCCCCCTTGGTGGCCACCAATTCCTTATTGGACGTCACCACATGCTTGCCCTTGAGCATGCTGGCTTTGACAAAATCATACGCCGGATGCAATCCGCCCATGCATTCCACCACCACGTCCACCTCCGGGTCGTTCTCAATGATGGAGAAATCTTTGACAAATTTGTCAGCATAAGGCAATTCAGGAAATTCCCGAAGATCTAGAATGTATTTAATGTTAATATCATCATGGGCCTTTTTGGTGATGCTCTCGTGATTCTTCCGAAGCACCTCCACCACCCCGGATCCTACCGTCCCATGCCCTAACAATGCGATTTGAACCATGTTAATCCTTCATCCTCTCTTGTCCACCTGCCCGCGGCCTCCGGCCTCCGTACAAGTCCCTGTTATTTCTCCACTGTTATCCTTATTTGCCGCGCCGGTCATGCCCCCGTCACGTTCTCGATGCTCTGGACGCCGTCGATCTCCTTGAGCGCCCCCAACAGATCCTCCAATTTGAAGTCCTCCTGGTCGGCCCTCACCGAGATGGACACCGGCGCCGCTCCCATTACCGGGATATTTTGATTGATGGTCAAGATGTTGACCCCAGACCGGTACAGGCTAGCGATGACCTGCGACAATACCCCCGGACGATCCCTTAATATCATATGCATGGTGATGATACAGGAATTCGTCCGGTCGTTGTAGGGGAAAAACGCATCCTTATACTTGTAAAACGCGCTCCGGGAGATGCCCGCCATCCGGGAGGCCTCCGCCGAGCTTTGCGCTTGGCCGTTGTTTAAATATTCCTTTGCCTCGGCCACCCGCAAAAATACCTCCGGCAATGCGGAGGCTTCTACCACGTAAAACCGTGCCAGTTCCGGCATATCGTCCACCACCCAAATACGGTTGTATCTATGGGATAAACTATACCATCCCATCCTGCTTTCCTCAACCCCTGTTTTTTCCCGTTTTAATCCAATTTCATCTATTATTCTCTAATTTTCTAAATTACCTCTATTATTCGATTTGATACTCCTGTTTTCTTCTGTTTTCGCCCTAAATTGGATATTGTGCATAAAAATGAATGAACCTCACCTGCAAATGTATCTTTTTCGCTCTTTTGCTGGACGCCCTTCTTTTCCTAAAAACAGCAAAAAGGGGATGCCGTCCTCCCCATCCCCTTTGGCGGGGACCGATGGGACAGCATTCCCTTTTGCTCCCTGGATGCTTTTTTACAATCTATATAAAACCGGACTTTTGGTGCCGGAGTGCCCTATTAGCCTTCGCTGCTTTGGCCCAGGGTCAACTGTACATCTGTGCTCTGGCCCAAACGATAGATGGTGACGGTGATGGTCTCGCCCACGGAGTATTTGCTCTTCTCACTGCTGAGCTGGGCAAAGCTGGTGATCTCCTCCCCGTTGATGGCGGTGATGATGTCGCCACGCTGGATGCCTGCCTGGGCGGCCGGGGAATTCTCCGCCACGGAATTGACTACCACGCCGGCCGGATATCCCATACGTTGGAGAGTGTCGGAATCATAGGATGAATCGATGGTCACGCCCAGATAAGGGGTGGGGGAATTCTCATTGTTGATAATGCGGTTGCAGATCTCCACCACTTCGTTGACCGGGATGGAGAAACCCATTCCTTCAAAGGATTCACCGGCCATCTTAGAGTTGTTGATGCCGATCAGCTTGCCGTTAATGTCCACCAAGGCGCCTCCCGAATTGCCGGGGTTGATGGCGGCGTCGGTTTGGATCAGGTTCATCTCTACGCCGTTCTCGGTCTGGATCTGGCGGTTGAGTCCGCTGATGATGCCCGAGCTTACGCTGCCCATGAAGTCAAGGCCGCCAGGGCTGCCGATGGCGATAGCGTTTTGTCCGACCGACAGGCTGTCGGAATCCCCGATCTCAATGGCAGGCAGGTCGGTCTTATCCACCTTCAGTACAGCCAGGTCGGCACTGACGTCATAACCCACCAATTGGGCGGTGAGGGCGTTTTCATTATCGCTGGCCAGGTACACCTGGATGGTGGATGAAGTGGGGGTGGCGCTGGGCATCCCGAAGATGCCGCCGAAGGGGTCGTTTTGGCTGCTGGAAGAACTCCCCTCCACGGCCGAGGATATGACGTGGTAATTGGTGATGATGTATCCGTCCGACGTATAGATGACGCCCGATCCCTCGCTGGTGGAGTCGTTGGAACCGTAGAATCCACCGCCCTGGCCGTAGGATGTGGTCACCCGGATGCCCACCACAGAGGGCGATACCTTCTGGGCGACGGCAGTGATGGCGGTTTGGATCTCTTGATTGGTCATATTGACCGGGGTGGCCTGGCTGGTGACGCTGCTGGAAGAGGATGCGCCGGTGTCGGTCAGGCTCCCGTGCATCAGGGCGGCAGTGGTGGCGGTGGAAATGGCACCGCATAGCAGTGCCGATGCACAGGCTACCGCTACCAGCGATCCCCAGCTGAATTTATGCTTCTGGCCGTCGGCCTTTTTCTCTTTTTTTTGGCGGGGCTTTTTCCCGTTTGGCATCTGGCTGCCTCCTTGGTACCCGTTCATGGGAATGTAGGGCGCCTGATAATGGTATTCCCCGTGGGGGCCCGGCTGTCCCGCCTGGGCTCCTGGATTGTTCCAACCGGTTTGGTTCATGTCGGCATCTCCTCCCCCGTAATACTGGGATGTGGATTGGCCCTGGTAGGACCTACCGCCTTGTGGTGCGGTCTGATCCTGCTTGGGGGGTGTGTAATGATAATACCCGTTTTCATCGAAAATGCCTCTCCCATTCGGATGGGCGGCGTCGGTTTGATATCCCTGGGCCCTGGGATCAGCTCCCTCATAGGACGTCCCCTCCTCCATGGGCTGGGAGGCTTCGGAAGCAGCTTGGGCCTGCTGTTCTACCGGACTGCCTTGCTGGTCCATGGGCGATTGCATGTTCTGCTGCTCTGGGATATTTTGGTTTTCAGGATAGTTGGAATTGTTGTCGTTGTTATACATATATTTCACAGCTCCTTTGTTGATGCTTGCTTTGTTTCTGTGATTCTTATGATAAAGATAAGGTGTGTCTTTTTTTTGATTCCTCGATGAAGTTTTATTGAATGCTTTATGAATATTTTTTTGCGGTATTCATTTCCAGTTTCTAGGATAGTTTTAGGCCTCTCCGGCATACTATTGAGGAATTCACAAAGCCTTTTTCACATAGTAATTGTTTTATCTTGAAAGGAGTTTTTCGTCTATGGCCCATTCTTCCGACGTCTTGACCGTCACCAACTGCAACTTTGATCAGATTGTCTCATCCGGCGTCTCGGTGGTGGACTTCTCGGCCTCCTGGTGCGGCCCTTGCCAGATGCTCAATCCCATTGTGGACCAGCTGGCCCAACAGTTCTCCGGCCGCCTCACGGTGGGCAAGGTGAATGTGGAAAGCGAAAATGAACTGGTATCCCATTTTGGCGTCATGAGCGTCCCCACCCTCCTCTTCTTCAAGGACGGTAGGCTGGTCGAGACGGCCGTGGGCGTCAAAAACCTGGAGGAGCTTTCCTCGGTGGTCAGCCCCCTGCTCTCCTGATGGCCCGGCCTTATCCCTATCCACAGAGCGGACCGAGTGCGCATCCTTTTGCGTCCGTCGGCCCGCTCCTTTTTCTCCGTTTTCTATGACAAAATTGTAAGACAAAACACCTTTGCCTTACTGGTGAAATGTGTTAAAATGGAAGGCGTCGATTGTTGAGAATGTATAACATTGGCCCTTGGGATTGGATCTCTTCCCGGGGCGCCTTTGTCAGAACAGTGAGGCGTTTCTATGAGAAAAAACAAGAAACCTATTGAATCTAAGGTCTCGGATCAAACCGAATCCTTTGATCCCATCCTCCCCAAGGCCCAGGTCAGTCCCGGCCGCGGCCTCTCCTCGGAACAGGTATCCCAACGCATGCAGTACGGCTACTCCAACAAGCCGGTGGAACCCCCTTCTAAAACCGAACGTCAGATTATCTTCAGCAACGTCTTTACCTTCTTTAACTTGATCTTCGTGGTGCTGGCCGCCTGTTTGGTGGCCGTCGGCTCCTTTAAGGATATGCTCTTCCTCCTCATCGCCATCGCCAACACCCTCATCGGCATCATCCAGCAGATCCGTTCCAAACGCACCATCGATAAATTGACCCTCCTTGCCTCCCCCCAAGCCACCGTCGTCCGGGACGGCAACCTCTATACCATCGCTACCGACCAGCTGGTGCGGGACGATGTGGTGGTCTTTTCCGCCGGTAACCAGATCTGTGCCGACGCGGTGGTCATGACCGGCGAGGTCCAGGTCAACGAGGCCCTCATCACCGGCGAGTCGGACGCCATCCTTAAAAAACCAGGCGATCCCCTGCTTTCGGGCAGTTTTGTGGTGTCGGGCAAGTGCCACGCCCAGCTGGAACGGGTGGGCGCTGAATCCTACGCCGCCAGGCTCACCTTGGAGGCCAAAAGCAACATCAAGACCCGCCAGTCTAAAATGATGGCCTCTTTGGATAAACTCATCCGTGTCATCGGCATCACCCTCATCCCTTTGGGGATTATCCTCTTTTCCAAACAGTTCTTCTTTTTGCAGCTGGGGCTCAGACATTCCATGGTGTCCACCGTGGCCGCCCTCATCGGCATGATCCCCGAGGGCCTCTATCTCTTGACCAGCGTGGCTTTGGCCGTCAGCGTCATCCGCCTGGCCTACAACAAAACCTTAGTCCACGAAATGAGCTGCATCGAGACCTTGGCTCGGGTGGACGTCCTTTGCGTGGACAAAACCGGCACCATCACCGAGCCCGAAATGAAGGTCAATGACCTCATCCTCCTGGATCCCGACGCCTATTCCAAGGAGCAGGTCACCCAGATCCTGGACGCCTTCTACACCCACATGGACCCGGATAACGACACTGCCAAGGCCATGAAGGCATATTTCTCCGCCCCATCCAATTGGCAGGCCTCCAAAACCGTCCCCTTTACCTCGGCCACCAAGTGGAGCGCCGTGGCTTTCCCGGAGCATGGCACCTTTGTGGTGGGCGCCCCTGAATTCATCCTGAAGGAACAGTATGAGTCCATCCGGCAGCAGGTGGAACCCCATTCCGCCCAGGGAAGCCGCGTCCTGCTCCTGGCTTCCTACCAGGGAGAGCTGGCCGACGGTAAACTGGACGGCCCCATCACCCCTATGGCCCTTGTGCTCATCTCCAACAGGATCCGGGATGAGGCGCCCGAAACCTTCCGATTCTTCGCTGAACAGGACGTCCAAATCAAAGTCATCTCGGGCGACAATCCCTTGACCGTCTCCCAGGTGGCCCAGAAGGCCGGCATCGCCGGCGCCGACCGCTACATCGACGCTACCCTCCTCAAAACCCAGGAGGACATTGAATCGGCGGTGGAACAGTACACTGTCTTCGGCCGTGTCACCCCCGACCAGAAACGCAAGTTCGTCGAGGCACTCAAGACGGCCGGTCATACCGTGGCCATGACCGGCGACGGCGTCAACGACGTCCTGGCCCTCAAGGACGCCGACTGCGGCATCGCCATGGCCTCCGGCAGTGACGCCGCCTGTCAGGCCGCTCAATTGGTGCTTCTGGATTCCAACTTCTCCTCTATGCCCAAAATCGTCATGGAGGGCCGCCGCGTCATCAACAACATCGAGCGCGCCGCCGCCCTCTTCTTAGTCAAGAACATCTTTTCCTTCCTTTTGTCGGTCATCTCCATTTTCGCAAGCTTCCCTTATCCTGTAGTCCCCCTCCAGCTCTCCCTCATCAGCGCTTTGACCATCGGCGTCCCCGCCTTCTTCCTGGCCCTCGAACCAAACAAAAGCTTGGTCCAAGGTTCCTTTATGGGCAACGTCCTGCGAAAAGCTTGTCCCGGCGGGCTTACCAACCTCTTTATCATTTTAGGCGTTGAGCTTTTCGCCTTCGCCTACGGTTATTCCACCGAGACCCTCTCCACCATGGCCTGCATCTGCCTGAGCTTTGTGGGACTTTTGGTGCTCTTTCAGGTCTGCAAGCCTCTCGACTGGAAACGCACACTCATCTGGGTATCCATGGCCGCCGGCATGCTCCTTTGCATTATGGCCTTCGGTTCTTTTTTCTCCCTCATCCCACTGTCCTTCCAACAACTCCTGGTATTGGCTTTATTCTTATTGCTGTGTTATCCTACCATGAGGGCGGTGCTCTGGGCTTTTGAACGGGTGGAACGGGCCGTCCATTGGTGCATCCGTAAATGGAAGTCCCTGCGCGCCCGCTCCTTTGTGTGATCAACTTTCTATCCAGTCAATGCAAAAGCGTCCTTTGGGTCTCATCTCTAGGGCGCTTTTTTCTTGGCAGAAGGGCATACCAAAGGTAAAAAAACGTGACAAAACAAAATATATGAGGTATAATGAAAAGAAGTCAATTTCATTTTTCTAGGAGGGGTTTTTAAATGCCCAAGGGCGCCAAAATCATATCTTTGTTCTTTCTTACCATCTTCCTGCTGTGCGGGGTATGGATGCTCTACCTGGGCATCGGCGAGAGCGTGGACACCAATGAAAAAGCCAAAAATTATCAAACTACTGAAGGGTATCTTTTGGACTATAACCTATATTCTGAACCCGAGTACGACGCCGTCCGGAAAAAACAAACCAGCGCCACCTATCAGCTGACTTACAATTACAGCGTCGATGGTCAGGAATATACCGTCACCACCGAGTCCGGCACCAGTTTCGTCCCGAAAATCGGCACCCCCATCGAAATTAGGTACAATCCCGACAATCCTCAGGAGGCTTACGTCCCCAGTCAGAGCCGCAATGTGGGCCTTTTGTTCGGCGGCGCATTTTTCATCCTCATCCCTCTCATTATGCTCCTTATCTTTACCGGCGTTCTCCAAAAACTTCCTTCTCGATTGGTGGGCATCTTCATGGGGCTTGTTCTCGTTTTGCTCAGCTGGCTCGTCCTCTACATGATCACTGGCAGCTTCTCCCCGGTGGGTATCGCCCAGTACTATGCCTCCTCCTTCTCCTTCCCGCTGATTATCCCCATCCTCTTGATTGCGGCAGGCCTGCTCTTAATCGTTCGAAACCTGCTTCCCTCCCGCAAAAACGTCAAAGAACCCATCTGATTTTCTCCCTACTATGAAAAAAACAGGATCCCCTGTCCCGTATTGGGATAGGGGATCCTGTTTTCTTATGGTATGGGGACTGCTTGGTCAGGCTGATCCCCCATAGATCAATGGATTATTCGTACAGCGCCACTTCGTAGATGGAATAGCCCCATCCGGTGCCGCGTTTCTCCATGATGATCTTGACGTATCGGGCGTCCACGGTATCAAAATTGAAGCGGTTGAGCCCGCCTTTGCCGTCGGTCATGCTGGCCAAGGGCGTATAGGTCTGGCCGTCCTTGGATACTTCAATCCGGTACTGGGATCCGTAAGCCGCTTCCCAAGAAATGTCGATGCTGGAGAAGCTCTTGACCTCCTTCAGGTCGATGAGCATCCACTGGTCATCCTTATCCTGGACAGTAGCCCACCGGGTGGACATGTCGCCGTCCACCACTTTGTCAGGTGTGACAAAGTTGCCAGTGTTGGAATTCTCGTCAAAGTCACTGGCTGTGACGTTGCTATAGAGCGCCAGGTTGGGCTTGGCCGATGCCTGATCCTCGTACACCGCCACTTCGTACAGGGAGAAACCCCAATCGGTGCCCCTCTTGATGAGGTTGACCCGGACAAATTTAACGCTCATGGGTTCAAACTCAAACTGATCGGTGCCGCCTTGGCCGTCGGTCACGGTGTGGACAGTGGTCCAATCCTGGCCGTCGGTAGACACCTGGACGTTGTACTCCTTGCCGTAGGCCGCTTCCCAAACCATCTCGATAGAGGATACTGTAGTCTCCTTGGGCAGTTCCACCTGGATCCACTGGTCGTCGGCATAGTCGGATGCCCAACGGCTTTGATTGCTGCCGTCAAAAGCCTGCTCTGGACCGTCGCCCGACGATGCCGTCGCCTTGCCGCCGATGGCCATATTGCGCACAGGCAGTTTCGCAGGCTCGATCTCTTGGTATCCCATCTCTTTGACCGCCTTCAAGGGGCCTGCGGTATTGCCGTCCAGCAGGTAGGCCTTGATCGTCACTTTGGACAGGTCTTCAAGCTCCGGTACAGTCACCGGATCGCTTGCGATGGTCTGCTTCTCTCCTGCCTTCAGGCTCAGCTCATAGGGTTTGGCGGTGACGTTTACCAGTTTGCCGTCGTTGTACACGGCGGCAGCCAGGGTCACCTTTACATCCACGTCCTTGACGGCCGATACTTCTGCCGATGCCACATAGCCGCCGGCAGACACGTTGCCTACTGCTACGCCGTCCTTCTCAAAGCTGACGGCATCCACAGTGTATTCCCGGGTCTCCTCACCCAGTACGGCGTGGTTTACGTTGAAGCCTTCTACCTCGATTTGGGCTTGGCCGCCCTGAAGGGCGCTCTCCTTAAAGTCGACGGTCACTTCCTTGACCTCGCCGGGCATCATGGTAAAATAGTTGTCACTATAAAAGCTGGGCAGGACACGTTCGCCGGTCTCGCTGTTCATGACCTTCAGTCGCAGCATGACGGCCGGTGTATCGCTGGTGTTCTCCAGACGTACGGTGTACACCTGGGAACCGTCTTTGTCGGCTTCACGGGTCACCCCTGCTGTCACGTCCACCTGGGGCAGCTCTTGCAGGGAGGTATAGTTCTGGTACTCCTCGGTGTTGGTCCAGTAGAAGTCCTCGGCCACCACTTCCCCTTGGGCGTTCTCTACGTAGGTCTTGATGAATTTTACATCACTAGTATCGCTGGGATAGGTCAGCTCCATCAGGTTCTCCTTGGAGTCGGAGGGCATGTCCTTGACAAAGCTGTTGGCGTATACCTGCTTGCCGTACAAGTCATAGACCTCTACTACGGCTTTTAACGTCTCGTCGTTGGGGGTCTGGTTGTAAAGCACCATCTGGTTGTTGACAGGGTTCCAGATGAAGTTGATGGGCTGGTTGCCCGTCTTGATGCCGTAGTAGCCGCCGTTTACATCGTAATAGTAATCGTACATCTGCCAGATGAGGGTCGGCCATGCCGCTTGGCTCATCCACAGCAGCATGCCGTTGCTGTTGGCGTTAAAGGTGGCTTCAAAGATGGCTTTGTGGTTCTCGTATCCCAGCATCTGGGCGCTGGTGACAAAATCCTCCAGATTGTTGTACTCGCCGTACTGCTCTCTGACCTGCTTCATGTAGTCGTCGGCATCGGCATTCCAGTTGTCGGAGAAATCGTGCAGGGCCCACATCTCGTTCTTCGGCCACTGGTTCTCCTCCGGGAACATGGCTTTCATGCTCTCGACGGTGGGGATGTTGGGCAGGCCACGTTCGCTTTGCAGCACTACGCCGGTGTTGTTAAAGTAGAACTTGGGGCCCTTGGCCGAATAGGGGCCGTGGTTGACAACAGGCGCTTTCGCCGAGTTTGGCACATAGTAACGGGTCCCATCCAGATTCTCCGAGATGTCTACCAGGCCGTCGGCCATCTTCTGGGTCTCGGGATACATCTCATTGCCGCCGCAGTACAGCACAATGCTGGGATGGGAACGGTAGAATTTTACCTTGTCGGCGGCGTTTTGCAGGAACATGTCCTCATCGGTGGGATGGTGCAGCCAGCAGCCCGGGAACATATAGTCGTCCCACACCAGGATGCCGTACTTATCGCAGGCTTCGTAAAAGGCCGGGTCGTTGGTATTGCCGCCCCAGTTGCGGATCATATTCAGATTGGCGTCGTGGTGCAGACGCATTCTGGCGTCGTATTGCTCATCGCTGACGTCCAGGTTGATGTCCTCGGTGCCCCAGTTGCCGCCACGGCAGACGATACGGGTACCGTTGCAGTAAATGGTCAGGTTCTTACCATTTTGGTAACCGTTCTGGTCTACGTCGTCGCTGGGCTCGGTGGTGTAGGTGAATTCACGGACGCCGAACTTAAAGTCCTTAGCATCCGACTGTACCCCGTCCACGGTGGCAGACACGGTGGCCGTATACAGGAACTGGTCGCCGTAGGTGTTGGGCCACCACAGCTCCGGGTTCTCCATGACGATGTTGTCAAAGGTGATTTCCTTGGTCTCCCCTGCCGCCAATTCTACATCCTGGCTCACGGTGATCCCGCTGGGCTGGATGGTACCGGTGACAGTGGCGGTGACAGGTTCATCCTTGGAGTTGGTAACCTCGGTCTTCAGGGTCAGGTCGGCTTTGGAGAAGTCCTTATTCTCCACGTCCAGGTCGGTAATCATCCAGGGATCCACCACTTGGACGTCCTGAGTGTAGCTGATGCAGACGTCGTTGTAAATGCCGATGTTGCGGCCGCGCACTGCCGGCATCCAGTCCCAACCAAGGCTGTTGCCATAGGTGGGGGCGTCCTCGCCGATGCTGCCGTCGTTGCCGAACACGCCGCCCATGGTGCCTGGGCCGTCGTCGGTGGTCAGCTGGGCAAAGCCGGGATCACGGTTTTTGTAAATCAGCACGGCCAGGTAGTTCTCCCCGCCGTAGTTGACATATTCTGTAACGTCGAATTTGGCACGGGTGAAGGCGCCTTCGATGTTGCCAACGCGGTGGCCGTTGAAGTACACTTCCGCCTTCCAGTTGACGGCTTCAAAATTGAGCCATACCCGTTCACCCTGCCGCTCCTCGGGAATGGTAAAGTGATTGCGGTACCAGAAGTTGGATTTAAAGTAGCTATCCGACACCAAGGTCTGCTGGTCGCCATAGTTGGGATCGGGCACCGCTCCAGCCTTCAGATAAGAGGTCAGGACCGTTCCGGGCACCACGGCCGGCAGCCAAGTGCTGTCGTCATAGCCTGCCTGGGACAGTTTTTCGCCCAAAACATCGGATGCGTCGTTTTCCTTTTGGGCGTCGGCCTCCTCATTGGCGGCGGCGTCCACTTCGGTGGCCCGTTCCAGCTTCCAGTTGCCGCCGGCCAGTACCTGGGTCCCGTCGGCTTCCGGTTCGGGCATGGAATCTACTTCACCTTCATACTTGTAATCGTTGGTGCCGTAGACCTCCAGCTCCCGGACGATGTAAGCGTCCCCGGAGGATTCCCGGCACAAAAGTCTCACGTAACGTCCCTGGGCCGGATCAAAGGTCACTTCCTGCTCTAATTCCTGACCCTCGACATCCTCGGCCACGGTGGTCCAATGTTCAGCGTCGTCCGACACCTGCACGTCGAACTTGGTGGCGTATTTGCTGCCCCAGTACACCTTCACGCTCTGCACGGTGCTTTCGGCTCCCAGGTCTACGTACACCCATTCGTCCTTAGCCCCTTCGCTCATCCAGAAGCTGACGAAGTTGTTGACGTTCTCATCGTAGTCCGGGAAGGCCTCTTCCCCATTTTCGTCCAGAAGCTTCCATCCCGCGATATGGATCCGGTCGGAACCATTGTTGGCGGTAACATTGAGACGATAATAGGTATAGGCTTCGGTCTGGTCGGCCATCTCAAAGGTACGGGTCTCCCCTGGGCCGAAGCTCTCGCCGGTCCGGGTATCCAGATCCACAAAATGTTCCCCATCGTTGGAGCCTTGGATGATCCAATCCTTGGGATTGTTGCCCTGGTTCTCCACATCGGTGGTCAAGGTATAGCTCCCTATGACCTTCTTTTGGGAGAAGGGTACCTTAATCTGCGCCCAAGAACTGGTGTGGTATGAAATCCAACGGGTAGAATTGTCGTCGTCAAACAGTTCCTTAGGATTGCCATATCGGGCTTCGTTATTGTACGGGTTGCTGACCGAATAGGCCATCTTGTTTTCATCGGCAATGTCGTGCACAATGCCGTCGGTCACCAATTGGGCCGTCTGGTCAAAATTGACGGCGCTGGACTGGTATGCCGCCCGGCGTAGCGCCAAATTCCTCACATTGCTTCCTTCTTGCGGTTCCTCTGCACTGATCACGGGGCCTGCCGCTGTAAACAAAGACATTGTCATCGCCATGGCCAGGAGCAGAGAAACGCCTCGTTTTGTGAAGCGCTTATTCACAAATAGTTCCCCCTTTGTGTTTTTTCAGTTGGCTCCTTTGTTTGCGGGCAGGACTTCCCCCGGTTCACGTTGGGCCGTGTCCGGTTGGTATTTATTATAAAACATAACATAATAAAGTCAATTTGCCATCTGTTAGAAATAACCTCAACTCTTTTGGGTAATCATACTATATCATGACTCGCCTTCCTTAGGTTAGTTTTAACAAATCTAGCAATTTGTTATCAAAAGACTCAATCTCTACAATTAATAAATTTCATAGAAAAAGTTTTTATGACTTTTTCTATATAGAAATGTTTCCCGTTTTAGCCTTTTTTCCGAGATAGATCCCTTGTGTAATAGGCCATCCGATTGGCCACGTAAACGGCTACCACCAATTCCGTGATGGGCATGGCGAACCAGATGGCATCGGCCCCCGCCACCATGGGCAAAAACAGAATGAGGATACCGCTGATGACAAATCCACGGAAAACCGATACGCAAAATGCCGCCTTGGGTTTCATGAGGGCTTGGAAATAATAGGTGGAAAAAATGTTAAGCGGTAGCAGCACAAAGGATAGACTATAGCTCCGGATGATGGCCGGCGCCATCGCCAGGATATCGGTGGTGGGCTTCATAAATATGTAGATATAAAGATTGGGGAAGGCCATGCTCAATATGATCCAGAAGGCGCTGAATGCCCCTACGGTATACAGGGCGTACCGCAGGGTCTCTTTGATGCGGCCCCACTGTCCCGCCCCGAAGTTCATGGAAATGATGGGTTGGGAGGCTTGTCCCACACTGTAGGCGCAGCACTGTACAAAGGTGCTTACGTTGACAATCGGGCCGTAGATGGCCAGGGCGTTTGTCCCCAGGTATTTCATGATCTGCCGGTTGAATAGCACCGTCAGGATCCCCATGGCCACGTCGATAAAAAAGGTAGAGAACCCGGTAACCGAGATCTCCTTCAGCTTGCGCAAAAAACCTGTCGGCCTCCGTAAAACCAGGGTGTTTTTCTTGGTCCAGAAGTGGGTCATCATCACCAAAAAGGATAACACCGATCCAATGGCGGTGGCCAGTCCTGCGCCGAACATGCCCATACCGAGGGGAAAGACAAAAATATAATCCCCGACGACGTTGAACAGTCCCCCTGCCAGGACCCCGGCGGTGGCCAGCCCTGGATGGCCGTCGTTCCTCAGAAAGGCCGCCAGCATCTGGTTGAACAAAAAAAACGGCAACGTCGCTTTGATGGGTTCCAAATAGGACTGCGCCAGGGGCAGTAAATCGACGTCGGCCCCGAAAAACAACAATATCGGTTGCTCCAAAAAAAGAATGGCCAGCCATGCTATCACGGACAGTGCCACCGATCCCATAACAGCCGCTGTGAAATACTCGTTTTCCTCCCCCGGTTTTTGCGATCCCCGGCCCCGCAGCGTACTGAACAGCACCGAGCCTCCGATCCCCATGAGCAGCCCCAGGCTATAGATGATGTTCCAGATAGGCGCTACCACCGCCAATGCCGCCGTTCCGTCCGGTCCCTGGTACTGCCCCACCATGGCCATATCCACAATGGAGTACACCGATGTGATCATGGCGCTCCCAAACGCGGCCGATAAATACCGGAAATACATGGGTTTGATCTTTCCTCTTAATAAATCCATACCGTCTCCTCCTTACAACACAAAAAGCCGGATAAGAAAACCGAATTCATAACGGTCCCCTTATCCGGCACTCCCATACGCAAGAGCTGCCTCCGCAAAACCGCTTTATTCGGCATCTTATCCGGCCCTTATACCTACGATTATAAGTTCCTCCGATTGTGCATTATTATACCATAACAATGCACATTGTCAAGAAATCCCCTTCTCTTTTTCGTCCTTTTTCTCCTTTTCCCCGTCTGCGGCCGCCTTCCCCTCCGGCGGGCAGGGCCCACTCCCCCCGCTTTTTTCCTCCCGGAAGTAAAAGGACACAAATCCCCCTACCAGCAGCACGCAGCAAAACAGCACCGCTTTCTCGGCAAATACTTCGCTTAAAAGCGTCCCCACTAGAGCTCCCGCCGCAAAAAACAGCACAATCCCATAGTATTTCAACCCCTTGGTCCGGTCCTCCTTGTTGCCCCGCACCCGGTACCGGTAAATGGCCTCGGTGGCGCTGCGCAGGTTGCCGGTGCACATGACGGTGGATACCACTTGCCCATCCACCTTCTGGAAGGCCTCCACCTGCATGGCGCATAAAAACGAGATGACCACGTTGGCCGGCACGTCCCCTTCCCCCAGCGGGAGAAAGGCCACTCCCACCAGTACCAGGCATTCGGCCGCTACCACCAGCTGCCGCCAATGAACAACCCGGTATTTCTGGAACCGTCTCCGGATGAATTCCGCCAAAATGATACCCAATGCAAAGGCTCCGACAGGTACCAGGTAATAAAGCACCCGTCCCAGCTTCCACTGGGCCAGGTTGAGTCCCAACAAGACGATGTTCCCCGTCTGGGCGTTGGCAAACACCCCACCCCGTACAAGATACGTGTAGGCGTCCAGGAATCCCCCTACCCCCGCCAGCATGGACCCTAAAAAATAAGATTGAGTCATCCATCGTTTTCTTTGCCGCTCTAGGTGATCCCCGTTGCTTTTCATGCTTGTCCTCTCCTTCCGTCCAATCCAGCCCTTGTACGTCGGTCTTCTCCCCCTCTTATGGTACACCCATCCGCATGCTCTTTCAAACAAAAATATCCTTTATATCTCCCTTTTCTATCTTGTGATGTCCCCTTTAGACCATTTTTGTATAGCCGCGGACAAAAGGGTAGGAATCACTATCTTATTATAGTATAATTTATGGAGAAATATCTGCGAAATCCCGCGAAATCAGCTATTTATTTTACGGAGAGGATTGGAGCACCTTGGACAAACGATACACTGTCTTTATCAGCTCCCCTTTTGAGGATTTGAAAGAGGAACGTCAAAAAGTCATCGGCACCTTATTGGGATTGGGCTGCTTCCCCTGTGGGATGGAGCTTTTCCCCGCCTCCTATCAGGATCAATGGTCCTTTATCCAAAAGGCCATCGACGACTGCGATTATTATATCCTGATCCTGGCCGGTCGGTATGGAACCCTCTCCTCCGACGGCCTCGGCTTTACTGAAAAAGAATACCTGTATGCCCTCAGCATCCACAAACCCTGTTTGGCCTTCCTCCATCAGGACCCCGCCGGCCTCCCCGCCAGGCGTACCGAGCAGACTGAGGCCGGACGGTTCCGTCTCTCCCAGTTCCGGCATAAGGTGGAACAACATCTCTGCCGCTATTGGTCCGACGGCGACCTCCTGGCTGCTGAAGTGGCTAAGAGTATGACCCAGTTGATCCAGACTTGTCCCGCCCGAGGATGGGTCCGGGACGGCTGTCCCTCTCCACAGCTCCAGGCCATCCACCGGCTGGAGGAGGAAAATAGACGTCTGCGCCGGAGATTGGGCGAGGATACAGAGTGCACTTCTCGTCCCAAGGACGTCAAATCCTTCTCCCTCCATCTGGATCTGGAGGTCCATGCCGGAGGCGATTATACCACCCTCCGTTGGCACACTGAAGAATAACCCTCAGCGGGGA
>CAJFOZ010000030.1 GCA_904397895.1 uncultured Clostridia bacterium
CACCTATTATTCCGACAACTACATTTCCCTCATGCCCGGCGAATCCAAGGAAATCACCGTGGAATTTGATGAGAAATACCTGAATGGTGGCCAGCCTGTATTCAGCGTGGAAGGCTGGAACATTGTGGAGAGCCAGGTCGGCGACGAGCCTGAGGAGAACTACATCAAGAGCTTCTCTATCGAGCGGGATGAACAAACCATCACCCAAGTATCGGCTGGCGAAATCTATGCCGAAGTCCAGGTGGCTGGACTGGCCGAGCAACCTACTTTGAAGGTCAACCCGGTCATCGCCCTTTATAAGGACGGCAAATTGGAAGACATCCAGGTCAATCCCCAAGAGGTGACCGTCGCAGCTGGCGAGACCGTCACGATCCAGACAGATCCCATCGTGGTTCCCGAAGGAAATGACCTGACTATGTATGAGGTCAAGGCCTTCCTGTTGGGCGGCGACCAGTACGCCACTCCTTTACGGACCAGTAAACAGCTGGATGCTTGGGAATTCCCCAATTCAGCCCTCAACTTTAGCTAGGAATAAAGTGCCTGACCGGTGAATGACATTGGTCAGGCACTTTTCTTTTCAAAGGAAAAGTAAAAATTGAACAGAGGTCGAGATTTGAAACTCAAAAATGAGACATCCCAATTTGTCAATGAACTCGTGTAAAATCTCCGGCGTCAGTTCCTTGATATCGGCATGCTTCCGAACCAACCGTAAGAATCCTTCAGCATCCATCTCATGCTTCTGTTCCTCGGCTACAATCTTTTTTTAGATGCCGGATGTGTTGGGCAAGTTCGCTCTGCTCATCCTCATACTTCGCAGACAGTTTGCAGAAGCGCTCTTCCGTGAGATTACCAAGAATTTTTTTCTTCAAACAATCTTTCATAAAGGATATCCACCTCATTGACGATTTGTTCCTCCGCTTGTTTCCATTTGAGCCATTCCCTTTCGGCCCTGCCTTTGTTGTAGGCCACTGTTTTTTCCTCCGATCTGAATTTTTTGAAATCCAGACCGGAGGGAGGCAAATGGCAAATCAAAAAAGTATTCTTGTAAAATGTAGGCGGCACGGTTTTTGCCGTGCCGCCTATAGAAGAAACGGAGAAGAAGTTAGGAGGTTTTCATGTTAACTCATTTTTACTCGGTGACGATCACACTGGACTGCACAGAGTATTCGGAGAGTTCCTTTTGGCTGTTGACCGCATAGAAGGAGAAGATCCGGGTCCCGGCGGTTCCCACTTCCATGGAGATGGTGAAGATCCGCTGATCGCCTTGGTCTTCATACCCTTCCACACGGGAACTGACATACCGGCCGTTTTCATTGTGAACGGCGACGCCCTGTGCATCTTTGCTGGTGCGGACCAGGACGGTAAAGGGCTGGTTGACGGCCGCTTGCTCCTCCTGGATAACCGCTTCGTAAATCTTCGATTTCGGGACTTCAATGGCCTCTACGGCGATGGAGAAATCACCCAACGGATTCCATTGGCCGCCTTTGCATCCCAGCACTTGGATGGTGCGGTTGCCTTTGGTTCCCAGGGATGTCTGGATCGTCCAGATCTTTTGGCCGTCCTGATAGACACTCTTCACCTTGGTCAGGCCCAGATCATTTCCTCTTTCGTTGCGAAGACGGATGCCGCTTGTCTGACCGTCGGTGCGGACGGTAACGGTGATGGTTTCGTTTACCTGATAGGTATCCTTATCTGTAGAGATGCTGGAGGATTCCTTGAGCTTAAAGTAGGCTTTGACAGAAGAGTCTTTCAGGACACTGTCAATGGTATAGGTGTTATCGGTCACATCGACTTTCTGCCCGTCCACTTCCACCCGATCCAGGACATAGCCTTCGGAGGGGGTGAAGGTAAAGGTTTGGCTCTCGCCCTCCTGGACGGTGACCTTGCCGTCTGTACCCGACGGGGTGATGGTGCCGCCCAGCGCAGGCTCAACGGAGGTTTGGATGGTGAAATCTTTTCGTTGGCGGAATTTAACGATGACTTGGGTATCCTCTTGGACGTTTGACAACGCAAAGCGTTTGGAAGTGGATACGATGGGCTGTTCCACGCCGTTGACGGTGATGCTGTCGACAACGTAACGATCATCTTGGTTATTGCCGGTTCCAGGCCTTAAGATGAAGACACGGTCGCCTCCGACATTGACGGTGGATTCCCCGGAGGGAGAGATCAGACCAATGGCGCCGTCCTCACCCGGTTCAACCGTTGCGGTAATGGTGGCTTGGGGGATATCCTCCATCACAAGGGGCAACGTGACGCTCTTGCCGTTTTGGAAGGAGAGAATTAGTTCATATTCTCCTTTTTCCAGGTTCCCAAGGTAGCCGGCTTTGAGGGTGATGGTGTTTTCGCCCACCGTGTAATCCTGATCTTTCACAAGGGTGTTTTGATCCAGTTGGACGGTATCCAACGCGGTGCTGTCGGCAACCACATGGATCAGGATATCCTCTGCCTTTTGTTTCACGATGGTTGCCTGATCGTCGTAAATTTCGATTTCCCGGATGCAGATGCTACCCCATTTTGTGGTTGCATTGTTGATTTGCAGCCGCACGCCCTTTTTATCCACCACTCTCTGGGGCAGGTCGATTACAACAGGGGGAAGCGCTGAATTGCCGTTTTGCTCCCAAGTCAACTTGATATTCTCCATGACCGGTGTCCAATTGGTAACGCCGTCGTCCGAGACCAAGATGGAAACATTGGTGGGAGCCTGCTCGTGGGCATAGTTAGAATACAGCGCAATCTGGTTAAAGCTATGGGGCTCATCCCAGGTCATATCGATGTTGTGGGGATAGGTGGGATTTGATACACTGGCATAACCCATATCCAGGCGCCCGTCGAACATGGTCAAGGGGAAGCCGGTATCTTTGCCGTTGTTGCTCCAACCGTCCGGCGCTTGGGCCTGTGTGATCTGTGCGCCCACGTTGATGGGTTCATACCAGGCGCTGACTGCACCCTCTTCGGTGATATTCAGATAAAGTTTGGCCGGTGTTCCAGCGCTGAAGGCAAAGAGAATGGGGGTGTTGGGATTGGTGGGCATATCGGCAAAGACTTCTTTTTTCACTTTTAAGATGGTATTGTCGTCCTGGTCGATGACGTAGTCTTGGCCCTCTTGCAGTTCCTTCTCGCCCAAGGTAATGCCGGTCAGTTTATTGCCACGGTACTGGATTTTGAAAGTGGCGTCTTGAGGATTGTTTCTATCGATATCTTCGGATTGCTCCGATCCATACACCTCGATTTCCCGGATGGCCATATCGCCCCATTTAAAGGCCGCTTTCTTCACCTGGATGCGCAGCCCTACGATGTCCTGCTGGGCCTGGGGCAGCTGGATGGTCTGGCTTTCCGTGGCTTCCTGATCGGTCCCCCAGGGGATGGCGTAGTCGGTGACCACTTCGTCCCAATCTTCGCCGTTGGTGGATACTTCGATATCCACCGTCTGCATTCCCTGGGACTTGGGATAGTTGCCGGTGACAACCACCCTGCCTACGTTTTGGGGTTGATCCCACTGGAAGGTGATATAGAACGGGCTGGAGTCCAAAGTGGACTGCGATACGCCGGAGGACAGATATCCATTCGACTTATTGCCGTCGATGAGGGTGACCTTGGGATCGCCAAGGCCGCTGCCGGTTTTAAAGTCGCCGGGGACGCTTACTTGGGAATTGGACGCGACATTTTCCTCTTGGTTCTGGATGCGCGTCACGGTGCTGTTGCCCAGGAAGGCCGGTTTGGGATCCTCGATGGTCACGTCAGGGTTGCCGACGATGGCTTCCTTGCGGTATTGGCTGCCCCAAGTAGAGGGCGTATCACCCATGACAAAGTCGATGCTGCCGCCCTGGGTGATCTGTTCGTGGGTCAGCACTGGGATATTGTGCTCTTCGCCGTTCAAGGTGGCCGACTGGATGTACATATTGGCGTTTTCGGGATCGTCGTTGTTCTGAGCTGTGACGACAAATTGCTCTTTGGTCAGGGGATTGTTGATGGTGACCTTGTCAAATATGGGGCTGCCGATCATATATTCCCCCGAAGCGGGATTGACCGGGTAAAAGCCCATGGAGGACCAGATATACCACGCGGACATCTGGCCGCAGTCGTCGTTGCCCAGCATGCCGGCGTGATCGTTGCTGTAGCTTTTTAAAAGGGTTTGCCGGACATATTTCTGGGTGAGGTCGGGGCGGCCGCTAAAGTCGAACATATAGCCGTAGTGGTGGCAAGGCTCGTTGTCCTGTCTTAACCAGCCTTCGGTCCAGGCCTTTTCCAGCTCTGTGTTGTAGAAATCCTCGCCCTTGTGTTCGGTCATATAGTCGATCAGGCCCTGGGGATCGTGGAGAGCAAACCAAGTGTAGTTCTTAGAATTGCCCTCGGTATACATATGGGACCCGCTGCTATCCCAATTGCCGTCCATATCGCGGCCGTTGGCATATCCGGTGTTGGGATCAATGACGTTTTTGTAGTTGAGGCTCCGGTTGAGGAAGAATTCGTATTCGGTTTCCCGTCCGGTGGCCTTTGCCACCTGGGCGACGCACCAGTCGTCGTAGGCAAATTCCATCGTTCTGGATACGTTTTCCGTTACCCAGTTATTGGGAATATATCCCAGCAGCTTATAGGCGCCCAAACCGCCGCGCGCCTCATAAGGGACAGGATTGCGATCACTTGTCCAGTTATAGTCGCCTTCGCCGTCCTGCTGGTACATGGCGTCCTTATACACCGCCTCGTAGGCCAGCTCGTATTTGCTCTCGTCCAGCAACCC
>CAJFOZ010000031.1 GCA_904397895.1 uncultured Clostridia bacterium
GCCTGCACTGCACAGACAACAAGCCCTTTCGGTTGCTTGAACAATTTCTACTGCAAAATATTGTCTAACTTTTTGGGGTCACTTCATTTTATTTGGGACGGGGTTTTTGATACCGGCGTCCATTTGCTTTCTTTGGCGATTTCAGGTAAAATAAAAGGTATTAAGAAATAGGAGAAATCGTGCAATGGATTATACGCTAGAATGGATCAAGCTGAGAAAGGCCGTTTTGGAACGGGAATTTAAAAGGATGAACGACATGCAGCGTCAAGCGGTGTTTTCCACCGAAGGGCCGCTGCTTATTTTAGCCGGAGCGGGAAGCGGTAAGACCACCGTGCTGGTCAACCGCATCTCCAATTTGATCAAATACGGTTCGGCCTATCACTCGGATCAGGCGCCGTCCGGCATCACCGACCAGCAGATGGCTAAGCTCCGCCTTGCCGCCGAGGGGAAGCTCAGTCCGGAGGAGATGGCGGAACTCACTCCGCTTTTGGCCGTCGACCCGCCCAAGCCCTGGCAGGTTTTAGCCATCACATTCACCAACAAGGCGGCCAAGGAACTCACAGACCGTCTGGACGCCATGCTGGGTTCGGACATGGGCAAGGATGTGTGGGCCTCCACCTTCCACGCCACCTGCGCCCGCATGCTGCGCCGGGATGCCGATAAGATGGGATACACCTCTCATTTTTCCATCCGGGATACCGACGACACCCGCCGCCTTATGAAGGAGTGCTACAAAGCCCTCAACATGGACGACAAGGTCCTGCCCGTCCGCAGCACCCTGTCGGAGATCAGCCGGGCCAAGGATCAGCTGATGGGACCGGGGATGTACCTGGCCATGGCCGGGGACGACAATCGCAAAAAGAAAATCGCCCAAGCCTACGCCCTCTACCAGAAGCGTCTCCAAGAGGCCGACGCCATAGACTTTGACGACCTGCTGATGCAGACCGTCCTCCTGCTGGAACAAAACCAAGACGTGCTGGAATATTACCGGAACCGTTTTCATTATATTATGGTGGATGAGTACCAGGACACCAACATGGCCCAGTATCGCTTTATCCGTCTTTTGGCGGAGGGACGGCGCAACCTTTGCGTAGTGGGCGACGACGATCAAAGCATCTATAAGTTCCGCGGCGCCACCATCGAGAATATCCTGAGCTTTGAAAAGCAGTACCCCGACGCCCAGGTCATCCGGCTGGAGGAGAACTACCGGTCCACCCAGTGCATCCTGGACGCGGCCAACGCCGTCATCCAAAACAACAGCGAGCGCAAGGGCAAAAGGCTGTGGACCCGCAACGGCCAAGGGGACAAAATCGACCTTTACGACGCCGACAACGAGATGGAAGAGGCCAAATTTATCGCCGATAGGATCCTGGACGACGTCAGCGCCGGCCGTAAGTATTCCGACCACGCCGTGCTCTACCGTCTTAACGCCCAGGCAAGCGCCTTGGAGCGGGCGCTGGTCAAATCGGGGGTGCCTTACCGCATCCTGGCGGGGCTGCGCTTTTACGAGCACAAGGAGATCAAGGACGTCATCGCCTATCTGAGCGTCATCAACAATCCCAACGACGACCTGCGCCTGCGGCGCATCATCAACGAGCCCAAACGCCAGATCGGCGATGCCACCGTGGGAACGGCTTCCCAGATCGCGGAGGGGCTGGGCCTCTCTTTGTATGAGGTGGTGAAGACCGCCGATCAATACGAGCCGTTGATGCGTTCGGCCCCGCGGCTCATGGCGTTTGCCGCCATGATGGAGGATCTTTCGGAAGCGGCCGAGACCCTGAGCCTCCACGAGCTGTACGAGCGGGTGCTGGACCAGACCGGGTACATGCGCATGCTGGAGGGGCAAGGGCAGGAGGCCATCTCCCGCATCGAGAACCTCAATGAATTCTCCTCCACCATTTTGAGCTACGAAAATGAAAACGAGGAGCCGTCCTTGGCGGAGTTTTTGGAGGAAATCTCCCTGATGACCGATGTGGACAATTACGACCAATCGGCCGACGCGGTGGTACTCATGACCCTCCACTCGGCCAAAGGGCTGGAATTCCCCGTGGTATTCATCCCCGGCATGGAGGAAGGCGTCTTCCCGGGCAGCCAGTCCATCTATTCCCCCGACTTGGTGGAGGAGGAAAGGCGGCTGTGCTACGTGGGCATCACCCGGGCCAAGGAGAAGCTGATCCTCAGCCGCTGCCGCAGCCGGATGCTGTATGGGTCCACCACCCGCAGCAAAGGATCCCGGTTTGTGGAGGAGATCCCGGAACAATATCTAGACGTGCTGCGCCCGCGCAAGCCGGTGCAGGAATGGACCAAAAAGCCCAATGAAAAATTGCTGCACCGGCAGGTCACGACCGCGGCGGCCCATAAGGTGGGCACCGGTGTCGGAGCGGCCGGCAAACCTTCGGCTTCCTTCCAGCCTGGGGACCGGGTATCCCATAAGACCTTTGGCACCGGCATGGTGGTGGGGGCCACCCCCATGGGAAACGACACCCTGTTGGAAATCGCCTTTGACAAGGTGGGCACCAAAAAGCTGATGGCCAATTTTGCCCGGCTCAAAAAGGCGTAAGGAGGGACGAGAGGGAGCCAGTCCGGTTGCAGAGGATTTCCCCCGATTCGGCATAAAAATGTAGCCGAATTCGGGGAGTGTCATAGAATGTTAGTGAAGTTTGAGATTGCCGCCGGGGACGGCGCAACCGTCAGACGCTTCAAAATCACTACAGGAGGCTTTTTTCTATGACTGAACATAACCAGCAACCAGCAGAGGCTGTAAACGGCTGCTTTAAAGAGGCCGTTTGCATCGACGCAGGCCGAATTTACGATTCCTGCGGCGACAAAGACTGCCTGGAAGATCTTCGGGTGTACTTTACCGAGTGCAACCAACGGGTCATCGACCAGGCCATCAATGTCCGCAGCCGCAGCGCCGACGTCATCTCGGTGTTTTTGGATGTGGAAGCGGTGCCATTTAACCGGGGATTCTACTCGGTGGATATGACATTCTTCTTTGAGATCACGGTAGACGTCTACTCGGCGCCCAATTCCTGCCCCTGCACCATCTCGGGCCTTGCCATGTTTGACAAAAAGGTCATTCTCTACGGCAGTGAAGGCTCGGTCAAGATTTTCTCGTCCGGCTACTGTGACGATGAAAACGATTATCAGAACCGTCCCACCCGCAATTTGCCTAAGGCCGTATGCCAGGTGGCCGATCCTATTGTGCTTTCGGCCCGTCTGTGTGAGCCTTGCGATTGCCGTCCCGATCCCTGCTGCTGCATCCCGCACAATATTTGCAGCCGCTTTGGCGGAGAATTGGGCGGCTGTACTCCCAGCAAGATTTTGTACGTCACCTTGGGTATCTTCACCATTGTCCAGCTGGAGCGCAACGTCCAGATGCTCATCCCAGTGTACGATTTCTGCGTGCCCAGCAAGGAATGCGTCTCCTCCAGCGACAACCCCTGTGAACTGTTCCGTCGGATTCAATTCCCCACCGATCAGTTCTTCCCGCCCAGGGCAGAGGACCTCAATTGCGATGATAAACCCATTCATCCCCACGGCGGATGCTGCTAATTGGATTAACAATACATGTAAGGCCTTCCCTCCGGGGAGGGCCTTTTTCTATGGGGCACAGTTTGACAGCATCTGCCCTGCTCCGGTATACTAATTTGCATACGTTCCTTTTTAGAGGGATAAGGAGGCAATGGATTTGAGGACTATTTTGGTGGCGGTAGGGGCCCATTATGTTCATATCAATCTGGCGGTTTATGGCTTAAAGGCCTGTTGCGAGGAAGGCGTGGAGGCATTGGAGTTTAACATCAATCAGCAACCTCATTGGGTGTTGCGGGAACTGGTTACACGCCGGCCGGATGTGGTAGTCTTTTCCTGTTATATTTGGAACATCGATTTTATCCATCGGATCGCCGCTGACTTAAAGGAGATTATGCCTCAGGTGCGCATTGTGTTGGGCGGGCCGGAGGTGTCCTATGACGCAAAGGCTGTAGTGGCAAAATGGCCTTTTGTGGATGCAGTGCTGTGCGGGGAGGGGGAACATAGCCTACCAATGGCACTAAGCCGCATGGCCAATGGAGAGGGATTGGAAGGAGTGCCGGGAGCGGTGTGGCGTGAAAACGGACAAGCTGTAGGGGACGACCGATGTGCCGTGGCGGAGGATTGGGCGTCGATGCCCCCGGTGGATTTAAGCGGCGTTCCGGGGCTTAGGAAACGCATCGCCTACTACGAATCCTCCCGGGGATGCCCTTTTTCCTGCGGATACTGCTTATCGGGAAGCATTAAGGGCGTGCGGTTTTTACCTCTGGACCGGGTCAAAAAGGATTTGACAAAATTGGTAAACCTGGGGGTACCGCTGGTCAAATTTGTGGACCGCACCTTTAACGCCGATCCCAAACGGGCTGCACAGCTGGTACGGTGGATTTTAGATAACACCGGTTCCACCCGTTTCCACTTTGAAGTAGCGGCCGATCTGCTGGACGACCAGATGATGCATTTGTTGTGCACCGCTCCGGCAGGGAAACTCCAGGTGGAAGCCGGGGTGCAGTCCTGCCACCAGCCTACGTTGCAGACGGTATCCCGCGTCACAGACTTGGAAGAACTGGGCAGACGTGTCATCACCTTGGTCAAGGCTGGACGTGTGCACGTCCACCTGGATTTGATCGCAGGGCTTCCTCTGGAGGATTATACGACGTTCGGCAAGTCTTTTGACCAGGTGTTCTCTTTGCGGCCCCACGCCCTTCAGCTTGGGTTTTTGAAATTGCTCAAGGGATCCCGCCTACGCCGTGACGCAGAGGATTTGGGACTGGTGGGGCGGGAGTATGCCCCCTGGGAGGTTCTGCATACCCGGGAGTTAAGCGGCTGGGACCTACTTCATCTGAAGGGCATCGAAGAGATGTGCGAGCGGTATTATAATTCGGGCCACGCTTTGTATACCTTAGAGTATCTGCTCAAAACAGTGGAGAAAAGTGCCTTCAGACTTTTTGAAAAGCTGGAGGATTTCTGTTCCCGACGGGGGACACTTACTCGCCCCTTATCGCTTATGAACCAGATGGAGGAATTACTCTGCTTTGGTAGGGAACATCTGAAGCAAGAACACTACCGCATCCTGAGGGCAAAAGTGGCGGTGGACTGCATGGCAAACGGAGGCAAAGGAAAGGTTCCAGGCGCTCTGGAAACCGACCAAACCCCTGTTCCACTGGGGCCCACTTTGAGGAAACTGGTGGAAGAAGGAGTCATCACCAAAGAACAGCATCGCCTGGGTCAGTTTGCATGGCTGCCGGCAGATCCTGACAAGGAAGAGGACAAGCCCGTCCTGGCTATGGCATGGGATCAAGACAAAGATGCCCTGAGCGGACGAAAAGTGGTGCGGATTCTGCCGTCGTAAAGAAAGGAAAAAGGATAGAATCTCTGGAAAAAAGAGGGAAACTCCTTTACTTTTGTGCGATGATATATTACAATGGTACTAAAATGAGTAGCGCTGTTTTTTGAGCGGCGGATTCTAGAAGAAAGGGGCCTTTTCTCAAAATAAGGAAAGGCCGGATGGAGGAGTAAACATGAAAGCGAAAAAGTTGATTTCGGCTTTGTTGGCCATTACAGTTTTGGCATCGGCAGCGGCTATGTCGGGCTGCGGCGACGATCAGTCTTCCCAGGCGGCAGCCGGCGGGGAGAAGAAGGATACCATCATTGTGGGTTTGGATGACCAGTTCCCACCCATGGGTTACCGCGATGACGACGGCAACTTAGTGGGTTTTGACATCGATATTGCCACCAAAACCTTTGAAAGGATGGGTATGGAAGTCAAACTCCAACCCATTGACTGGAAGGTTAAGGAGCAGGAATTGAACGCTGAAACAGTGGACTGCTTGTGGAACGGGTATACCATCACCGATGCCCGGAAGGAAGAAGTGCTGTTTTCGGACGCATACATGAAGAACCGTCAGATTATCGTGGTAATGGCCGATTCGGACATCAACTCCATGGATGACCTGAAAGGTCAGAAATTGGCGCTTCAGTCGGAATCCAGTGCATCTGACGCTTTGGACAGCGTCCCGGATTTCAAGAATAGCCTAGGTGAGGTACTGCTGTTTGACGACAACAACAAGGCTTTGATGGATTTGGAATCGGGAGGTGCCAGCGGCGTCCTGATCGACGAAGTGGTGGCCCGTTACTACACCAAGAAAGATCCATCCAAATACCGCATTTTGGATGAATCCCTGGCCGATGAAGAATACGGCGTGGGCTTCCGCAAATCCGATGAGGAACTGCGTAACAAGGTCAATGAGACCTTTAAAGAGATGAAAGAGGACGGCACTTTGGCCGAAATTTCTGAGAAATGGTTCGGTGAGGATATTACTACCATTGAATAAATTACTATTAGGTACCATTTTAGAGAACTGAATTTGGAGATTGGGGACATGGTTTCATGTTTCTCCAATCTCCATTGTCTGAGTAAAAAAATGTCTTAAAGGTGAGGGAACCAATGAATGACCTGCTGAGTTTAAGCCTCCAATTGCTGGAGGGGTTTGGATGGACGTTAGCCATCTTTTTCCTGACATTGCTTTTTGCATTGCCGCTTGGTATGCCGCTTGCTATGGGCCGCATGTCTAAGCATAAATGGATCAGTAAACCGGTAGAATTTATTCTTCTGGTGGTGCGCGGCACCCCTCTTATGCTGCAATTGATCTTTGTGTATTTCGCACCCTTTTATCTGTTTGGCATGCCGCTGGGGAATTATCGGTTCCCAGCCACCATCATTGCCTTTTCCATCAACTATTCCTGCTACTTTGCAGAGATCTACCGGGGCGGTCTGGAGTCCATTCCAATAGGGCAGCATGAGGCGGCCGAAGTGCTGGGCTTCTCCAAACGCCAGACCTTTTTCCGCATTGTGCTTCCCCAGGTGACCAAACGCATCGTCCCGCCCATGGGCAACGAGGTTATTACACTGATTAAAGATACTGCGCTGGCCCAGGTCATCGCCATTATGGAGCTGTTCCGTGTGGCACAGGCTGCCGCTGCCAGCCGTACATCCCTCATTCCGTTGGTTATGGCCGGCGTGTTCTATCTGGTGGCCAGCTTCTTGATTACAAGAGTGTTTAACTGGGCGGAACGCAAGATGTCCTATTACCATTAAGGAGGGCGGACAAATGGCTGTTTTAACGGTAAAAAACGCAAAAAAATCCTTTGGGGATAACCATGTCCTCAACGACATCTCCTTTGAAGTGGGAAAAGGGGAGGTTATCGCTATCATCGGCCCCTCGGGATCGGGCAAATCTACATTGCTGCGGTGTTGTACCATCCTGGAGCATTTGGACGGCGGCGTCATCCAGTATTCCGGGGATGTGTTGTGTAAGGACGGACAGTATGGCAACAAAGAACAGATGAAAAACATCCGGAAAAGGTTCGGATTGGTATTCCAAAACTTCAATCTATTCCCTCATTTTTCTGTACTGCGCAATGTCACAGAAGCACCCATCCGCGTAGCCGGGATAGACCGGCAGAAGGCCGAGGCACATGCCAGGGAGCTGCTGCAAAAGATGGGCCTTTCGGAAAAGGAAGACGCTTATCCCTGTGAATTGTCTGGCGGCCAGCAGCAACGTGTGGCCATCGCCAGAGCCATGGCGTTGGATCCGGACATCCTGTTTTTCGACGAACCCACGTCGGCGTTGGATCCGGAACTAACGGGCGAAATCCTCAAGGTCATGCGGGAACTGGCTGAGGAGCATATGACCATGGTGGTGGTTACCCATGAGATGAGCTTTGCCAGAGACGTCGCTGATCGGGTGATCTTTATGGATAAGGGTTATATTGTAGAGCAGGGCGATCCCAAGAAGGTGATTGATCATCCGGAAAACGAGAGGACCCGTCTATTTTTGCAGCGTTTTGCCCAGGATGGGCTTTCCCCTCACAAAGAGGGAGAACCTGCATAAAACGCATGATACAATAGATAGAGGAAAAGCCTGTGGCCTAAAATATGGCCACAGGCTTTTGTTTGTTACGATAGGCTTATTCCTATTTTGAAACCAGATACAAATTGTTTTCCACCAGTTCATCGGAAGCGCCACAATCGCTTGTATACAATGGCTCAACTGTTTTAAAAGATGTTCTGTGTTTTATCTCTTCCAAAATCTTATCGTTATCCATGTAACTCTTGATGCACAGAATATACGAATCCTCATGGCTTAACTCTTCATCATAAATAAGATGATCCAATTCATCCCGGTTTATATTTACGATGAGGGTTTTCTGATAGATCATCATTTCCGGTATGCTTTTCATGTGGGTAAAAAAATTGTCGTTGAGGAATACAAATGACTTTTCCCTATTTTCCCGAGCTATTTCCAAACAGGCACCGTAATCCTCATACAAAAATTTTGGTTTTGAACATACCATCCCATTGACCGCCAACAGGATGGATACGGCAGTCATGATGATGTTTTTGTACTTGAACTTCAGTACATCGTCTGACGCATAGAAAAGCGCGATGACGAGGAAGGGGATGACCGGCATAATATACCGCAGTTCTTGAAACGAGGTTAGTTTTACGGTCACGAAGAAAAAGGCCATGCTGGGTAGAACGGTAAGCAGAAGGATAAAACGTTTATCCGGGCTTATGCGCACAAATACCGCAAGGATGAGGATGAAAAAGAGGCTGGCAACTACTATAAATAGGTGCCCCGATACTGTAAAGGCATACGCCAGATGCTTGAGATATGCCACAAGATTATCCCAGTAATTGCTGTTTGCCAGGTTGGAAAGGCCTCTGTCGCTATGCAGCAGATGCTCGATACAGGGGGAAAACAATAAAATTCCCGTGACGCCGTATAGAATATGGACAATTGTATATTTTGCCATCCGGCCCCATTTTTTCTCCCGGGCCATCTCCGCCAGCATGATCAAAAATACGACCACAGCATAAACGGCGAAAAAATACTGCGTTAAAAACCCAAGAACCGTGACAATACCCAACCGAAGGATACGCTTTCCATCTAATAGAAAGCCGTTCTGGTAGAGCTCTATACTATAGAGAAAATACAGGAGGATAAAGAAGGTCAGGGCCATATACATTCTCTGGTACAGCACCATGGAGATCGTACCCATAGATAACCCATAAAGGATAAGTACCGCGGCAATTACATTTGTCTTACCGAGCCGTTTCAGGATCCTTCCTATTACAAAGCAGCTGCCTATAAATGCAAGGAGATTGACAAGAAAAACAGTGTATTTTGAAAATTCCCCGCCCAATAGCATGGCTGAGGCATGCACCAGTAGATAAAAAAACGGGGGATGGTTGTCTATGCTCTGATTGTGATAGATGGCTTCTAGATTGAAATAGTCCTCGTTTGCCAAGGTCATAAAGTCTGTTACATCTTGCCTCGTTTCCAGACAGGAACGCCATTATCCATAAATGTATTATTTTCATAGGCTGTCATCAGTCCGTTATCGGGATTGACAGCCGATGCGATGCTGTAAACCTCATCCTCATGGAATCCTATCTTTTGCGTCTGATAATAAAAAATGACGCTACAAATCAGCAAAATCAAAAGGACGATGATCCCTTTTCCGTTGCCATACTTTCTTATGTTCATGCCTCACTCCATTCAATAAATTATTTCGTACCGGGGCATGTCAACATTTTGGGTTGGAAAGTGTGGGGATACCTTTTGGTTTCCCGGTCAATCCCTCCCACATAGAACAGGAGTACTTCCAGCAGGTGTTTTTTGAACTGCTCCAGAAAGCCTCCGTTTTCCCTCTACGAAATGGGGATGAATCCTTGTATTATTGGTCAGCACCATCCTTTTGTTTTAAATCCTTTGGGCAAACAATATCCTGACTGGGCAATCCATCCGAAAAGGAGAGGCAATGGGTGATATCGCAATAGCAACTGCCCACGGGGCGGCTGTAAAAAGCATCCATCATGGTAAGCGCTTCCTCCACAGACCGGTCAAAAAGATCAAAGAAACTTTCCTCCCGGTCCATTTCTTGGCCGGGAGCCCGCCAGATGCCGCGTTCTACATTGGCGTAATCGTAATCGTCCGGCTCCATGAGTGGACGGATATGGGCGGATACCAAAGGGCCTTTGTGCAAAAGCCGCTCCAGCATCTGAAATGCGGGACGCTTAAAGCTGCTTCCATCGTGAAGGAATCCCATACAGGTGCGGGCATCGTGGACAGCTTGGGCCAAAACCTGAGGGGATTCCTCCACTTGATAAAGTTCCTGCAACAGAAAGGCGTAGAGTCCGCCCACCTCATTCCACAGTTCTGGTGACTTGGGGATCACTTGTTTTAAAGGGAAGTCTATGGGGGCAATGCCCTTTTCCCGACGAAGTAGGATGACATCCAAAAGCGTCTCTAAGTAAGAGTGGATCAACGGTTTCGACATAGCTTTGGGCTGACTTGCCCACCATTCTACGCCCGACAAGATAAAGGGATGAGCGGTCCGATCCAGGGAGTAGTGACATAAAAAACCCAAGCAGTAGGAAAGGATGATGTCGCGCTTTTGTGGGTGATCCTCCATGTATTGACGCATTTTCTGGAGGGTGATACATACATGGGTACGGTGCAAGGCCGAACCATAGCGAAAAAGCGGGGTACCCTTGCGCATGGGAAGGCGGTGGAAAAACAGGAAGTCAGGGCCTTGGGATCCCAGGAGAAAGGCGTCCTTCACAAGGGATGGACCCTTCCATTGGTCCAGCACCGTCTCAGCCATGAGAGTATGGGAAATAGCAGCCGGCATAGGCTCACTCCTTTTGACAAAGGTTTGGGACAAAATTGCGCCATTCTTTTTCTGGATGATGCATCCCCATCTGATCCAGAAGGCGGCACATATCATCCGGAAGCGGTGCAGTTAGGCGGATATGCTGGCCTGTGACCGGGTGGATAAAGCCAACCGCTCCACAGTGGAGGGCGTGGCGTTCAATCCCATCCCCGCCCGGGCCATACATAGTATCCCCCGCTAGAGGATGGCCTATGTGGGCCATGTGTGCGCGGATTTGATGGGTACGCCCGGTTTCAATACGCACGCCTAAAAGCGTCTTATCACGCCCAATAAAAAGGCTCTTCCAATGGGTAACAGCCCTTTGCCCGCCTTCCCCGACCTCCCGCTGGATGGAGTGCCCATCCTTGATCCGGAGAGGGAGGTCAATGGTGTCCTGTCCCTTTAACCCGCCAAGGCAGATGGCCAAATACCACTTTTCAATATGCCCATTGAGAAGGTGAGCGGCATGGGTGTGTTTGGCTAGCACCATGATGCCGGAGGTATCCCGATCCAGCCGGCCAACAGGACGGAAAGCCCCATCCTCGCCGTGTCCTCTTCGATAGGATGCGGCAGCGCCCAGTAGAGTATTGTCCTCCCGCCCGGCTGAGGGATGCACCGCCATACCGGCAGGTTTGTCCACAATAAGAAGATGCGCGTCCTCAAAAAGGACGCGCAAATCTCCATTGCCCATAGGCTGGGCTGTTTTTGTATCAGGGGGGAGACGAAGTTCCACCACTTGCCCGGCGCGCACAGGATCAATGGTCCGGATGAGCCGGCCAGCTATGGTCATCCCCAGGGGTACGTGTTTGAGCCGTACCATCAGGCGATAGGATACCCCACATCGTCCCCGCAAAAAGGTCTTAAGACGCATGCCGTCGCATTCCGCTGGGACAGGGAACCGAAGCACTGTCCGAGAGGGTTGATTCTGACAATCCGGCATGAAAGTTCTCCTTTTTGTTTTAGAAAACGTTTATTTGCACACTTCAACCGACCAGCCGAAGGGATCCTTGGCGCGGCCCCACTGGATGGCGGTCAATTCGTCGTACAGGCGCTGGGAAACCGGCCCGATTTTGCCACCGCTGATTTCCATCTTTTTGGTATCGCCCCAATCCAGGAATCCGATGGGGGAGATGACGGCAGCAGTACCGGTGCCAAATGCTTCCTCCAGCTTGCCGGCGTCGTAGGCTTCTGCCAATTCATCGATGGAGATGCGGCGTTCCGTGACCTTCAGGCCCCAGCTGCGCATCAGTTCAATGGCCGATTTACGGGTGATGCCACCCAGGATAGAGCCGTCCAAAGAGGGAGTGACGATCTCACCGTCGATCTTAAAGAAGACGTTCATCGTACCAACTTCTTCAATGTAACGGCGTTCCACACCGTCCAGCCACAGGACCTGGGTATAATGTTTTTGCTCGGCTTCGGCCTGGGCTTTGAGGGAGGCGGAGTAGTTGCCGGCGGTCTTGGTGAAGCCGGTGCCGCCGCGGACAGAACGGACGTATTTTGTCTCCACATAGATGCTCACCGGATTGAGCCCCTCGGGATAGTAAGCGCCCACCGGGGAAGCAATAACGATAAAATAATAATGTTTGCCGGCATGCACGCCCAGATGAGGATCAATTGCGATGATAAAGGGACGCAGATAGAGGGAGGTGTCCTTGGAATGGGGGACCCAATCCTTCTCCACACGGAGGAACTCCTTCAAGTATTCCACCATTTTTTCCTCGTCCACAGGGGGGATGCACAGACGGTCGTTGGACAGATTAAGGCGGGCAAAGTTCTGATCCGGGCGGAACAGGAGGATACGTCCATCCTCAGCGCGGTAGGCCTTCATACCCTCGAAGACCTCCTGGCCATAGTGCAGGCACATAGCGGCAGGATCCAAAGCGAGGGGGCCGTAAGGGACAATGCGGGCATTGTGCCAACCCTGGCCTTCGTCGTAATCCATCATCAGCATGTGATCGGTAAAGAGATCGCCAAACTTCAGTTTGGATTCATCGGCCGGCTTAGCCTTGGGATGATCGGTCAATTGAATGGTTAAATCGGACATAAAAACTCCTTCTTTCACCAAATATACAAAAAATACAACACTGAAATTATACCAGTCCTCCTACAGAAATTCAAGACGATGCTGCGAGTTAAAGCGATAAAATTTAAAATTTTGAGGATAAATTTTCTAAATAAAGAAGGAAAACTCCCGGAGAGAGCAAACAGAAAGTGGCTTTCCCCATTTATTTGTTAAAGACAAAATTATACATTGGCAGAGTGGACATCTGTTTTTTTACTAGATTTTCCATGAAATAGGAGGGGAAAGAATTTTTATTGTGGGATGTAGCGAAAGAAAGGAATGATTATTGTGGATAAGATAGATGTTATCAATAATTAATTGACTGTTGTAAATCAGCGTTGTATAATAATAGACAGGGAATATTATGCCCTTGTTTAAACAAATTGCTTGATAAAAATCAAAAGTTTTTATTCTGCCGATAGAATTGCAGTTAGACTTTGTTAATTAAAAAGAGTAAGAGAGTGTTGCAAATGGTACATGTGAATGTGGGAAGTATCAATAGTGAGACGATGAAAGCCCTTAATCTCAAGATTGTATTTGACTATATTCGGCGGCATGAGCCAACCTCTCGTAGGGACATTGCCGAATATGGTGGCTTGACAGTGGCTTCCGTGTCCAAAATCACCGGGAAACTGATCGAAAAAGGGCTGGTGGTGGAGATTGGTGAAGGCCAGTCGGTAGGCGGACGTAAACCCGCTATGTTAGGGATCAACGCCAACTGCCGTTACGCAGTGGGCATTGATTTAACAGCGGAATACATCAAGCTGGTCATCACCAATTTTAAAGCGCAGGTCATCTACGAACTACATAGCGATACGCAGTTGGAGCGGGGGAAAGAGTATGTGCTTCATCGCTTGTGCAGCTTGATTTTGCAGTCTATTGAAGAGTCGGGGATTGACCAGGAAAAACTTATTGGTATCGGTTTAGTGTCAGCAGGGCCCTGCGACCATGAGAAGGGCAGTATGCAAAGCCCGCCAAACTTCCCTGGGTGGGATAATGTTAAAATCCGGGACTATATTCAGGAAAACACCGGGTTCCCCACCTTCTTTGACAAGGATGCAGTGGCAGCGGTCATGGCGGAATACTGGTTTGGTGTGGCGTCGGAATGCAGCAGTGTGTTTGCGTGCCTTGTAAACCAGTCGGGTGTTGGGGGAGGCCTCATTGCCAACGGCCAAATCTTCCGCGGATACAACGATGGCGCTTGTGAAATCGGCCATACCATCATCGATGTCCACGGGGTAAAATGCGCTTGTGGCAATTATGGGTGTTTAGAGACGTTGGTCAATGGTTCCCTGATTGTCAAGGAAGTGACGGATAAATTAAAATTAGGGAACCGTTCGATTCTTTCGCAAATGGACAATTACGATAAGATTACGTTGGCTTCCATTCTGCAAGCGGTCAAGAATGGGGACCCTCTGTGCCGGTCGGTCATCGATAAAACGGCCGATTATATCAGCGCCGGAATTCAGAATATCGCCACCATCTATTCACCGGAGATCATTGTGTTGTCCGGCAACATGTTGTGGAACTGCGATTATTTGATCCAGACGGTTATTTCCAAAGTGCAAAAGCGCAAAGGCAACAAGTTTATCAAAAGTATGACCGTAGTAGGCGGAACCTTTGGGGAGAACCAGTGTGCCTTAGGAGGCGTTGCTTTGGTGCTGGAGAACTTTTATAAAGAGATCTCCATTGAGGAATAACCTTACCTTATAACATTTATTTTGATATCCTTCTACAAAGGGAAAGGGCCGTCCTGTTTAGACGGCCCTTTCCCTTTGTGTTATTCACTGGTAAAAATATCTTTTTAAAGCTCGTTCGGTCAAGGGGCATACTAAAAGCAAGACCACTACCTGAATGAAAAGAAAGAGGAAAACAACCCATTCTTCCTCTTCAGGAAAAGGCAGGCAGGACAAGGGGATGAATACCAATCCGTCTACAACACCCAATCCTACCCATGCCTTGCCCGCATAACGCTGGGAGAAATCCCAAGCCTCTTGGCTTCTCATGGAACGCTTTGTGCGATATCCAATCAGGCTGTTGATATCCTTAGGGGGACATTTCCAAAGAAGCAATCCACATCCCACCATGGAAGCTGCAAAGATGAGGGTAAAGAGCAATAGAATCCAAGTCAACATTTTAAATCCCTTCCTCTTATCGGATTACAGCATATTATAGGACCTATTTTTAAAACTTTCAAGTCAAATCAAAAGAGTCACCGACTTATTTTTAAGACGCCAAATTTATATGTTTTAATTGTTTTTACTTTTCAATATGGAATAGTTCTGTTATAATTATGGAAAGCGGAGAAACTTCTATTTTAACGAGGTGATCTTATGCTCAAACAATATATTAAGCCTGAACGGCCTGATAAAGAAGCTTTTTCAAAACGGCTGAAACAAGCGCGTGAAAAATTAGCCGCCCAGCAAATGATGCTAAAACAGCGCAATCTGCCGGTGTTAGTGCTGGTAGAGGGATGGGGCGCTGCGGGAAAAGGCGGCGCAATTGGACGAGTCATCCATAATCTAGATCCCCGCTTTTTTAAAGTAAAGACCATGAAATCCCCCAGCGAAGAGGAACAACGGTATCCATTCCTACATCGGTTTTTCCAGGAGATCCCTAAGGCTGGTCAATTCGTCTTTTTGGATTCAGGGTGGATGGATGAAATCTGCCGACAGAGACTGCATGGCCAGTTGGACGATGGGCAGTACGACGCGCGGGTTTCCAGCGTCAAGCGGTTTGAACGTCAGCTTACCGATAATGGATATCTGCTGGTCAAGTTGTTTTTCCACATCAGCCGCAAAGAGCAGGAGAAACGTATTGCAAACCTCCTCTCCGACAAAGATACAGCTTGGCGGGTTAGTGACAACGACAAATGGCAAAACAAACATTATAACCGATGTTTGGAGGTCTTTGACCGATATCTTCAGGATACCGATATCCCGGATGCTCCTTGGTACATTGTAGACGCCAAAGAGCGGCACTGGGCTGAACTCCAGATGCTGGAACGGCTGTGCACTGGTATCGATACTGCCATGCAAAATGAGAGCCTGGCCGTGCAGCTGCTGCAAAATTGTTTTCCCCTGTCTAAAGTGCCGCTTTTATCGGAGGTTTCGCTGGACAAATCCATTGAACCGGCTGAGTACAAAGCGACCCTGGATATTTTGCAAAAGAAACTCTATGGGTTGCACTATCGGCTTTATCGAAAGCGCGTGCCGGTGGTGATCTGTTACGAGGGATGGGATGCCGCAGGCAAAGGGGGAAATATCAAGAGAGTCACCGAAGCGTTGGACGCACGAGGGTTTGAAGTGCATCCCATAGCCAGCCCCGACCCGCAGGAAAAGGCGCGCCACTATCTGTGGAGATTCTGGACCCGTTTGCCCAAAACAGGGCATATCGCCGTCTTTGACCGCACTTGGTACGGCAGGGTGATGGTGGAACGTATAGAAGGTTTCTGTAGTACCAACGATTGGCAGCGTGCCTATTATGAGATCAACGAATTTGAAAAAGAGTTAACCGATTGGGGGGCAGTGGTCATTAAGTTCTGGGTGCAGATCGACAAACAAACCCAGCTAAAACGGTTTGAGGATAGGCAAAACACGCCGGAAAAACAGTGGAAGATCACAGATGAGGATTGGCGCAATCGGGAAAAATGGGATGAGTATGAAGTGGCTGTCAACGAGATGCTGCAAAAGACCAGTACGGCTTATGCGCCATGGCATATCTTAGAATCGGTGGATAAAAAATATGCCCGTATCAAAGCGCTCCGCATTATTATTGATGCTTTGGAAAAGGCGTTGGATTAAGTTTGGTTGCCTTTTGGAGTAAAACAGGCATGATTAATGAAAAAAGAGCTGGATTTTAATCTCCAGCTCTTTTTTCACATTTCACAATTTATTTGGACCTAAGGCAAATCCACAAAAAAATCATAGGAACTACGCTGCAAAGCTTTTGTCTAAAAATATTTTACAGATAATTGGCGGGGTTTACCTTTGTGCCGTTTTTAATCACCTCAAAATGGCAGTGGTTGCCTGTAGCAAAACCGGTAGCGCCTACAGCGGCAATGACCTGGCCCTGGCTGACCTTTTGGCCGGTGGAGACCTTCAGGCTGCTACAGTGGGCATAGCGGGTCTTATAGCCGTTTCCATGGTCGATTAGGACACAATAACCATAGGAACCTTTCCAACCGGCAAATTCCACAGTGCCGCCGGCGGATGCATAGATGCTGGTCCCATAAGGAGCGGCGATGTCCATGGCCTCATGCACCTTCCCCCAGCGATATCCAAACGAACTGGATACACGTCCGCCATTTACCGGCCACTGGAAACCAATGCTTGTCCGGGAACCGCCGTTGGCAGAACGGTCCACTTCCACCTGCTTTTCCATGGTACCAATCTCGATTTTTTCATCCACAGGGGCTTTCAACAATGTTGTGGCTGTAACAGAACGGGAAACTTCTTGTCCATTGACCGTTACAACCTGATAATCCACCTGTTCCTGTCCCATCTCACCGGCCTGAAGGACGGTCTGTTCCCCTTGTTCTTTGTGGGAGTTTTCCACCGTCACACTTTGATAATCCAGTTGATTGATCACCGATTCCACCGTGACAACTTCCACGCTTAAAAGAGGCTGTTCATTGGCAATTACCACATTTTGACCATCCTGAATGACGCTCTCCTCCGTCAGGGTAGGATTGAGTTCCACAAGCTGGATGGGTTCCAGTCCAAATTTTTCCGAGACACTTGCCACAGTATCCCCTTCTGCGGCATGATACACCTGTTCTTTTTCAACTGGAGAGGTTAAATCCTCTTTTATCTCCTCAGCAGATACCACATCGCCGGAGGGATAAAGCCCTTCTTTGACGGTTACCTGTTCGGTAAAATTGGCTTCTGCTTGTTCCTTGCCCTCGGTGTAGGAATCCAAAATCTCATTTAAAACCTGGTTGGCAGTATCCGTATCATCCACTGCGCCAACAAACTGATCTCCTACAAAAAGCCCACTGGCGGTCTGGACTTGGTCCCCCATATTGTTTAAAAGGGCCTCGGCCAGCTGGGAATTATCCATGACATCCTCGTCTTGGACAACCGTCAATTTATACTCCAGATTTTCCGGAAGTTCTAAATGGCCGTTGATATCCACCACCGAGGACTGAGCCTGTGCCAATGCCTGCTCCACCACCACTTTATCCTGGACATAACCGATAGTTTCACCGTTGCATTCCAGCGCTAAGGCAAAACTGGCGCCACCCCAGAAGTTAACTACAGACACCAGGGCAATCAGCGCTACCGTAGGAATGGCCACATTGAAGAAGGAGGCAATCACACCTTTGTGCCGTTTGACACCCTTGGCAGAAACGTGGGCAAAGGTGGGTACAATTTTAAGAGGATGCTTGCGCCAAGCTTTCTTAAGCTCCTCACAAGCGATCCGGAGCCCTTGCGCAATACGTTTGCATTCAGCTTTGGTGCGCAGGGAGGTTTTGCTCATGGCATTTACAATAGCTTGTTTACTATATTGAATAACCTGTTGGGAACGGTCGATAATTTGAATTTTTATCCTTTTAGTTTTCGATCTATTAGAATCGGAAGAAGGCTTCCTTTGGAGAGACATCCTTTCACCTCATTGTATGATTTTCAAAAGCAAAGGTTACAAATGTGTAACAACATGCTATTATTATATCAAAAGGTTACAGGATTGCAACACTTCGGTTACAAAACGAGCAAACTTTGTAATAATACGACAGCTTCCTCCACTTCTTTTAGCCAAAGTATCTAACTAAATTTGAACGTTTTTTGAAATCTAAGGACAAGAAAATATACAGTTCTAGTGATTGTTATAATCTTCCAGCAATATTTTAAGATGTCTTGACAAGATACGAAATTTTCCATATAATAAGAAAACAGTTGATTTCATTAAGCTGGTGTGGCGAAATCGGCAGACGCAAGGGACTTAAAATCCCTCGATGGCAACATCGTACCGGTTCAAGTCCGGTCACCAGCACCAGGCTGAGCCTGGACGCACATTGCGTTCCAGGTTCGGCCTTTTCTTTTGCTATTCATTTTTGCGATTGGGCTGGGTATCTTTTTTGTAACCCAAACCCAGATAAGTTGTTGCTTTCAAGATGCCCATCAGAATTTTCTTTTTTCTAGACACAAACAAAAGCCCCTACTTTGGACCGTAAAATGGACAGGTCCAGTAAAAACGGACAGTGACAAAAGGCCCCCTGATGTAGGAAAATAGACTACATCAGGGGGGCTTGTCATGAAGAAACGGAATTATACACACGTACAAGCACTGCTGCCTGAGATCAAGGCCATGGTGACAGAGGGGAAGACCCAGCGGGAAGTGGCAGAACACTACGGCTTTCGAGATAAGCAGGTGGTAAAAAGGCTGCTTGAGCGTGAGCGAAGAAAAGAACGCAAGCTGGAAGCCGGAAACTCAATATTTCCTACCAGGGGTCTTTTTTGTACTGTCCGCACAACCTGGGGCAGTTCATAAAACGGCTCAAGAGGGGGCTTTTTTAATTTCTGTTTTGTAACCGATTCAGTCAGCAGAATGCACCATCATCTGAGTAGATTTTTTGGACCACCAGCGGTAATAAATAAGACCGGTGATGTCGGCCAGCACCCAGCCGATGGGGATAGCCCACCAAATGCCAGGCAATCCAATGGCTGGGATAGGAGCTAATATGTAGGCGAGGATCACCCGAGTTCCTAAGGAGATGACCGTCAACACAACCGAGATCCCAGGTTTTCCGACTCCTCGATAAAGGCCGTACAAAAGGAACAGGCAACCAATGCCAACGTAGCACATCCCCTCGATGCGTAAGTATTGGGCGCCGATCGCAATGATCTCTGTCTCTTCCGGCTGCACAAACAATAGCATCCACTGCTCGGCAAACAAGCATACCGCTAGGGAGATGATGATGCAAAATACCAGTGCGGCAACGATGGCAGCGCGAATGCCTTTTTGGATGCGCTTATGCTGCCCGGCGCCAAAGTTCTGAGCGATGAAGGTAGAGAAAGCATTGCCAAAGTCCTGCACCGGCATATAGGCAAAAGAATCAATTTTAACAGCGGCAGCGAAAGCGGCCATAACGGCTACGCCAAAGCTGTTGACAAGGCCTTGGATCATTAAGATACCGAAGTTCATGATGGATTGTTGGATACAGGTTAAAAAGGAATACTGGGAGATATTTTTAAGAAGCCCTTTGTCAAAATGAAAATGACGCCGGTTAAGGCGCAAAAGAGGAAGCTTCTTAAAGCTATACAACATGATTCCCGCGGCGGAGACCGCTTGGGAGATGATGGTAGCCCAGGCTGCACCGGCCACTCCCATATGGAACCAGAGGATAAACGCCAAATCCAAAACGATGTTTAATAGGGCGGAGACCGCTAAAAACACAAGAGGCATGGAGGAGTTGCCGATGGCGCGAAGAAGAGACGCAAAATAGTTATAGAGAAAGGTAAAGAGGATTCCGTAGAAAATGACCTGGAGGTATTCCTTTGTCTCTCCTAGGATATTATCAGGGATTTGCAATACCACAAGCAAGGGATCGATGCAAAGCAGTACAACAATATTAATGACCAAGGCGGTGATCCCGATAAGGACAAACGAAAGGACGATACTCTTTTTTAAATCTTCCTCTCGTTTGGCGCCAAACAACATGGAGAAAAAAGCACCGCTTCCCATAGAAAGTCCCAGCAGGATGGAGGTCAAAAAGACCATCAGAGTAAAGGAGGAGCCGACAGCAGCTAAAGCGTCGGCACCTAGGCATTGCCCCACAATCAACGTGTCGGCTACATTGTAGAGCTGCTGCAACAGATTGCCGGCGATCATCGGCCCGGCGAACAGCAGCATGGAGGACATTACATTGCCCTTTGTCAAGTCTCTCTGCACAGGTTACCACTCCAATTCTTCTTCCTTTAATGACAATGATGTTATTTATGGTACCATCTTGTGGCAGGAAAGGCAAGAAAGGACGTTTTTTAAACGAAAAACAGCGTATTATTTTAAATAGGGAAACAGTGGTTTTCTTTCAGGAAATCCGGCTTGATTCCGATTTGCTCATAAAAAGGGGCGGATGTTTGTCAGCTATCCGACACTTATTGCAAATCAAACAGCACAAAACGTATGGCGTTTTACACCTTGGGAGAGCGATGGTATCGTCAAAGGCGATTTTTTAACATATAGTAAAAAACAAACTTAAATTTGGATGGGAAGTAGATGTTTTGCTGGAAAAAGGTGCCTATCTTTACCGTTTATCAATAAAAACCGCAGCCAAAATAGGGAAGCGCAGGAAAACAAAACAGTTGGAGGCGGCAAATCCCTCGCTTTTTCTGTTTAAATTTTAATAGGATGTGATATAATAGATATAAACGTATTGTAACCAGAGGTTACAAAGTTTTCCCTTGTATTTTGGTGGATCGATGCTATAATACTTATGGTCAATCATCAAAGGGGTGTTCATTCATTGGATAAATTTGTTATTACCGGTGGAAATCCGTTAATTGGTGAAGTTCCTATCAGCGGCGCCAAAAACGCTGCGGTCGCAATCATCCCGGCGGCCTTGTTGTCGGATGGCGTATGCCGCATTGAAAATATACCGAACATAAGTGATGTTTCGATGATTATCCGCATCCTGCACGAACTGGGTGCTGGTATTAAAATGATTAATAAAAGTACCATTGAGATTGATGCCCGTCATATTACCACCACTGAAGTGCCCTATGAGATGGCCCGTAGGATGCGGGCTTCTTATTATATGATAGGCGCTTTGCTGGGCCGGTTTAAGAGGGCGCGGGTTTCCATGCCCGGCGGCTGTGACTTTGGCGTCCGGCCCATTGACCAGCATCTTAAAGGGTTTGCCGCTTTGGGAGCCGACGTCAGTTTGGACCAAGGCATGGTGGATGCCCGTGCCGACGAATTGGTGGGCAATCAGATTTATCTGGATGTGCTTTCGGTAGGAGCTACCATCAACATTATGTTGGCCGCCACCAAGGCTAAGGGCTTGACTATTTTGGAGAATGCCGCTAGAGAACCGCACATTGTGGATCTGGCCAATTTCCTCAACTCCATGGGAGCCGATATCCGTGGCGCAGGCACCGATGTCATCAAGATCCGCGGCGTGGAGCATTTAAAAGGTACCACCTATTCTATTATCCCCGACCAAATTGAGGCGGGGACCTATATGGCCGCTGCGGCTGCCACCAAAGGCGATGTATTGATTAAGAATGTGATCCCAAAACATCTGGAATCCATTACGGCCAAACTTTTGGAAATGGGCGTCCAGGTGGAAGAATATGACGATTCCATCCGCGTCAGCCGTTCGGGGGATCTGATGCGGTGTAACATCAAGACCATGCCCCACCCTGGTTTCCCCACCGATATGCAGCCCCAATTCGCGGTGCTGCTGGCCATGGCCAAGGGGACAAGTATTGTCACTGAAGGCGTGTGGGACAATCGTTTCCGCTATGTGGAGGAACTCCGCCGGATGGGGGCCAACGTCCAAGTGGATGGAAAGGTGGCAGTGTTTGAGGGTGTGGAGGAGCTTCGTGCCGCTCCCATCAAAGCCACCGATCTCCGTGCAGGCGCCGCTCTGCTGATCGCTGCTTTAGCGGCCAACGGTGTCACTGAGCTGGAGGAGATTTATCATATCGACCGCGGGTATGAAGACATTGAGGAGAAATTGCGGGCATTGGGCGCCGATATCAGGCGGGTGACTGTACCTGGTGCAGCAGTGGCAAAGGCTCAATAATAATGGGCTGTGGCGGCCGATATTATATGATAGCCCCTTATGGAAAATGAATGAGAATAAATGAAAATCAGATCAAAAGAAACACCTGGACAAAGAAGATGTGGTCCAGGTGTTTCTTTTGCGTTTGTAGGTGCGACAAAATTTGACTTAAAGGGTGAATTTCTCTATACTAAGGACATTGAAATCGTATGAGGAAGTGGAATCCTTTATGTCGCGCATTTGTACCTTGTTTAGCGGAAGCAGTGGAAATTGCACCTATCTGGCCTCCCAGGAGGGAGGGATCCTCATCGATACCGGCGTCAGCGCCCGGGCCATCGAGAGGGCGCTGACCGATCGAGATGTGGATCCCAAATCCATCCGCGCGGTGTTTGTCACCCATGAACATACCGACCATGTGGCGGGGCTCCGCGTGTTTTGTTCCCGGCATGGATGTAAGGTGTATTCCTCCCAAGGGACCTTGCAGGCTTTGGAGGAAAAGGGGATGCTCAACAAGGTGGAGGCCCATTGCATCGGCCTGGAAGGGATCGAGGCGGCCGGCATGATGGTGCGTCCCTTTCCCATTTCCCACGATTGCGCCGAGGGGTACGGCTACCGGATCCAGATGCCGGATGGGCGCAAGGTGGCGGTGGCGACCGATACCGGCGTCATGACGGAGGAAGTGCGGGAAGCGGTCACCGGATGTGACTTGGTGGTCATCGAATCCAACCACGATGTGCGCATGCTGCAAAACGGACGGTATCCTTATTATTTGAAACGGCGCATCCTCTCCCAGACGGGGCATCTTTCCAACGACGCCTGTGCGGAGGAATTGGCGTCGTTGGTGAAATCCGGTACCACCCGCTTGATCTTGGCCCATTTGAGCCGGGAGAACAATGTGCCGGAACTGGCTTATGAGACGGCGAAGTCCACCTTGGCGGCCGCCGGTATGCGGGAGGGGATGGACTTCCTGCTGTCGGTAGCGCCCAGGGTCAACGACAAAAACGTCATGTTGTTTTGAGGTAGTACCTCCTCCACGACGGCCTGAGTTAGAGAAGAAAAGGGGGAGCATCCGGCACGGTACCGGAACCCAGCAGGTGAAACAGGCGTAGAGAGGCAGAGCCTCCTCCACGACGGCTTAAATGGGGGAGAAAAGGGGGAACATCCGGCACGGTACCGGAACCCAGCAGGTGAAACGGGCGTAGAGAGGCAGAGCCTCCTCCACGACGGCTTAAATTGGGGAGAAAAGGGGAGCGCCGGGCACGGTACCGGAACCGTTGGACAGAGGCAGGCATGCAGAGAATAAGCCCATCCACTGAGACAGACGATGGAAAGGGGAAGACAGAAATGCTCAAAATCACCGTTGCCTGTGTGGGCAAGTTAAAGGAGTCCTATTGGCGGGAGGCGGTGGCCGAGTACCAAAAAAGATTGCAGTCCTATTGCTCCCTGGACATTGTAGAAGTGGAGGAAGCGCCGGTGCCGCAGAAGGCGTCACAGGCTCAAATCGACGCGGCGTTGGAAACGGAGGGAAAGCGTTTGCTCTCCAAGGCGCCGGCGGGAGCGGCCCTGTGCAGTTTGTGCATCGAGGGCAAGGAGATGGGATCGGAACGCTTTGCCCGGTGGCTGAGTGATATCCAGGTGAGGGGGACAAGCCATGTGGTGCTCCTGATCGGGGGATCGTGGGGCCTTTCGCCGGAGGTAAAAAGGGCGTCCGGGTTGCGATTATCCATGTCTCCCATGACCTTCCCTCATCAGCTGGCCCGGGTGATGCTGCTGGAACAGACCTATCGGGCCTTCCAAATTCTGTCCGGAGGCAAGTACCATAAATAGCCCTGGTTGAATCTGGGGGATAAGTGTGCTACACTATATTTATTCTGATAAATCGAAAAAGCGCTGTCTTGAGCGGTGCGCATGGAGGTCATTATGCAGTATACATTTTCAAAACGTGTTTCATCGTTGCAGCCGTCGGCCATCCGTGAAATTTTGAAGTTCACATCGGATCCGTCGGTGATTTCGTTTGCCGCCGGCAGCCCGGCGCCGGAGGCCTTTCCGGTCAAGGAAGTGGCCGAGATTTCCGCCAAAATTTTTGCCGAGCGGCCCATCGACGCCTTGCAGTACAGCATCACCGAAGGATATACGCCGTTGCGCGACCGCATGAAGGAATTTATGCGGGACCGCTACCATTCCTTCCGGGACTTTGACGAACTGATCATCACCTCCGGCGCCCAGCAGGTGATGGAATTGGCCACAAAATCCCTTTGCGACGAGGGGGATACCATCATCTGTGAAGACCCCAGCTTCATCGGATCCCTCAATGCCTTCCGTTCCTTTGGGGTCAAGCTGCGGGGCGTGCCGGTGGAAAGCGACGGCATCGATATCGCGCAGTTGGAAGAGGCCCTCAAAGAGGAGAAAAAGGCCAAATTTATCTACGTCATCCCCAACTTTCAGAATCCGTCGGGCGTCACCATGTCGCTGGAGAAACGCAAGGCGGTTTATGACCTGGCGGGCAAATACGGCGTCCTGATCCTGGAGGACAACCCCTATGGGGAACTGCGCGTCAAAGGGGAGAACATCCCCACCATCAAATCGCTGGATACCGACGGCCGCGTCATCTACGCCGGCACCTTCTCCAAGGTATTGTCCCCCGGTATCCGCGTGGGATATGCCGTAGCACCCTCCCCGGTGATCCAGAAGATGGTGGTGTGCAAGCAGGTCACCGACGTCCACACCAACATCTTTGGCCAGATGCTGGCCGATGAATTTATGGCAAACTACGACTTCGACGCCCATTTGGAAAAGATCCGGGGCATCTACCGCAAAAAGATGGGCCTGATGCTGGACCTGATGAAGCAGCACCTGCCCGAAAGTTTTACTTGGAACGAACCGGAAGGCGGCCTGTTCATTTGGTGCACCCTTCCCGAAGGGGCCGATATGCTGGGCTTCTGTAAGGAAGCGGTGGAGACCTATCGTGTGGCCACCGTCCCGGGAACGGCCTTCCTCGCCGATGAATCGGCGCCGTGCAGCTCCTTCCGCCTCAACTTCTCCACCCCCACCGATCAGCAATTGATCGAAGGCATGGAGAAATTGGGCAAAGCGGCCGCCAAATACCTTACCGTTTGACAGTGCAGGAGGAAAAGAACATGGATCAGACTGGGAAACCCCAAGAAGAAAAGAAGATCATATTTTCCGGCATCCAACCCAGCGGTCAATTGACCTTGGGCAATTACCTGGGCGCCCTCAAGAATTGGGTGGATTTGCAGGATGAATATAACTGCATCTACTCGGTGGTGGATCTGCATGCCATCACCGTCCGCCAGGAACCGGCCAAATTGCGCCGTCAGATTTTGGAGACTTACGCCCTTCTGCTTGCCTGCGGCGTGGATCCTCAAAAGAGCCTTTTGTTTATCCAGAGCCAGGTTTCCACCCATGCGGAATTGGCCTGGATTCTCGATTGCTATACCCAATTTGGCGAATTATCCCGCATGACCCAGTTTAAGGATAAAGCGGCCCGCCATGCGGATAACGTCAACGCCGGCTTATTCACCTATCCGTCCCTGATGGCGGCGGATATCCTGCTGTACCAAGCCGACCTGGTGCCGGTGGGCGCCGATCAAAAGCAGCATCTGGAACTGAGCCGCGACATCGCCACCCGCATGAACGGGCTTTATCACAATGTGTTTACCGTGCCTGAGCCCTATATCCCCAAGACGGGCGCCCGCGTCATGTCTTTGCAGGATCCCACCCGCAAAATGTCCAAATCGGATGAAAACGTCAACGCCTACGTGGCCATGCTGGATAAGCCCGACGATATTATGCGCAAATTTAAAAGGGCCGTCACCGATTCCGAGGCCAAAGTATGCCGCGGCGAGGGCAAAGACGGCGTCAACAACCTGATCGGGATTTATGCCGCCGTCACCGGCAAGACCGAAGAGCAAGTGGAACTGGAGTTTGAGGGCAAAGGATACGGCGACTTTAAGACCGCTGTGGGCGAAGCAGTGGTGGAAGCGTTGCGTCCGATCCGGGAGCGCTTCGAGCAATACATGAAGGATAAATCCTATTTGGAGCAATGTTACCGCGAGGGAGCGGAAAAAGCCTATGCCGTCAGCCGGCGCACGCTCAGTAAAGTCCAGCGTAAAATCGGCTTTCTTTCCCGCTAATCTCCTAAAAACAGGAAATCTGACTGTTCCCGACGGCAAAAGACAATTGCTGTCGGGAACATTTTTTGTGAATAAGAGACTAATGTAAAGAAATATGAAAAAAAGTGTAAAAAAGCGTTGACACAGGAGCATAAAAGTGATATTATAAATGAGCGCCATTCACGAGGGCGACCGAAAGGGAGCCAAGTTGAGTGGTGGATGCACCTTGAAAATTAAACAACGCCGAGAGTAAGAACGACCCTTGAGATTCTGAGAGTGA
>CAJFOZ010000032.1 GCA_904397895.1 uncultured Clostridia bacterium
CCTTTGGGGCACGGTACCTGGGGATGCATAAGCCATATCCCCTTCTTCCCACGCAGTGCCTGCATCCACACCGCCCTTGGGTATTTGCCCGTACTTTCCCTTTGGGGGCACGGTACCTGGGGATGCATAAGCCATATCCCCTTCTTCCCACGCAGTGCCTGCTATTGTCAGTTTTACCTTGCGTTACCATTCGGATATGGGATCCAGAAAGAAAGTAAAAGGAGGATTATTCATGAGTTTCCCTGTCGTCATCCTGATTTGCATCATTGTACTGGTGCTTTTCAGCCTATTGGTCGCACTACTCTCCCGCTATCGCAAATGCCCTTCCGACAAGGTCATGGTCATCTATGGTAAAATCGGTTCCGATCCCAATGGCCAGCAGCGTTCGGCCAAGTGTCTCCACGGCGGCGCCGCTTTTGTCATCCCTATCATCCAGTCCTATCAGTATCTGGACCTGACCCCCATCTCCATCAATGTGGATCTGACCAATGCCCTCTCCCGGCAGAACATCCGTGTGGATGTCCCTTCCCGTTTTACAGTAGGTATCTCCACCGAACCGGGCATCATGCAAAATGCCGCCGAACGTCTCCTCGGCCTCAAGCTCCAGGAGATCCAAGAGCTTGCCAAGGACATCATCTTTGGTCAATTGCGTCTGGTCATTGCCACCATGGACATTGAGGAAATCAACACCGACCGGGATAAATTTTTGGCCGCCGTATCCAGCAATGTGGAGATTGAACTCAAAAAGATCGGTCTGCGTCTCATCAACGTAAACGTCACCGACATCAACGATGAGTCGGGTTACATCGAAGCCTTGGGCAAGGAGGCCGCCGCCAAGGCCATCAACGACGCCAAAAAGAGTGTGGCCGAAAAGGACCGCGACGGTTCCATCGGCCAGGCCAACGCCCAGCGTGACCAGCGCATCCAGGTGGCTGCCGCCAACGCCACCGCCATCGAAGGTGAAAACGCCTCCAAGGTGAGCATCGCCCAGTCGGAGGCCGTACGCCGCCAGAAAGAGGCCGAGGCGTTGCGTCTGGCCACCGCCGCTGAGAAGGTCCAGGCCGCCAAAGCCCTTCAGGAAGCCTATGGCGCTCAGCAACAGGCGGAATTGACCCGCGCTAGCTTGGAAAGGGCATCCCAGGAAGCCGATGTCATTGTAAAGGCCGAAGTGGCCAAACGTCAATTGGAGATTGAGGCCGAAGCCGAAGCCGAACGCATCCGCCGTCAGGCCCGAGGGGAAGCCGACGCCATCTTCGCCAAGATGGAGGCCCAGGCAAAGGGCATGGAGGAAATGCTTACAAAACAGGCTTCCGGTCTTGCCCGTCTTGTTGCAGCTGCCGGAGGGGATCCCAATGCCGCTGTTCAGCTGATGGTGGCCGACAAATTGCCGGAGCTGACCCGCATCCAGGTGGACGCCATCAAGAATTTGAAGATCGACAAGGTGACGGTATGGGATTCCCTCAGCGGAAAAGACGGCCAATCCAACACCTCCCAATTCCTTTCGGGCATGATGAAGTCGGTGCCTCCCCTGGGCGAGCTATTCCGTCAGGCCGGCATGGAGCTCCCTGCTTTCTTGGGCAAATCCACCGATCAGTCCGCCTTAGGTCAGAAAGAACAAGATGTGTCTTCCCCCTCTGAGGCGGGTGATACTGCATCCCAGAAGTAATAGTACGCTCTCCCTTCCCACTTTCCCACTTAGCAACAAAGGCAGCCTACCCAATCAAATGGGTGACTGCCTTTTTGCATTTTTTATCGCATGTGGGCTTGTCCATCACTCACAAAAAACATGTCTGCCGATGCGGGTGATGATGGGTCGGGAACGAATCCACTGGTTGGTTGCGGTGGTGGGATTATAATAATAGATGGCTCCGCCGCTTGGATCCACACCATTGATGGCGTCTTGGGCGGCACGGTAGGCCGAATCGGCTATCGGCTGCTCAAACTGGCCGTCGTATAATGCAGAAAATGCCCCGGGCTGATAGAGAACACCGGCCAAGGTGTTAGGGAAGGATGGATGTTCGATGCGGTTCATGATGACCGCTCCCACGGCGACTTGTCCGGAATAAGGTTCCCCCCTGGCTTCTGCGGAAATCATACGGGCCAAGAGGTTAAAATCGCTTTGGGAATACTGTCCGTTCCCACCGGTACCTGACTGTCCCATAATCCCCATGGCCTCTAAGGTCCTGGGACCGGCGATGCCGTCCACCTGCAATTTATTTTTTCTCTGGAAAAAACGGACCGCCTCTTGGGTCTGAGAACCGTAGATGCCGTCCACCTCTCCAAAATAGTATCCCCAATTCTTTAGCTTGGTCTGGATTTGCCGAACCTCAGAACCTTGGGAACCGTATTTGGACAGTGCTTCCACCGTCAGACTGGTGACCGGTTGATTTTGGCCTCCCACCATATGAACAAGACCTAGCATCAGCAGGCTGACGCTAAATACCATGATAACCCTCCAAAGGGTTTTTAACCGTTCCATTTTTAAAAAGCCTCCCTTCTTGTTAAAAGTTTTTTCCACAGCAGGGCCATTTATCCCCAAATGGTTTCATTCTGCTGTTTCCAATTTTTACGCGTCTTTTTTCCTCCCTCTTTTTCCTATGTATATTGTGTGGGCCTTATCAATATATTCAAAAATGACTTGAAAACAAAATGGATTGATAAAATGAAATTGTAATTTTATATCTCATTTTTATGCGCAGAACAATGGCAATAAAAATTCATGCCTTTTGTATGCGGCTTATTGCAAAATGCGACAAGCAATGATAAAATAACTAAAATAGGCTGTTTTTGCGGCAAAATGGTTGAGGGCAAATGTTCTTTCAGCCCTTTTTCAGCAAGACGCCTACTTTGATACTTTATTATCGTATTACTGTCAAGAGGTGACAATATGGCAATGCCGCGGATTGTACGTGCTGCCGATGTAATTCTGGCGGTGTGTGCTCTGTGTGCCGCTGCATCGCTGGGCATTGCTCTATGGCAGCCGGGGGAAACCCAGGTGACGGCTATCGTCACAGTGGGGGGGCAACGGTTGGACCCTATCGACCTAGCTCAGGTGGAGCAGGGGTATGTGATACAACCAAACGTTTCACCCTCCGTCACCATCCGGGTAGAGCCTGGGGCCATCTATTTCGAGCAGGCCGATTGTCCCGACCAATTGTGTGTGTCGGCCGGCCGTCTCAGCCGTCCCGGTCAGGTGGCGGTATGCCTGCCGGCTCGGGTATCCATCCGGCTGGAGGGCCGAGATGATAAAGTGGATGCTGTGGCCTATTAGACCGTGGGGCCGCCTCAAAGGAGGATGATAATTCTGCCTGGATCACGTTTTGCTTCTTCCACTGGGAGGCTGGCTCTGTTGGGCATGCTGGCGGCTTTGGCCATGGTGCTCTCGGTATTGGAGGGATTGATCCCACCCATCCCTGGGACACCTCCAGGCAGTAAATTAGGGTTCTCCAACCTGGCTACCATGTACGCCGCCTTTTCCTTGGGCCCTTCTTCCGCCCTGGCTGTGGCTATGGTCAAGGGAGTGTTTGCCGGCGTCACCAGGGGAGCGGTCGCCATGGGGATGAGCCTCTGTGGGGGACTGTTGAGCACTGCGGTCATGTGCCTTCTGCTAAAGCTGGGAAAACCCTTCGGCTGGGTGGGGATCGGGATTGCCGGGGCTTTGTGCCATAACGGCGGCCAGCTGCTGCTGGCCTACCTGATTACCGGCCGGGCAGTGGTGGGATACGCCCCTTTTCTTATTTTATTTGCCCTTCCCACTGGGGCGCTTACCGGCCTCACCTTAGGATTGATTGCTCCAAGGCTTGCAAAGTTAGAGGGCCGGTTCTTTTTGTAACATCCGGTTTTATTCGGATGTCCTTCCATCGTTGCTTAGGACGTTGGACTTGGATTTTGGAAACCCTTTTTGGGATTCCTATGAGGGAGGAAGATATACCATGGGTACTGCAAACATGTTTGCACGGCTGAAAGCCTTTCCAAGAGGCGGCGCGGCCGTCCCGCATCGCAAAAATACCGCTGAGATGGAAACCGTCTCCATGCCGCCTCCTGAAAAGGTGGTGATCCCCATGCAGCAGCACATCGGCGCCCCTTGCGTCCCAACCGTCAAGGTAGGGGATCTTGTCAAGGTGGGCCAGGTGGTAGGCGACACGTCCCAGTTTGTATCGGCCCCCATTCACGCAAGCGTGTCCGGCAAAGTGACGGCCATCACTGAGATCCTTCTTCCCTCCGGCCAACGCACCAAAGCGGTGGTCATCCAGTCGGATGGCAAGCAGGAAGTGGACGCTTCCGTAAAACCGCCGGTCATCAGCTCTAAACAGGATTTTATCAAGGCTGTCCGTGAATCCGGCCTAGTGGGGTTGGGCGGCGCAGGCTTTCCCGCCCACGTCAAATTGAGCCCTCCCGGCAACGTCAAAATCGACACCTTGGTCATCAATGGTGCCGAGTGCGAGCCGTACATCACGGCCGACTATCGGGAAGCCATGGAAAACAGCTGGGACGTGATGTCCGGGGTGTACGCCGTCAAGGATCTTTTGGGCGTGGACCAGGTCATCATCGCCATCGAAAACAACAAGCCCGACGCCATCAAGGTGCTGTCGGACATCGCATACAATAAAAATGACCCCAAAAATCAGGTAAGCGTCATGCCCCTGCCTTCCCGGTACCCACAGGGCGCTGAGAAGGTGCTGGTGCATCAGACCACCGGCCGGGTCATCCCCAAGGGCAAGCTTCCGTCGGATGTGGGGGTAGTGGTCATGAACATCACCTCCATCGCCTTTTTGGCCCGGTATATGAAAACCGGTATGCCCCTTATTCAAAAACGTCTGACTGTCGATGGTTCGGCAGTGCTATATCCCAAGAATATCCTGGTCCCTATCGGTACTTCCATCCACGACGTCATGGAGTTTGCCGGCGGATACAAAGAGCCGCCCCGCAAACTGCTTATGGGAGGCCCTATGATGGGGCTTGCCCTCAGCGACGATTCCCTGCCGGTGTTGAAGCAGAACAACGCCATCTTGGCTTTTGCCGAAAAGGACGCCCGTCTCATGGACGAATCCCCCTGTATCCGATGCGGCCGGTGCGTCAAAGCCTGCCCCATGCATTTGGTTCCTCCCCAGGCGGCCCGATGCTATAAGCTCAAGGATGTGGAGGGCCTTCTGAAGGCCAACGTCATGACCTGCATGGAGTGCGGATGCTGTTCCTATGTCTGCCCGGCGGGGCGGTACATCGTCCAAACCATGCGCCTTGCCAAGAACATGGTCAGAAATGCCCCGAAGCCCAAAAAGAAGGAGGAGAAAGCGTGATGGAAAAGTTGATTGTCTCCTCATCGCCCCATCTGCGAAGCGGCGATACCACTCAGAAACTCATGCTGGACGTCATTATCGCACTGTGCCCGGCCCTTATCGCATCGGTGGTCCTGTTCGGATGGCGGGCCCTTTTGTTGGAGGCGGTGACGGTTACCTCCTGTGTGGTATCGGAGTACCTCTGCCGCAAAATTATGAAGCGGGATTCCTCCATCGAGGATTTGAGCGCTGTGGTCACCGGCATCCTCCTGGCCTTTAACCTACCGGTGACACTTCCCCTTTGGATGGCCGTTTTGGGCGGCGCCATCGCTATCGTAGTGGTCAAGCAGCTGTTTGGCGGCATTGGGCATAATTTTGTAAACCCCGCCCTTACGGCCCGTATTGTGCTGATGGTGTCCTTCCCCTCCCCCATGACCAGCTGGGTCCAGCCCCTGTCGGCCGACGCCGTCACCACCGCCACCCCCTTGGGCATCATGGCCGAAGGATCGGGCCAGGCCCTCCCTTCGCTGACCGATATGTTCCTGGGGCTCCGGGCCGGATGCTTGGGTGAAACCTGTGCGGTGGCCTTGCTCCTCGGCGGCCTTTACCTGGTGTTCCGAAGGGTCATCAGCCCGGTCATCCCTCTGTGCTTCATGGGCATGGTGGCGGTCATGTCGCTGCTTATGGGCCTCGATCCCTTGATGCAGCTGCTTTCCGGCGGCGTTATGCTGGGCGCCATCTTCATGGCCACCGACTATGTCACAAGCCCCATCAACTTCTGGGGCCGGGTGGTCTTTGGCCTGGGATGCGGATTCCTTACCATGGTCATCCGCCAGTTTGGCAGCCTGCCGGAGGGGGTATCCTTCTCCATTGTGCTCATGAACATCCTCACCCCCCACATCGAGCGGCTAACCTATCCCAAGTCCTTTGGAGAGGCGGGTGCTAAGGCATGAATCCTAAGGTGAAGCAGATTTTAGTCCCTACCGTCACCCTTACCCTGATCTGTCTCATTATCACCGGCCTATTGGCCGTCACCAACAATATTACCGCCGATAAAATCGCTCAGCAAAATGCTCAAGCTGCAGCGGCTTCCCGGTTGGAAGTTTTACCTAACGCCGCCGGCTTTGAAGAAAGACAGATGGGCGACGCCACCTATTACGTCGGCAAGGATCAGAGTGGCCAAGAGGTGGGATACGTCTTTACCACCGCTGCCGCTGGATACGGCGGCGATGTACAGGTTATGACTGGCATCGGGGCTGACGGTGTGGTCACCGGCGTCACCATCCTAAGCCACAACGAAACCCCAGGCCTTGGCGCTAAGGCCGACGATCCCTCCTTTACCGACCGGTATAAAAAGGCTGTCCCAGAGGGCGGGTTTGTCCTCAAAAAAGGGACGCCTTCAGCCGACAATGAAGTTGCCGCCATCACCGGCGCCACCATTACTTCCACCGCTGTGACAAATGCCGTCAATGAGGCTGTGGAACTCTATAGCCAAGTGAAAGGGGGACAGTAATCATGGCCAAACAATCAAAATCCCTGATGGGTGTCTTTACCAACGGCATTGTGAAAGAAAATCCTGTCCTCCGCTTGACATTGGGCACCTGTCCCACCCTGGCCGTCACCACCATGGCCTTCAATGGCATCGGTATGGGTGTGGCTGCCACCATTGTGTTGGTTTGTTCCAACCTGGTCATCTCTTTGACCCGCAAAATCATCCCCGATAAGGTGCGCATCCCCGCTTTTATCACCATCATCGCCGGATTTGTCACCTTGGTTCAGATGTTGGTCAAGGCTTTTGCCCCCGCCATCGATGAGCAATTGGGCATCTATCTGCCTCTCATCGTGGTCAACTGCATTATCCTGGCTAGGGCTGAGATGTTCGCCAGCAAAAATAAGGTCCTGCCCTCTGTCCTTGACGGCCTGGGCATGGGCATCGGCTTTACCGCTGCGCTGCTGCTCATGGGTTCCATCCGGGAACTGCTGGGCAACGGCACCATCTTCGGCCTGTCGGTGACGGCCGGTGCCATCGATCCCATGATCGTCATGATCCTGCCTCCCGGCGGATTCTTTGTATTTGCCATGTTGATCGTGCTGGCCAACAAGCTGTCGGGCGACGGCAAAAAGGCCTCGCTGGGCTGCCGTGGATGCCCGTCGGCTAGCCGGTGCCCTGGTGCAGGTGCCTGTGATACCCCCGCGGCAAAGGAGGGCGATGATCAATGAGTATGTTTTTGAGCATCTTGATCGCCGGTATCTTGACCGACAATTTTGTCCTTTCCAAATTCTTAGGCATCTGCCCCTTCCTGGGCGTGTCTAAAAAACTCAACACGGCTGTGGGCATGAGCGCCGCCGTCATCTTCGTCATGGTGCTGGCCACGGTGGTAACCTGGCCCCTATACGCTTTGGTGCTGGTCCCCAACGATCTTGCTTATTTGCAGACCATCGTATTCATTCTGGTCATCGCCGCCCTGGTCCAGCTGGTAGAGATCACTCTCAAACGCTTTATCCCACCGCTCTATCAGTCCCTGGGCATCTATCTGCCCCTCATCACCACCAACTGCGCGGTGCTGGGCGTCACCATCCTCAACTTCGACAAGGGTTATGACTTCGCTCAATCGGTGGTCAACGCTTTAGGCGCGGGCCTGGGATTCCTGCTGGCCATGGTTATCTTCGCCGGCGTGCGGCAGCGCATTGAGGCCAGCGATATCCCTGAGTGCCTCAAAGGCCTTCCCATCACCCTCATCGCCGCATCCATTGTATCCCTGTCCTTCTTTGGCTTCCAAGGCCTGGCACAGGGCCTGTTCGGTTGATTATCCGCCCATTCCCATTGATTGATAAGGAGGTTCCTATCCATGAGCATCCTATTTCCTATTTTACTTGTGGCTGGGCTGGGCTTGATCGCCGGTGTGGGCTTGGCTGTGGCCTCAGTGGTCATGGCCGTACCGGTGGATGAAAAAGCCCAGGCCGTTAAAGAGGTTCTGCCAGGCGCAAACTGCGGCGCCTGCGGCTTCTCCGGCTGTGAAGGGTACGCAAATGCTCTGTCGGCCGGTGAGGCCAAAAACGGATTGTGTGCACCCGGCGGTTCGGACGTGGCAAACGCCATCGCCGGTATCCTTGGATTGGAGGCGGCCGGAGAACAGTACAAGACCGCCTTTGTCCATTGTTTGGGCACCTGCCAAAAAACCAGCAAAAAGATGGATTATGCAGGCATCCAGACCTGTGCCGCCGCTAGCATGCAGTTTGGCGGGGACGGCGCTTGTTCCTACGGATGCCTAGGGTTTGGGGATTGTATGAAGGCCTGCCCTTACGGCGCCATCTCCCTTTGCAACGGCATTGCCGTGGTCAACCCCGCCGCTTGTAAAGCCTGCACACAATGTGTATCGGCTTGTCCCAAGCATCTCATTACCATTGTGTCGGCCCCTGCCGCCGCCCAGGTGGGATGCAGCAATCACGACAAGGGCGGCGAGACCCGGAAACAATGTGCCGCCGGATGCATCGGCTGCATGCGCTGCGTCAAGTCCTGTGAATTTGGCGCTGTGACTGTCAAGGAATTTTTAGCAAGCATCGACCCGGAAAAATGCACCGCCTGCGGTAAATGCGTAGAGGTCTGCCCCTCCCAGTGCATTGAGCTTCTTTCCATCAAGCAGCTGCAAAAGGCATAAATATCCTATTGCGATGCAAAGGCTGTCCCTCTATGGGACGGCCTTTTTTGTTACCCTTAACTGGATTTCTTAAATTCCCCTTTTCTTTGTAAAGCATAACCGAAAACAGGCCCATTGTTTTTGGCAGACGGGCTTGTTTTATTAACCGCTTTTAATTACCAAAATCCTCTTGTGGGCTCTTTCTAAATGCGTTAAAATACATATATATTCCCTATGTTGATATTTGTTTTTATGGAAAAGGAGGAAATGCATCTTTATTTGTCCAGAAGGAACTTGTCACTGAACTAGTAAAAAAGGAGAAGGTTATGAAAAAATTTATTTCCCTATGCCTATGCCTGTTGATGGTATTGAGCATCCTACCCGCCTCAACTTTTTCCATAGCCCTGGCTGAGGATATTTCAGTCAATCTCGCCTTGGGCAAACCCGCCACTGCCAGCCAGCAGTACGATGTGGACGGCCCGGAAAAAGCCGTAGACGGCATTGTGACCAAGGATAGCAAGTGGTCTTCCAACTTTTTTGATCTGAACAAGGGCGCCTGGATGACGGTGGATCTGGGTGAACCCTGCGTCATCGACCGCTGGGTGGTACATCATGCCGAGGACGGCGGAGAAATCAAGGCCATGAACACCTCCGATTTTAAATTGCAGGTGAGCAATGACGGCAAAAACTTCACCGACGTGGATACCGTCATTGGCAATACCGACGCTGTCACCGACCGCACCATTACTCCGGTAATTGTTCAATATGTCCGTCTGTTTGTGTCCAAGGGCGGGCAGCATCAGGCCGACGTAGCCCGCATCAATGAATTTGAGGTGTACGGCTCCTCCCTTTGGACCAACGTCGCCCTAGGCAAACCGGCCACCGCTAGCCAACAATACGGTGTGGACGGTCCGGAAAAGGCAGTGGACGGCGTTGTCTCTAAGGACAGCAAGTGGTCCTCCAACTACTTTACCCACGACGGTGAATGGATGATGGTGGACTTAGGCAAGGAATACACCATCGCCCGCTGGGTAGTGTATCACGCGGAGTCTGGCGGGGAAGCCGCTTGGATCAATACCCGGGACTTTAAACTGCAAAAAAGTGATAATGGCACCGACTGGGCCGACGTGGATGTGGTCACCGGCAATACCGACGCCGTCACCGATCGCATTGTAGAACCCTTCTCAGCCCGGTATGTGCGGCTTTACGTCACCCATGGCGGCGAAGCAAATGTGGCCCGCATCAATGAATTTGAAGTGTATTCCACCGAATACTCGGAAAATGCAGCCCTAAACAAAACCGCCACCGCCAACATGCACTACGGCGCCGATACTCCGGACAAGGCTGTGGACGGTTCCACCGGCAAGGACGATAAATGGTCCTCCGGTTTCTTTGATCTTGCCCAAGGCGCCTGGCTGACGGTGGACTTGGGCGGTACCTATGCTTTGGATCGTTGGGTTGTTCGCCATGCCGAGACCGGCGGCGAAGACAAATCCATGAACACCAGGGACTTTAAGCTGCAAAAAAGCTTAAATGGCGTCGATTGGGTGGATGTGGATTCTGTCACCGGCAATACCGACGCCGTTACCGATCGGGATGTGACTCCCTTCCTGGCCCGGTATGTCCGCCTTCTGGTTACCAACGGCGGTTCCCAGCAGAACGTGGCCCGCATCAATGAATTTGAAGTGTACGGCGCTCCTCTTTCCCAGGCATCGGAAGAGGATTCCCGCATCCGTCTCATGCCTTTGGGCGACTCCATCACCGAAGGCGTACCCATTGCAGGCGGTTACCGCTCTGTTCTGAAGGAATACCTCAGCCGTGACGGTATCGACATCGATTTCGTAGGCAGCCATACCCTCAATTCCGAGGGCATGGACGATATCGAACACTGTGGCTACGGCGGGTGGCGCATCAAGAGCGACGATACCTCTTTGAGCCTCTACGACCATGTGGAGGAGTGGATGAACCTCTACCAGCCCGACGTCATTACCCTGATGGCCGGCACCAACGACATCTGGTGGGAGGATCATGTCAACACCGAGGGGCTCAGCGCCATCATCGACAAGATCTTCTCTGTGGATCCTGATGTCAAACTGTTTGTAGGCTCTATCGCCCCCATCGATGAATCCAAGCAGACCAACCTTCCGGAAAACGCAGCTGAGAAGGCCCGGCAATACAATGCCGCCATCCCCGGCATTGTGGCGGAAAAATCCGCCAAGGGCATGGACGTCACCTTTGTGGACATCAACAGCGTCCTCACGCTGGAAGACTTAGGCGACGGCGTTCATCCCAACCAGGTTGGGTATCACAAGGTAGGCGCCCAGTGGTACAGCGCCATCTCCGGCACTCTCAAGTGCATGGAGGGCCAATGGACAAATCGCTCCAAAGGAAATTCGGCCACATCTGCATCGGGGGATGCCATCCTCGCCATCGACGGCGACGATTCTTCCCAGTGGACCTCCCCCTTTGAAAACGGCCATGCCAGCATCACGGTGGATTTAGGTCGGACCTCTTTCATCGGCCGCTATGTGATCAAGCACGGCGGCAACATCGATTTTACCCTTCAGGCAAGCGACAACGGCACCGATTGGGTGGATGTGGATACCGTCGCTGGTAATACATCAGACGTCACCAGCCGCGCGGTGGATACCTTTGCCGCCCGGTATATCCGTCTGGACATCACCAAGGCGGACAGCGACACCGCCAACGTAGCTGAATTGGAGCTTTATGGCCCGGCCTCTGTCCAGGATACCTTCCAAAAACGCGTCTATTCAAACGGCCAGTATGAACACGATATGCCTTATCGGCTGTACGTCCCTCAGAATTACGATCCCACCAGGTCCTATCCGGTGGTGTTGTTCCTCCACGGCGCCGGTGAACGCGGTACCGATAATGAGTCCATCCTCAAGGCAAATGAAGGTGCCACCGTTTGGGCCCAGCCCGACAATCAACAAAATAATGAGTGCTTCGTTATCGCCCCCCAATGTCCTGTCAACGAACAATGGGTTGACACCGATTGGGGCAAGGGCTCCTACGATATGGACAATGTCCCCATCAGCGACGAAATGGAGATGGTGCTGGACATCGTCGCCCAGGTCAAGAGCCAATATAACATCGATTCCACCCGCATGTATTCCACCGGCATCTCCATGGGCGGCTATGGGACTTGGTATTTAAACACCATGTTCCCCGACATGTTCGCCGCTATGGTGCCCATCTGCGGCGCCGGCGATCCCTCCAAGGCCGGTAACTTAGGCGACAAACCCATCTGGGTCTTCCATGGGGACAGCGATCCCACCGTACCGGTGTCCGGTTCCCGGGATATGGTCAATGCCCTGAAGGATCTCAATGCCAACGTCACTTATACCGAGTACCCGGGCGTAGGCCATGATTCTTGGGTGCAGGCCTACCAGACACAGGAAATGATTGACTGGATGTTTGAACAGCAAGCCGAGCCCATGACCAACGTCGCCCTGGGCGTCGACGCCACGGCCAGCGCCAACTTTACAAACGAAGAACCTGCGAAAGCCGTAGACGGTACGGTATTAAACAACAGCAAATGGTGCGGCAACTCCCAGGCAAATCCCGACTGGATCCAGCTTGATCTGGGCGAAACCCATACCATCAGCCGCTGGGTTGCCCGCCACGCCGGAGCGGGCGGAGAAACCTCCTTGCTCAACAGCCGTGACTTCGTGCTCCAAAAGAGCCTGGACGGCAACAATTGGATAGATGTGGATCGGGTCACGGAAAACGTAGCCGACGTTACCGACCGTTATGTCCAGGCCTTCGATGCACGGTACATCCGCCTGTACATCACCGCCAAAGGAAGCAAGACAGGTGATACTGCCGCCCGTATCTTTGAACTGGAGCTTTACGAAAAATCCAAGTCCGATCCCGCTCCTTTGACCATCCAGTCGGTGGCCGATTTGGACATCATCTCCGTACCCTTTGGTACTCCGTTTGCCGATCTTTCCCTACCGCGCTCGGTAGCCGTTACATTGTCCGACGGCAGCACGATGGATTTGGACGTAGCCTGGTCAGAAGAAGGATACAATTCCAATCAGGCCGGAAACTACACCCTATCCGGTATCTTAACCCTCCCGGACGGCGTCGAGAATCCTTTGGATCTCAAAGCGTCGTTGCCTGTGACCGTTGAACAACAGACTGTTCCCTCGGAAGGATACAGCTTATGGGTAGATCAGGAGGAATATGAAGTGGATGGCGACATTATCCTTCACGCCACCACCCCTCTCTCGGTCCGGCGTGTGGCCATCTTCAACGAAAACGGCAGGGTAATCAGCATGGTGTCCCTCTCCTCCACAAGTGGGGATGGCGTCAAAAACTGGGAGATCAAGGTCCGCCTAGGCACCGCCGGTCAGGACCGCACTCTCACACTTGGCGCTTATGAAAACGGCCAGCTGGTCACTACCGATGCCACCGCCTCCTTTGATGTGGTCAACCGTCCTCTGGAAGTGACTCCCGCCATCTACTGGGCCGACTTCGATAAAACTTCCGCCAAGGTCGATGAGGAGTTTACCATCACGGTTCACACCTCTACTTCTATTGGGAAGGTCGCCATGGTCAATGAAAATGGCCGTTTCATTACCACCACCGTTGTGGGATACGAGGATGAAGGTGATATGCGTACCTGGACGCTAAAAGCTTCGGTCGGTTCCGCAGGATTCCGTATTTTCTCTTTCCAGGCTGCTGATCTAAATGGAAATTGGATATCCGATACTGTGGAGCACTCTATTGTTATTGCCGCTTAATTTCTAGCGTAACATCAAAGAAGGTTTCTGCCTTTTAGGCAGAAACCTTCTTTTTTATCAAAATACAGCAAAAGAAAAACGGCATCCACTTAATAGATGCCGTTTTTTATATGGAAGATTATGATTCTGTGTTTCCAGAATTGGCTAGCACAAACATGGGTACATGCTCCAAGGCATAATCAATACACTGGTTGATTAAGGCGCTTCTGCTAATATGGCAGACATCGGCCAAGCGATCAATCTCCTCTATTTTATCCGAACTCAATCGGATGGTTACAGGCTCTTTTTTATAAGGCTTGGGGATAAAATCTGCCATTGTACTTCACCTCATGAAAGAATTATATTCCTTTTCCGGAGAGAAATATAGATGCAAAATGAGCATACAAAAAAGATATCATAAAACGATATTGTTTTTCGATTATTATATTATCTCCTATAAATACCGTCAATTATTCTCTAATTTTAAATTATATTTATTAATATTTAGTAGTATCATCTTTTTGTTTCCAAATAAGATTTATCATAATGATATTTTGTTTTTATTCAACTATTTGTAATATACAGGGTATAGAACATCCTGGGCTAATTTTGAATAAAACACAAGCCTAGAGCGGCGTTAGCTCCAGGGGCTTCCCGGTTGGGTTATGGTACAATAGGTCCTACTTCAAATGCAAAAAAATAACGAGCCTGGAGCACGATTTGGCTCCAGGCTCCTATCTGGTGGCTGGGATGGCTGGATTCGAACCAGCGCAATGACGGAGTCAAAGTCCGTTGCCTTACCGCTTGGCGACACCCCAGTATAATGAATTGCCCGCATGCGATAGTCAAACCCAGAATATCGTACACAGGCAGTTTTGGTAAAAGTGGGGTGGATAGTCGGATTCGAACCGACGGCCTCCAGAGCCACAATCTGGCGCTCTAACCAACTGAGCTATACCCACCATGTATTGGCGCGCTTGAAGGGACTCGAACCCCTGACCCACTGCTTAGAAGGCAGTTGCTCTATCCACCTGAGCTACAAGCGCACAGTCCCCTTTTCACAGGGGATGCTTTGGAGCGGGTGATGGGAATCGAACCCACGCGACCAGCTTGGAAGGCTGGGGTTCTACCATTGAACTACACCCGCATTCACAGTGCTATTTATTTTATCATAAATCCACCCGAAAAGTCAATATGAAAATGTCAATTTCTCCCCGGTCTTTTTTGGACTTTTTTTCCTTTCCCTCCTTTTTTGGCTTTTTCCTTCAATCCCTGTGAAATAATGTACAAAACCCCCTTTAATTTTTAGACGCGATAGAGTATAATAAGGTCTATGAAAGCAGTCGTTTCATTTTATGTCTACGGCTGTATAACGTTAAAGGAGTGATCGTACATGCCTCTGGTAAATACCCGCGAAATGTTCAAAAAGGCTTACGACGGCGGTTACGCCATCGGCGCATTCAACGTCAACAACATGGAAATTGTCCAGGGAATCGTGGAAGGCTGCAAGGAGCTCAACGCCCCTGTTATCCTTCAGGTTTCCTCCAGCGCCCGTAAATACGCCCATCACGCTTACCTGGTAAAGATGGTGGAAGCTGCTCTGGAAGAGACCGATCTGCCCATCGCCCTGCATCTGGACCACGGCAGTTCTTTTGAGCTGTGCAAAGACTGCATCGACGGCGGCTTCTCCTCTGTTATGATCGACGGTTCCCATCTGGATTATGAAGATAACGTCAAGGTCACCCGTCAGGTGGTGGAGTACGCCCACGCTCACGACGTCACCGTCGAAGGCGAACTGGGCCAGCTGGCCGGCATTGAGGATGCTGTCAACGTATCCGCCGACAAGGCTTGCTTCACCGATCCTTCCCAGGTGCAGGATTTTGTCGAGCGCACCGGCGTTGATTCCTTGGCCATCGCCATCGGCACTAGCCACGGCGCCTATAAATTCAAACCCGGCCAGAAGCCCCAGCTCCGTTTTGACATCCTGAAGGAAGTCAGTGACCGTCTGCCTGGTTATCCCATTGTTCTTCACGGCGCCAGCGCTGTTGTCCACGAGTATGTGGAAATGGTCAACAAATACGGCGGCCAGATGCCCGATGCCATCGGTATCCCGGAAGAGATGCTGCGTGAGGCCGCTTCTATGGCTGTCTGCAAGATCAACATGGACTCCGACCTCCGCCTGGCTATGACTGCTATTATCCGCAAGCACTTTGCCGAGCATCCGGACCACTTTGATCCCCGCCAGTACCTGGGCGATGCCCGTGCCGCTTTGACCGAACTGGTCAAGGGTAAGATTTTGAACGTCCTGGGCTGCGCCAACAAGGCTTAAGCATTTCAATTGGAAGGTATTGTTTGCCCGTGTGCCGCCATGGTGGTGACACACGGGCAAATTTTTTGATGTATCCGCCGGATTATTTTTGCCGATAAAAGGCTCGGATTGCTTCACCTATCTGTTAAAAACCAGGATATCTCCTGGTTTTTTCTAAACTAATAGTTTATATATTATTGTATAATACTAATTGTACTTTACCTCATTGATTGATCGGAGGTTTTATTCTATGAGTTCCACGCGAGAACGGGCATTGGCCCTCTCTTCCCTATCGGTATATCGAGGTGTCATGCGCCGCACGGTGGTGTCCTCTTTGCACCGGCTGTTGCAGTCTTCCTTAGAGGATGACGCTTTTGCTTTTGTATCGGCTTGGAGCGATTACTTCATGGCCCTGGCCAAAAAGGGCATGACCAGCAACGTGGGGGCGTGCATTGGCCAAGCGGCACTGTATGATGAGAATGTGTTGAGCCGTTCGGCCGTCCGGGGAAAACTGGACGACCTTCCATCCGAAGTTGTGAGGGCGGCGACTCGGGATCTGGACGTCTTGATGGATGCCGCTGCCACCTCTCCAGAGGACCTTCTGGACGACTTTTGCAGTCATGGGATATTGGAATCGGCCGTGGCCAACAGCCTCCCACGATGGAAATTTGGACAGCTGCCGCCCACTTTGTCTCAGACAGGGGACGGGCGTCTTCAATCGGTTATCGATTTTCACCGCCGTCACGGATGCGGTATCTACGCCCGTTACCGTGCTTTTGTATGGCGTCAATGTAAGTTGGAGCCCATCCCCTATCCGGATCCTGTCAAACTCAGCGATCTTAAGGGGTACGAGACCCCGCGTCAGATGGTGCTGGACAATACCCTGGCTTTCCTGGACAACCTCCCTGCCAACAATATCCTGCTCCACGGCGACCGCGGTACCGGCAAATCCTCCACCGTCAAGGCCATCCTTAACCAGCTCTATCCCCAGGGGTTGCGCATGATTGAGTGCCCTCGGGAATCCCTGGGTGATTTTCCCCGTTTGACCCAGCTGATTGCGCCGGTGCCGCTGAAGTTTATCATCTTCATCGACGACCTCTCCTTCAACGAAAACGACAGCACCTATGCCGCCCTCAAGGCCGTGCTGGAGGGTGGATTGGCGGCGCGTCCGGCCAATACCCTTATTTACGCCACCTCCAACCGCCGTCATCTCATCCGGGAGACCTTCCAAAGCCGCGAGGGGGACGAGCTCCATCTGGCCGATACCTTGCAGGAAACCCTGTCCCTTTCCGACCGGTTTGGCCTGTCCATTACCTTCTCCTCCCCGGATAAGCGCCAGTATCTGGACATCGTCCACGCTTTGGCTGCCGACCGGGATTTGGATGTAGATCCTGCGGAACTGAACCTCCACGCCGAACGCTGGGCCTTGGAACGAGGAGGACGTTCCCCTCGCGTGGCCCGTCAATTTATCGCCATGGCCGAAAGCCGGTTAAAACGCGGCCTTCCTCTGGATTAAACGGCTTTTCTTTCTCCTCCTCTACAAAATATTGCAAAAACCCCCGGTTTCCAAGATGTGAACAGCACCCCATTTGTTAGACAGTATGATATACTGAATAATAAGTGGGGTGTTTTATTTATGCCAAAAGGAAAACCAAACAAG
>CAJFOZ010000033.1 GCA_904397895.1 uncultured Clostridia bacterium
CATGAGGGCTCCCTCGCGGGTCTCACGGTTTTGAAATACCGCAAAACTTAGAGCGCGGCGTGGCTGCGGACACTGTCCGCAAAAAGCCTCCCGGATCCACCTTACAGGATTCGGGAGGCTTTGTCATTTCTTGTGCCGCGGATACGGCTTTGTTTCATCTGTAAGCCCTACCAAATAATCCACGCTGGTACCATAAAAGAAGGGCCAAGCGAATTACCACATCCAAAGGATAATTAAGAACGCCTATTTCATATTGGGAATAGGTGTTTTGTTTGATATGAAGCACCTCTGCAATCTGCGTTTGAGTGAGCCCCTGATCGATTCGCAGATCCCGGATCCTCTCATATTTTAACATTTCTTTTCTCAATTGCATCACCAGATAACGGCACAAAACCATTTTGGACGTTTACGCGTCTTCGTCGTCTTGAGGGACGTCCTCCAGATTGTGGCGCTCCAAATCGTAGGGGGTGCGCTGATAGACAAAATAGTTGAGCCAATTGGAAAAAAGCAGATGGGCGTGGCTGCGCCAATTGATGATGGGGACACCGGCGGGATTGTTCTCCGGAAAGTAGTTATACGGGATTTCCGGATGGATGCCCTTGGCCACATCCCGGGCATATTCGTTGGCCAAAGTGTCCCGATCGTATTCACAGTGGCCGGTGATGAAAATCTGGCGGCCGTCCTTTGACGCCACCAAATAGATGCCGGCGGCGTTGGACTCGGCCAATATCTGAAGGTTTTCCACCTTGTCCACATCCTGGCGGCGCACCTCCGCGTAGCGGGAATGGGGCGCCATAAAGACCTCGTCAAATCCCCTGGTCAAAGGATGGTTATGCACGCACAAGCGGTGGTAAAATACCCCCGACAGCTTCTTTCCCATGGCATACTTGGGGATGCCATAGTGGTAGTAAAGCCCCGCTTGGGCTCCCCAACAGATGTGGAGGGTGGAAAAGACATGTTTTTTGGACCACTCCATAATGGTGCACAGCTCCGGCCAATAATTGACCTCTTCATAGGGAAGATGCTCCACCGGCGCGCCGGTGATGATCATGCCGTCGTAACGCAGATCTTTGACCTCATCGTAGGTTTTGTAAAAGTCCAGTAGATGCTGGGCCGGCGTATTCTTGGATACATGGGTGGCGGCTTGGAGCAGGTCCACCTCCACCTGAAGGGGCGTATTGCTGAGCAGCCGCAACAACTGGGTTTCGGTTTTGATTTTATCCGGCATCAGGTTGAGGATTAGGATCCGCAAAGGACGGATATCCTGCCTTGTGGCACGCTCCTGGTCCATCACAAAGATATTTTCCGATTTTAGCACTTTTCGCGCCGGCAGATTGCCCGCAATTTTAATAGGCACAGATAAGACCTCCTCAACAAGCGCCCTTGTCATTTCATGTCGCTCCGTCCCAGAAAATCCATCGAAATCCGGGAGCGTTACCCATTAATATACCACAAACCCTTCTTAAGTACAACTTCTTTCTCCACAGTTTCTTCATCACGAAAAAAGCCCGCTTCTTTTTTTAAGGAAGCGGGCTTTTACATCATTAACGCAAATCCACTTATTTAGCGGCTTTGATCTCGTCGATAGACAGGCTGTAAATCTTGCTGTCGGTAGAATTGATGAAGTACACCCGTTCCCCCGAGCTGGAGAGATACATGGCGCGGTCATCCATTAGTTTAACCGTATTGCTGCCGTCCAGATTGGTGCGGTATAGGTGGGACCCGTCCTTGGTTGTGATGGAGGTCACCACATAATCATCGATGACGCAGAAAGAGTCCACAATACCTTCCACAACCATTTTGCCGTCGTTGATTTTATCCTCGCCGTCAGCGCAGGAATAAACGCCGGGATTCAAAGACTTCTCCGCCGTCATAACATCGTTGGTGGTCAGCAGATAATAGGTGCGTCCGTCCTTTGCCTTGACGTCCGGGATCGGGAAGATATCCAGCACAACTTCTTTGTTGTCCACCTTGTTCTCACCGTTTTTATCCACGGTGAAATAGGTGCTGTCGGCGCCCACTTTGGCGTCGTAATTGGTGCAATATTCAATATTGCCATCCTTGTTTACGCCTACCCAGCTGCACTCGTCGGTGACAATCTCTTTTTTATCCGACCCGTCGTGCTTCACACGGTAGATATGTTGGTCGTCGCGGGAGATATAATAAATATACTCCGAATCGGCTGCGCTGCAAATGGCTTCTATGTCTAAATTCATACTTTCGGGCTTCAGATTGACAGAAGGCGCTTTTTCTGCTTCAGTAACATGGCTGGTGGTATCCTCTGTCAAATTGGGATTTGTATTGTCACCAGGAACAGTACCCTGCTGGGATCCAGATGCATCTCCGCTACCCGAAGCATCCCCGGTGGTTCCATCCTCGCCGGAGCCAGAAACCGAGCCGGATCCTGAAGCTGAATCAGAAACACTTGTACCACTCTGGGTTCCTCCGGAGGCATCTCCTCCGTCTTTTTTCCCGCAAGCAGCCAACGATGTAGTCAAAAGTGCCAGAAGGCACAACACAGTAATGGCTTTTTTCATTTTATAGTCCTCCTTAGATCAAATCGAGCAGAATCACGAGTCCTGCCGGATTTTCATTTCTACCGACCCCACCTTGTTGTCTTTGTCATTATACCATTTCAAAAACAGGTTCTCAAGTCAAAAAGGTGACTTAATTGTGAATAAAGCGTAAATTTAACAGATATCATCTGTCAAATACAAGCTTAAATGTACAAATTTCCCTTTGATTAATTGGAAGGCCCTTGAACAAATTTCTTGGAAATAGAACGTTTCACATCTGAAATATGATGGAGAACGGCATTTTTAACCTGCAAAAAAACGTCTTTACCCCAAACTCTTATCCACCGCCTCTTCCACGCGTAGATCTTCAACGCGAAATAGGCGTTCTTTACCTTTCCTTCGCAGGCGTTTTTGGCAATCAGGCATGCAAGCGCCCCTTTGGGACGATATCCATCTTCGTCCCAGGCTTTCCAGATAGTTTGATCCCCAAGCAGTTCCAATGCCAGTTCTTTGTTTGCCGCCTTTGGAACCAAATCCAGCCCCATGGCAATCATCCCTTGCCGAGCCAATTTCCTATTTTGGGGCGTGTCAAGCCCCATCTTCGATAAGCTGTCTTGTAAATGCCTTTGATATCCCAGCGCATCCTCGATGTGCTTTTTGGTAATAATATGAACCGCGCTGGACGTATGATAGAAATAATGATACAATGCCCGGCTAATAAAATACATGCTTTCAGCCTTATCCAGCACGTTCCATACAAACCGGGCATCCTCTGCCATCCGACGCCCTTCTTCAAATCGGATACTGTTTTGGTTTAAAAAAACTCGGTCATAGAAATTCAGGCAACTGCTGTTGAGTTTGCTTCCGGACAGTACCATAGGCATAACCTGGGTACGGATCATCTCTTTGTCCATTAAAGTTTTACTTTGAATCCCGTTTTCGACAAGAGTGACCTGTCCTAACCGCTCGTATTGCAGTAGGAAATGAATGACCTGTGCCCCTGTCTCCTTCGCCGCCTGGAGAAGAAGTGAGACGGCATCTTTTTCCAGCCAATCATCGGCGTCCAGAAATAGGATATACTGCCCTTGCGCAGCCTCCAATCCGGCATTGCGCGCCGCCGATACTCCTTGGTTTTCCTGCTCTATAACGCGCAAAAAGGGCTCGTGTTTTTCATAAGCCCTGGCAATGTCCAGAGAATGGTCGGTGGAACCGTCGTCTACGACGATAACTTCCACTTGTCCATGTTCTACGCCCTCCTGCCCAACGGCTGAATCCAGGCAGCGGCCTAAATATTTTTCACAATTGTAACAGGGGATGATAATGGTTGCCACAGATTTTTTTTGTTTCATCCAAATCTCCTCCCAAAGCGGTGAGAACCTTTTAGCTGAATAGACATATTATAATAGGATACGATCTGATTTGCAAGAAATACGGGTTGTTTTCATTTGCCAGAAAAGATCCCGTTTTCATCCAGCACAGGAACTGAAAAATTCTGTCAAATTATTGGGCTATTTGTGAAAAAATAGTCAAAACATGATTGACTTCAACGTCCAAAAATACTAAAATAGAAGGTATCTTACAATCCGTTTCGCCCACGGGGCAAATCAAATGGAGGTATTGGATTTATGAGCAGAGTTTACAATTTTTCGGCCGGCCCTTCCATGCTGCCCGAATCGGTGCTAAAACGCGCCGCAGATGAAATGTTGGATTATCACGGCTGTGGCCAGTCGGTTATGGAAATGTCCCACCGCTCTAAGATTTACGGTTCGATCATCGAGGCCGCTGAGGCCGATCTGCGTCAAATCATGGGTATTCCGGACAATTACAAGGTCCTGTTCTTGCAGGGCGGCGCCTCCTCCCAGTTTGCTATGGTGCCCCTCAATTTGATGAACGGTTCCGGTAAAGCCGATTACGTCATCACCGGCCAGTGGGCCAAGAAGGCTTTTGCCGAAGGCAGCCGTTACGGCGAGGCCAAGGCTGTGGCTTCCTCGGCTGACAAGACCTTCTCCTACATCCCAAAATTGGATCCGGCTACCTTCACCAAGGACGCCGACTATTTCCACATCTGCATGAATAACACCATCTACGGCACCAAGTTCCATCAGCTGCCTGAGACCGGCGACGTGCCGCTGGTAGCCGATATGTCCTCCTGCATTCTGTCGGAGCCGGTGGACGTATCCAAGTTCGGCGTGATCTATGCCGGCGCCCAGAAGAACTGCGGCCCTGCCGGTTTGACCATCGTCATCATCCGGGAAGACCTCATCGGCAAGGCCCGGGACATCACCCCCACCATGTTCAACTACCAGACCCATGCCGACAACGGCTCCATGTTCAACACACCGCCTTGCTACGCCATCTATATCTTCGGCTTGGTGCTCCAGTGGATCAAGGACGAAATCGGCGGTTTGGATGCCATGAAGGCCCGCAATGAAGCAAAAGCCGCCGTCCTCTACGATTTCCTGGATCATTCCAACCTGTTCCGCGGCACTGTGGTCAAAGAGGACCGTTCCCTTATGAACGCCCCCTTTGTCACCGGTGACGCCGACATGGACGCTAAGTTTGTCAAAGCCGCTGAAGCTGCCGGATTTGTCAATCTGAAAGGCCATCGCTCGGTAGGCGGTATGCGCGCTTCCATCTACAATGCCATGCCCTTGGAAGGCGTGGAGAAGCTGGTTGCCTTTATGAAGGATTTTGAGGCAAACGCCTAATCCCCATTTTAGAAAACACTCATTTTATCGAAAAGGCGGAGTGATACTATGTATCGTATTCAAACGTTAAATAAAATCTCGCCCAAGGGTTTAGCCAACTTGGATGAGAATTATCAAGTGTCCGACACCATGGAAAATCCCGACGCCATTCTGGTGCGTTCGGCTTCCATGCACGAAATGGAATTGCCGGCATCCCTGAAGGCCATCGCCCGTGCCGGCGCCGGCACCAACAACATCCCCGTGGACAAATGCGCGGAAGCCGGTATCGTGGTGTTCAACACCCCTGGCGCCAATGCAAACGCCGTGAAGGAATTGGTCATCGCCGGTATGCTGCTGTGCTCCCGTAAGGTCGTGGACGGCATCGAGTGGGCCAAATCCCTCAAAGGGAACGGTGATGAAGTGGGCAAGATGGTGGAAAAGGGCAAGAGCTCTTTCGTTGGCCCGGAAATCGCCGGCAAGAAATTGGGCGTCATCGGCTTGGGCGCCATCGGCGTGCGGGTTGCTAACGCTGCCGCCGCATTGGATATGGAGGTCTTCGGCTACGATCCTTACCTGTCGGTTGACGCCGCTTGGGGCCTCTCCAGCCGCATCACCCATGCCCAATCCCTGGAAGAAATCTATCGCGAGTGCGATTATATCACCATTCACGTGCCCCAGACTCCCGATACCAAGGGCATGATCAACACCGACGCCATCGCTTCTATGAAGGAAGGCGTCCGCATCCTCAACTTCGCCCGTGGCGGCCTGGTCAATGAGCAGGATCTCATCGCCGGTTTGGAAAGCGGCAAAGTGGCGGCTTATGTGACAGACTTCCCGTCCGACGCTTTGCTGGGTGTGAAGGGCGTCATCCCGCTGCCCCATCTGGGCGCCTCGACTCCTGAGTCGGAAGAAAACTGTGCCTGCATGGCGGCCCGTCAGGTCAAGGATTTCTTGGAGAACGGCAACGTTGTCAACTCGGTCAACTTCCCCCGTGTGGAAATGGCCCGTTCAGCCGGCTGCACCCGTATCTGCATCATCCATCGCAATCTGCCCAACGTGTTGAGCCATATCACCGAATCGGTTTCCTCCATTGGCCTCAACATCGAAAATATGCAGAGCCATTCCAAGAAGGATTATGCCTACGCTATCCTGGATGTCACTGGCGACGTCACAGAGGATGTCCTGAAGAAGATCGGCGACAAAGATTTTATCGTCCGCATCTGGACCCTGTAAGAGACTTTTCTGGAAGAATTCATCCGGCGCGACTATCGGTGGCGCGCCGGATTTTCTTTTGGGAGATAAAACCAATTCCCCCTTGCCATTTTAAAGGGCGGCGGTTACAATAAGAAAATAGGATTTTATCGAGTGTCGTTTATTTTGCACTGTTGCAGAGAAACACCAGGATTTTATCCCTCATTTTTCCTAAGTAACGAAAGGAGATCTATCCATGTCCTTCAATCAGCTTGACGCACCCCAGGTGGGCGAACTCTCGGCCGTCATGCACACCAGTTTAGGCGATATCAAAATCCGCTTTTTCGCTGACAAAGCTCCCAAAACAGTGGAGAACTTCATCACCCACGCCAAAAACGGATACTATGACGGCCTCATTTTCCACCGTGTCATCGATGGCTTTATGATCCAGGGCGGTGATCCCACCGGTACCGGTATGGGCGGTGAAAGCATCTGGGGTTCCCCTTTCCAGGATGAATTCGACCCCGACCTTCACAACCTGCGCGGCGCCCTCTCCATGGCAAACGCCGGCCCCAATACCAACGGCAGCCAGTTCTTTATTGTGCAGGCGCCGGAGGTGGATGAACGCCTGATCGAGCAAATGGAACAGCTCTCCGACCGCGGATTCCCCACCCATGCTGTGGAGAATTACAAAGCGGTAGGAGGGACGCCTCATTTGGACTTCCGTCATTCTGTATTCGGCCAGGTGGTTGAGGGAATGGATGTTGTGGATTCCATCGCCGCTGTGGCTACCAACGCCCAGGATAAGCCGCTAGAAGATGTTGTAATCAAGTCCATCGATATCATGGAATAAAACATTTCATTTACAACAAGTGCCGGATGTTTATCCATCGGATGGTTCCCAGTTCATGGAGGGGCCCGGTGATTTTCCGTCGCGGTATGAAAAACACGTTGTATTTCCGCCTCATAGTTAAATATGGGGCAATCGAAAAAACATCAAAGAAGAGAAAGGACGTTTCCCATGCGCAAATTCATTCGACGCATTTTGCTTTTAAGCTGCTGTGCCGCCCTGATGCTAGGCCTGACGGCTTGCGGCGGCTCCTTTGGCCCTGCCTCCCAGCTGGATGCCCCCAAAAAGGGTGAAACCATCGCCGTGATGCACACCACAATGGGCGATATCAAAATCCGCCTTTTCCCCGATCAGGCTCCCAAAGCCGTGGAGAATTTCACCACCCACGCCAAAGACGGCTATTATAACGGCCTGAAATTCCATCGTGTCATTGAAGATTTCATGATCCAAGGCGGCGACCCGCAAGGTACCGGCGCCGGCGGCGAAAGCATCTGGGGCACCCCCTTTGAAGATGAATTCGATGAGAACCTTCATAATTACCGGGGCGCTTTGTCCATGGCAAACGCAGGTCCCAATACCAACGGCAGCCAATTCTTCATCGTCCAGGCCGGCCCTGTGGACGATTCCCTCTACTCGGCCTACAGCCAGTACGGCTATAAGTTTGACGAGATGGACGAAAAGGTCAAGGAAACCTACGCCCAAGTGGGCGGTACCCCTTGGCTGGACGGTATTTATACTCCCGACGGTTCCGGTCACACCGTTTTTGGCCAAGTGTTTGAGGGCATGGATGTAGTAGATTCCATCGCCGCTGTGGAGAAAATCCCCACTACCGATGGAAGCCAACCCTCCACCCCTGCTGAAGATGTTTTGATCAATTCCATTGACATTGTGGAGTACGAAGGCTAAAATCCTAATTTCTCCTATTTTAACAGCAAAAACACCTTCTGGAATTGTTCCAGAAGGTGTTTTTTCATTGTCTCTGAATGATCCCAAGCGCTATTCGCCAAACAGATAGGTGATCTCCACCACATCCTCTTTGAGCACACAGTAGTATTCATAAAGAGTCAACGCTCTATCCCGATAATAGTCCAGACGGTATTTGTCATACGCCTCTTCCCGCTCCTGCCCATCCGGATAACGCTTGGCAAGCAAATTATAGTATAATGCTTGTTGCTCGTCGTTTTGGATGGTCCAAGCATCCTGGGCATTTTGCAGCAATACGCTTTGTTGCTCATCGCAGGCGCCCAAAGCCATCTGGAAGGCGTTGTCGATCTCATCCCGCCAGTAGCCCATAAAGGATTCATTTAACTGGGCTTTGGATTCGCCGGCATTTAAATGTTCTTGATAAGCCTGATCCAGAGGATTGCTGTTCTCCAAAGCCGATCGGATGGAAGGATCTATGGTCTGTAAACTGCCCGGTTCCCACTGGGTTTGAGAACCTTCCGGCTGGGGAACAGCACTGCCGGCATCGCCTATCGAAACGGTAGTCCCCTGCCAAGAGGAGGTAGGTTCCTGGGAACTAGGACTTCCCTGATCCTTTCCCAGCGGCAAAAGCATGAAAAATACAAGGGCAGCCATCAATACCACCAACGCTAGTACAATCAAGATGACTTTTTTCAACCGACCATCATCCTTTCCTTTGTAGGCAAATGGAATACGTTTTGCTATTCACCGCCCAATGGTTCACCCATTTCCACAGGCAGATGTTCTAAAACTAGTGTGACACACTGATTTTATCATACCTGTTTTCCATTGTTTTCGCAAGTTTCCCTATATGCAATACACAAAAATCCCCTTTCCAGCCATCTTGCTGGAAAGGGGATCCTAGTGTCTTTGGTTCAGTTGGCTGCCAAAGCCTCCAACACATCTTGGCCGTGGGTGGCCGTCTTGACCTTCTTAAACACCTTTTGGATGACACCGTCCGGTCCGATGACAAAGGTGGAGCGGAGCAACCCTACCGTCACCTTGCCGTAATTTTTCTTTTCTCCCCAAGCGCCATAAGCTTGCACCACCTGTTTTTCCGGATCGGCCAACAGCAAAAAGGGAAGCTCAAATTTCTCGGCAAACTTCTGGTGGGATGCCGATGTATTGGGGCTGACGCCGATAACCACGACGTCTTTTTCCATGTAAAGAGGATAGTTATCCCGGAAAGAACAGGCCTCTTTGGTACATCCCGGGGTGTTGTCCCGGGGATAAAAATAAAGTACCACCGTCTTGCCCAAAAAGGACGACAGGCTGACCATCTCTCCATTTTGATCGGGCAATGTAAAATCGGGCGCTTTGTCCCCTGGTTCTAGCATCATTGATCTCCTCCTGGTTCGGTTACAAAATGCAGGCTCCCCGCCTGGGCTTCGATGACGTCCAGAAAGCGCAGATACAGCGCTTCTCCCAACCGGGCATACACCGGATCATCCTCCCGGTTGCACAGCATGGCAAAGGATTTGCCAATGTCGGCCGGTACCCTCTGGCCCCGGCGCAGATCCAGATAATAAAACGAAAAGGCAAAGGAATTCTCCAGCTGATCGTAAAGATCCGGGGCTTCCTTTTTAAGCACATCGTAAAAACTGCTGAGAGCCGTCCGGGCGCAAAGTTGATTGGGCGTATAGCGTTCCAGCCCTGTGGACGCTGCAAAGGCATACAGGAGACGCCGTTCAAACAAGCCCTGCCCGCCCTCCGCTGCGTCGGCCCCGAAAAGGCTCTCGCTGTCGGACGCCCACATCTCTCCCGCCACCAGGGCGCCCAATTGACGCGCCTTTTCCAAGTTGCCGTTGCGTTTTTCCCGCTCCAGCTCCTGGGCAGTGTGGTCAAGAATGTTTTCCTCAGATTTTTCCCGCGAGGGATGATCCCCCGCAATACGGATATCATTGTCGTCCGGCATGTGATGTCACACCTTTCAAAGCAAAACAATTTAAGAGTTAACCTGCCTGATCCTCCTGCGTGTCCTTTGACTGCTCGGCAGCCTTGCGGACCGCTTGGGCCAACTGATCCGGACAGGAAGTCTTACGCATACCGCATTTGATGCCGCGGAGCTTTTGCTCCACCTGGTCTACCGTCATACCCTCCACCAGTTTGGCAATTCCCTGGAGATTGCCATGGCATCCTCCTTCAAATTGGACACTGCGGATTACATCCCCTTCCAGATCCAAACGGATGCTGCGGGAACAAACCCCCTTGGGTCGATACAAATACTCCATTTTAACTTCCCCTTTCCAAAGGTACTTTATACAAAAGCCGATGGGATTCCCCTGAAAGAAAGTGGGAACATTTCCCTCTGCCTTGTTGTCTTTTTTATCGTCTTGACAGCGCAATCCGGACAGATCGACAGGGCTCAAATCTCGTTGATTTTTGCTACATGGACCGGTATAATAAGGATTAGACTGTTTGAAATGATCCCATAGCCTTAGCCATTATGCTTCAATCCGCTCCAGCAGCCTCTTAAGAGGTTCTTCTGGGGTAGTGCACGTCCCCAACGGGACGGCGGTGCCGCGGAACCGGCCGTGAAAATCCGAACCTCCTGTGGTCAAGAGTCCATGCTCTTTGGCCCGGCCCAGCAGATGCTTCCGGGTGGCGTCGCTGTTGCGGGGATGCCATACCTCCACGCCGTCCAGCCCCTCCTGGATCAGCTCCTCCAATACATCGAGGCTATCGTAAATCTCCGCGTGGGCCAGCACGGCCACGCCTCCCGCCTCATGGATGAGATGTAGCACCTCAAACGCGCTGGGAAACTGAGGCGTCACTAAATAGGCGCCTGTCTTTTGGTGAAACAGCTTGCGAAACAGGGTCCCATAGGCCTCCACATCGTAACCCAGATCCATGAGGGCCTCCATGATGTGGGTCTTATACACACAGGTGCTGTTTTGGGCATAGCGCTCCACCATCTCCACGGTTATGGGATAGTGGGCCGCCACCTTTTCAATCATCTGGTGCACAGCCTCCCGGCGGCGGCGCCCGATCTCTTGGCAGATGGGCTCCAGCACCTGGAGCTTTTTGGGCCCATAGCAGAGGAGATGCACCTTTCTACCCCGTTTTTCATCCACACAGGAGAACTCCGCCCCCGGGATAACTCGAACTTGCTGCCCCTTCCCTAACTCCTTTGCCTGCCGGCATCCGGCCAAGGTGTCGTGATCGGTTATAGCAACAGCATCCAAATGGAGCTTTTGGGCCAACCAAACCAGGCCCTCTGGAGAAAGGGAACCATCCGACAATCGGGTGTGGCAGTGCAGGTCTCCTACTTGCATGATACTCTCCTTTTCCTGGAATAAAGCGGTGTTTGCGCGCGAAAAATCCAAAAATTGACAAGTTTAGACTTGTCCTTTATTATACACCTGTTTCCACTATAAAACAAGCGGATAACCTATCCTGTACCGGCGTCTGTTTCCAATTTTCTTCCGCTTCCGGTATTTAGAAAAGGTTTTTCCTTCTGTAATATCTATGAGAAAGAAGTAGCCCTTTATGAAAATGAAAATTGACCGTCATCCCACCCTTTATAGACAAATCCACGCTTCGGCCCTCCAGAACCCCCAGGGTAACGCCCTTCTTTTTTACGGTACCGCCTTATCCTACCGTCAGCTAGACCATCTGATTGACCAATGTGCCGCCGGCCTGCTGGCATTGGGTGTAACATCCGGGGACAGGGTCACCATCTGTATGCCCAACCTCCCCCAGACGGTGGCGGCCATTTATGCCGTCAACCGCATTGGAGCAGTGTGCAATATGCTGCATCCTTTGTCCACCTCCGATGAAGTGCGCCACGGGGTGGAATTGGTGCGGTCCAAAGTAGCCTTCTGTTTTGATCTTTCGGAAAAGGCCTTTGACGGTTTGGATGTCGCCTTGATCCGCTGCAAAACCTGCGACTTTTTTGAAAAAGCCCCGATGGGATGGATCCGAGGAAAGGTATATGCCCACAGCATCCGGCAAAAAGTGGGAACCGCTCACGTAACCAAAAGTCTCAGCTGGGAGCAGTTTTTGGATCAGGGGAAGGCATGGAACAACTCCCATTCCCTGCCGGATGCGGCATCCGATCCGGAGTCCACCGCCGCCATTATGTATACCGGTGGAACCACGGGCCTTCCCAAAGGGGTGATGCTGTCCAACGCCGCCATCAATTCTTTGTCCTTCCAGCTCTTCCCCGTCCTGGGAGAAGCCAAGGAGACCGACGGCATGCTGGGAGCTCTTCCGGTATTCCATGGTTTTGGGTTTGCCTTTTGCATGCACACCGCTCTAGCAGCCGGCATCCGCCTGGCCCTGCTTCCCCGGTTCGACGCAAAAGAATGCTGCCGCATCATCACCAAGCATCGGCTTACTTTTTTATTCAGCGTCCCCTCCTTCTTTGAGAGGCTGCTCAAATGCGGATTCTTGGATGGGGAGGATTTATCCTATGTCCGCTTTATCGGCAGCGGCGGGGATGTGGTGTCCGACGATCTGCGCCAAAAGATGGACAAGCTCCTGGAAAAGGGCGGGAGTCCCTGTAAGTTCCTCACCGGCTACGGTTTGACCGAAAGCGTTACCGCCTGTTGCTTTACCGATCCCTATTCCTCTTATCACACCGGATGCATCGGCGTGCCTATGGAGGGCAACGAGATGAAGGTGGTGCGTATGGGCACTACCGAGACTTTACCGGAAGGGGACGGGGAAATTTGCGTCACCGGCCCCACTTTGATGCAGGGGTATTGGGAGGATCCGGAGGAGACAAGCAAGGTTTTAAGGCGTCATGAGGACGGCCGCATCTGGCTGCATACCGGCGATGTGGGATGCCAGGGCGAGGGCGGCATCTACTTCCGTCAGCGGCTCAAACGGGTGCTGAAGGTATCCGGCTATCTGGTGTACCCCTCGGCCATTGAGGAAAAGCTGCGGTGCAGCTCCCTGGTGGAAGACTGCTGTGTGGTGGGAATGGATACGCCCAAGGGTACCCGGGTCAAGGCTTATGTAGTCCCCCAGCGGGAACCGCAAAGCGATCAAGAACGCGAGAAGTTGGCGCAAGAGATCACCGGCTTTTCCCGGGAACATCTCAATCTCTGGAGTGTGCCTGCCCAAGTGGAATTTTTATCCGAACTCCCCCATACCAAGCTGGGAAAAGTGGATTACAAAGCCTTGCAATAGGGTCATGAAAGGAAGGATAAAATGGACAAACAGCAAGTCATCGAGTATCTGGATGAGAAGGGTATCCCTTATGACATGATGGAGCATCCTCCTGTGTATACCATCGAGGACATGGAGAAGCTCCACATCACCGACCAGGGGGATGTATGTAAGAATCTTTTCCTGCGGGATGCCAAGGGGAAGCGTCATTTTCTGGTAACCCTTTGCAAGGAGAAACGGGCCGATTTAAAACAGATCCAGCAGCTGCTGGGATGTACCAAGCTGAGCTTTGCCTCGGAGGAACGGTTGCAACAATACCTAGGGCTGACAAAGGGCTCCGTCACCCCTCTGGGCATTCTCAACGACCAGGATTGCTGTGTGGAAATGGTATTTGACCGGGATTTGCAGGGCCGGGACCGGCTGGGTATCCATCCCAATGACAACACCGCCACCCTGTGGATTTCCTTTGAGCATTTGATGGATTTGGTAAAACAGCATGGCAATACCATCCACATGCTGGAACTCTAAACACTTAACAAAAGAAAATCCCCAGGAGGCTTGGGCCTTTCTGGGGATTTTCTTTTGCGGTAAAATAAAAAGGATGCATCCAGTGGATACATCCTTTTGTTTGGAGCGGATTACGAGGCTCGAACTCGCTACCTCCACCTTGGCAAGGTGGCGCTCTACCAGATGAGCTAAATCCGCAATTCATACCGACTTAAGTCAGCATGAACTATTATAATGCTTGGCGCCCTATTTGTCAAGAGAAAAATGCCAAAAACACGGGAAAAAGATTCTGTTTTGTCCCTTTAGGAGAAAAGATGACGCAGGTCCTCCAAATCCAGCCCCCCAGCTCCATCCCCGGAGGAGATAAGCTGGTCAATAAGGGCTCGTTTGCGGTTTTGCAGCTCTAGGATGCGTTCTTCCACCGAATCCTCAGCGTACAGACGGATAACCTGCACCACCTTTTTTTGTCCGATGCGATGGGCCCGGTCGGTGGCCTGGTTTTCCACGGCCGGATTCCACCAAGGGTCAAAATGAATGACGGTATCCGCCCCAGTGAGATTGAGGCCGGTCCCCCCTGCCTTGAGGGACAAGAGAAACACCGACGCCTCCCCTTTGTTAAAGCTGTTGACCATGGCCACCCTCTCCTGGGACGGGGTATTCCCTTCCAACAGGAAATGGCTGATCCCCATATTTTGAAGGGTGTCGGAGATCAGATGGAGCATCTGCGCAAACTGGGAGAATATCAGGATGCGATGCCCCTCCAGCATCCCGTCCTGGATAAGTTCCAGCAACAGATCCAGTTTTCCGCTGCCGCCCCGGTAATGGTCCACAAACAAGCCCGGATGGGCGCAAAGCTGCCGCAGACGAGTGAGCAGGGCCAGCATACGGATGCGGTTTTTCTCTCCGCCATCCCCCATCTCGGTTTCAAACTGGTTGCGTGCCTTGGCCAGATAAGCGGCGTACAATTTCCTCTGTTCGGCCGTCATGCCGCAGGCCATGGCGGTTTCCAGCTTGGGCGGCAGCTGATCCAACACATCCTTCTTCATCCTGCGCAGGATAAAGGGGCTGGTTAAACGGCGCAGGCATTCGGCTGCATCCTCGTCTCCGCCCAGGATAGGCGTTTCCAATTTGCGTTTAAACCGGTCGTAAGGGCCCAGATATCCCGGCATAATAAAATCGAAGATACTCCACAAATCCCCCGGCGTGTTCTCCACCGGTGTGCCGGTAAGGGCGTAGCGGATATGGGCGCTGATTTGTTTGACCGAGATGGCGTTTTGGGTCTGATGGTTTTTGATATACTGCGCCTCGTCGATAAAACAATAGTGAAAATGCATGTTGCGGTAGAGGCTGATATCCCGACGGAGCAGGTCGTAGGAGGTGATAATGACATCCTCCTTGGCCCCTTTGATGATAGGAGCACGCTGTTCAGCATTGCCCGATACCACACACACCGACAGCTCCGGGGCAAACCGGCGTACTTCGCTTTTCCAATTGTACACCAGAGAGGTAGGGCATACAATGAGCGTCTGCCCCTTTCCCTTGCCGGAAGCAATGAGGGTGGTGGCCTGTAAGGTCTTGCCCAACCCCATTTCGTCGGCCAAAATGCCGCCCATGCCGTACCGCTCCAGCGCCTTCATCCACTTGACGCCGCTTATCTGGTAGTCCCACAGCTGTACGGTCATCCAATCGGGCGGGGTAAAGGGCTGGCTGTCGTAGCTGGAGAGGGACAATATATCCTGGGTGAACTTGGCGTCTATCTGGACGTCGATATCTTTATTCTGCTTCAAGAGGCTCTCTAAGCCCGCTTCCAGATAGGCCGGCACCTGGATGCGGTTTTGCAGCACATCCTCTTGGCTCACATTAAGCACATCGGCCACTTGGCTCAGCTGCTGGATGGCCGCATTGTCCATGGGGGCAAAAGATCCGTCGGGCAAGCGATGGTATGGCTTTTTCTCCTCCACAGCCTGAAGAAGTTCCCACAGCTCTGCCCTAGTATAATGGTCGTTCTCTAGCCCCACCAATAGATTGGACCCCTCCCGCTTGATGGTCAACCGAGGTTTGACCGGCAGACGCAAACGGATGCTCTTAAAGGCAGAAGTGGCATACACCTCAGCCACTTCCTGGAGCTGTCCTACCCCTTCCCGGGCCAAACGCAGGAGATTTTCTTCTCCATTCAGCACATAGTGATCCTTTTCGGGCAGCGGCCGGAAACCGTTTTCCTCCAACACCCCGATGACATACTCCTCCCGGGGAAGATCCCGCTGGGGCAAAGCCGATGGATCCTCCACACCATAGTCGAACTGGAGCTTGCACAGCACCCGGGCTCCCTGACGATCCAGCCAAATGCGCGGCGTCATGGAGTCGGTATGGACCCGATGGATGGTGTCGTCCACCTGAGTCCATCCCCGCTGTTCCAACGCCGGCAGGACGGTGGACAACACCCGGTTCTGATACTCCTCCGGAATGGCTACCTGTCCTCCACAAAGATCCAGCAAATCCAAAGCGGGAAGCAATAGGGCGGCGTCCTCGTCCGGCAGGTGCAAAAGCCGGTCCCCCCACAGCAGGATGCAAGGGGTACGGCAATATATTTCCCGTTTGCCCTCTGGGTAAAGCGTCATTTTAAGCCGCTCCCCTTCCGGTTGGGAAAATCGCATCCGGATATCCATCCCTTGGGCGCCGTCCTGGACCAAAAGGTTTCTATCTTCCTCCCGCCCGGGGAGGGACACCGGCACCTCTCGTCCTGCCAGCACCGGCATCAGCCTGGCCATCTGGACCGGGGTCATCAGCAGCCGGCGGCCGATAGGGCTCCCCCCTCCCGCCAAAATGGACTGGAGGATGGACTGCCATTCCTCCACTGCCTGGCGGACAAAGGAGATCAATGGACGATCCTCCGCCACAAAGGCGGCGGGGATGTGGACAAATTCCAATTCCTTGCCGTAAGCCACCACCCGTTCCGACGAAAAGGCGCTGGAGAATTCCTTGACACTGCGCACAGCATACTTGCGTTTTTTCCCGATGCTCAATTCCAGGAAAAAACGTGCTGATCCACCGCCCGGCTGATCCACTGTAAGCCGGGGATAAAGATGTACCCCGTGGCAGGACTGACCCATCAGATGTGGATACGTCTCGGACACCAGGCTGGTGTATCGGCTAACCATCCTACCGATGTCCTCTTCCCGGATGGCGGTATGCTCCTCCCCTTCCGGGGGGAGAAGCGCCAAGACCGCCGCCACTCCGTGCTCGCACCATCCATTCTGAACGTGGCCATAGCAGGCGGGGCAGAACACCTCGCCCAAGGTCCCGTCGGGACGCACATGCACCGTCACCGTAGGATGGTCTCCAATGCGGCAGTAAAGTTCTCCCAAACGGCCGGCGGTGGTATCCACCTGAACTGTGCCGCTGCGGAACAGCACCAATCCTTTAAAGTAGGCGGGACGGTGGATGGCGTGGCTCAGCACATATGCCTTGTCGATGTGCAACGACGGAAATGCTGTGGAAGAGGAAGCTTTTGATGCATCAAATTGTGAAACCTGTTTGCTCATGGGGACACTCCAATTTTGACGTTTATCCCTTTATTTTACACCGTTTTTGTCCTTTTGTTAAGAGATGACGCGCAACTGGAATGCATTTTTCCCTTTTGCCTAAAAGTATTGGCTTCCGTGTTTCTCTCCATAGAGATAAATATAATCTTCATCGGAAAGTCCTAATATGTAATCGGTGCTGATGTGATAATACTGCGCCAGTGAAACAAGTACATCGATGGGCAAATGCCTCACCCCATTCTCCCAGTGGGAATAGGCGCGCTGGGAACAATGTAAAATATCGGCCAATTCCTCCTGACTGAGATGGTGCTGTTTTCGTAGCTCTTTCAAACGCTGTGTGTACATAAAACGGACCCTCCTTTTCCCGGTTATATCGCAACCCTCATTTGGTTTCTCATAGCCGTTTTAAAAATCTCTCTCATGTATCGTGTATTTTTCATGGGATCGGAAATCCTATTTTTATCGATTGAAAATGGGAGGTTTTTACCCAAATGTATAAATCTTATTGGATGAACGACGTTTCCCTTCCCCAGTATCCGCCGCTGTGTGGCGACCATCAAGTGGATGTGGCAGTGATTGGAGGAGGTCTGGCAGGCATCTTGTGCGCCCGCAAACTCCAGGAAGGCGGCGCCAAAGTAGCCCTTTTGGAGGCCGACCGCATCGGCAGCGGTACCACCGGACATACCACCGCTAAAATTACCAGCCAACACCGTTTAACCTACGACCGTCTAATCAGCGGTATGGGCGCTTATAAGGCTAAGCTCTATTACCAGGCAAACCAATCGGCGGTAAGACAATATGAAAAATTGGTGGAGGAACATCAGATCGATTGCGATTTCCAAAAGGTATCCGCCGCCTGCTATGCCCGAAGTGAAGAGGACATGCAGCTTCTTAAGCGGGAGGAAGAGGCGGCAAAACAGTTGGAGATCCCCTATCGTATGGTGGATACCCCCGACCTCCCCTTTGATACATTAGGGGCGTTGGAGTTTCCCCATCAAGCCCAGTTCCATCCCCTGAAATTTTTAAACTGGGCGGTACAGGATCTCACCATCTACGAACATTCCCGTGCTTTGTCCATTGAGGACGATACGGTTTTCACCGGGGACGGCAGCCTCAAAGCAGAACACATTGTGGTATGTACCCATTATCCCTTTCTCAATACGCCGGGGTATTACTTTTTGCGCATGTATCAAAAGCGGTCCTATGTAGTGGCCTTGACGGATGCCCAGCCAGTAGAACGCATGTATATTGACGTAAGTCCCAAGGGGTATTCCTTCCGCCAACAGGGCAACCTGGTGCTGGTGGGCGGCGAAGGGCACAAGTGCGGCCGGGATCCAAAGGGACATCGGTACGAGGCCCTCAAGCAGGCTGCATCTTCCTTCTATCCGGGTGCCCAAGTGGTATCGCAGTGGTCGGCTCAGGACTGCATGACGTTGGACAACATCCCCTATATCGGACGTTATTCCACCAAACGGGACAATCTTTATGTGGCCACGGGCTTTGGCAAATGGGGGATGAGTAGCAGTATGCTCTCTTCCTTATTGATCCGTGATATGATCGAAGGGCGCGCAAACCCTTGGGAGGAAGTCTTTACGCCCCGTCGTTTCCAGCTGGGGCTGTCGGCCAGTACCTTGCTCTCCTCCACCGGCGATATCCTCAAAGGGCTCACGGTGGATAAAATGGCTCCCCCTGAACGAAAAAACCATCCTCATCCCGGACAAGGCGCCACCGTCTCCCACGGCATGATGGGCAAAGCCGGCGAATTTAAGGATCAAGAAGGCCATATCCACGCCGTCAAGCCTACCTGCGCCCATATGGGATGCGAGCTCAGTTGGAACGCCGACGAGCAAACCTGGGACTGCCCTTGCCATGGCTCCCGTTTTACGGCCGACGGCGTGGTTTTGGATGGTCCTGCTCAAGCCAATCTCCATCCCCCTGCTCAGATGTAGGGGGATGGCCTTTTCATACAATGGATGGAACGTTATGTGAATTTTATTCACATAACCAATGCAAAAAAAGGTTGTCCACCTCCAAAATTCGACAACCTGATATTCATATCATACTATAAAGTTGTTCTATTGGCAAGTCGATTGATACAATATTTTCATATTTTTCTTTCTATGAATAGAAAAACTAGATATAAAATATATAATCTATCCAAATTCTCTTTTGATAAGCACAGTAGATGCACATTAAACAGCAATAAAAAAACAGCATGCATCCATTGCAGTATCCATAGACTGCTAAAAACCGACTTTAAAACCGCTGTTTTTTATCTGAGAAAATCCCCCCTTTTTTTCTAGGGCAATCCGTGCTATCATGTGCTTGTCCGATTAGGCTGTATTGTAATAAACGTCGGTCGGTACAGATCAGCATCACAAATGGCCTTCCAAAAGGCGAGAGGAGAATCAACCATGCAACAAGAGGAAAGTAAGGCCACCCCTCCCCGCGCTATTTTGGTCTCAGTGGACTGCGGGGAATCGGTATACGACGCGGAAGCCTCCCTAGAGGAACTGCAAGAACTGCTTCAAACAGCTGGCTATGAACCGGGCCCCAGCGTCATGCAGCGGAGGGAGTCCCCCGATAAAGCCACCTGTATCGGAACCGGACGGCTGGAGGAGATCCGTCAGCTGTGTCTCACCCAGGAGGCCGAAGTCGTGGTATTCGACCGGGAATTGACGCCCACCCAACTCCGCAATCTGGAAAGGGAACTAAAGGTACGAGTTATAGACCGCACCATGTTGATTTTGGAGATTTTCGCCAGCCGTGCCCAGTCCAGTGAAGGCAAGTTGCAAGTGGAACTGGCTCAGCTTCAGTATATGCTGCCCCGTCTGACCGGACAGGGCACTGCTCTATCCCGCATCGGCGGTGGGGCCGGCACCCATACCCGTGGATCTGGTGAAACCCAGTTGGAGACCGATCGCCGCCACATCCGCAGGCGGATCGAATCCTTAAAGCAAAAGCTTAACGAATCCAATAAGCGGCGGCAGAATATGCGGCATCGCCGAAAGAAAAACAACATCCCTACGGTTGCATTGGTGGGATACACCAACGCAGGAAAGTCCACTTTGATGAACGCGTTGACCCAAGCCGGCGTACTAGCGGAAGATAAATTGTTTGCCACATTGGATCCTACGGCACGTTCTCTCCGCCTGCCCAGCGGACGCCACGTAGTGCTCATCGATACCGTCGGCCTGGTCCGCAACCTTCCCCATCACCTGGTGGAGGCCTTTCATTCCACCCTGGAGGAAGCCGCTGAGGCCGACCTCATCCTGAATTTATGCGACGCCTCTAGTCCGGAAGCATCCATGCATCTACAGGTCACCAAGGATCTTTTGGAATCCCTCAACTGTGGGGAAACCCCTATCTTGCCTGTATTTAACAAGTGCGATCTTTTAACCGATCCCAGCCATCTCCCCCACGTCGGGAAATTTGTATGCGTTTCAGCCCGGTTTGGCTCCGGCATGGATCAGCTTCTGAAGGCGATTGACCAGTCCCTCCCCCAAATCCATCGCCGCATGAAGCTGCTCATTCCCTTTGAAAAGGCTGGGCTTGCCGCCCGCATCCGTCGCAACGGATCCATCCTAGAGGAACAGTATCTGCCGGAGGGGCTGCTGGTACGGGCTATGGTGGATCAGCAACTGCTACAGGACGTCCGTCCTTTTGTGGTGGACTGATATGGTATACGTCAAGCGCCTTGTGTTCAAGCGGGATCGGGTAACCCGGTGGGATCAATATCCCTATTGCCTCCCTGTGCTTCAGAATTTTGAAAGCCTTTGTTTCTCAAAGCCGGTCACCTTTCTCTGCGGCGAAAATGGGTCCGGGAAATCCACATTGCTGGAAGCCATCGCCATCGGGTACGGTTTTAACCCGGAAGGGGGATCCCGTAATTTCAGCTTCTCCACGCAGGACAGCCATTCCCTTCTCTATCGGAACATCACTTTGATCAAATCCCCCTATTCGCCTAAAGACGGCTATTTCCTGCGGGCCGAGAGTTTTTACAATGTCTCCACCGAAGTGGATCGTCTAGCTGCCTCTGATCCTGATCCTGCAACCCGGGAACGATTTTTGCAGCAGTATGGCGGCTCCCTTCACGAGCAATCCCATGGAGAGAGTTTTTTCTCCCTCATTCTCCACCGGTTCCGGGGACAGGGGTTCTATCTGCTGGACGAGCCGGAATCGGCCTTATCCCCCTCCCGTCAGCTGGCCCTGTTGGCACGATTGGGGCAGTTGGTCCAGAATGGTTCCCAGTTCATCATAGCCACCCATTCCCCCATCCTCATGGGGTATCCAGACGCCGATATCTATCTCATTCAAGACAGCCGTCTGGTCCGCACCCCCTATGAGCGGACGGAGCATTACATCATCACCAAGCAGTTCTTAGGGAACCGTCAACGGATGCTTTCTGAATTATTTGGAGAGGATGATTAAAACAACCCATAGAGGCAGAATCATCCCATTCATCATAAAAACCGGCCTGCTTCGATTATGCAGGCCGGTTTTTTGTTATTTTACCCATTGGGATGGATCGGTTATCAATTGGGATGCTTTGAATTCCACCTGGGGAAACTGTTTTTTTAATTTGTCCGTCAGGCATGGAACCACTACATTTTCCGTGAAAAAATGTCCGGCATCGATAAAGGTAATGCCGGCTTCAGCCGCCTGGAGCAATACATGATGTTTGCATTCCCCTGTGACAAAGGCGTCGGCCCCCGACCGGATGGCGTCCTGAAGGCTGCTGTCTCCTCCGCCGCCCAGCACCGCTACCTTAGAGACGTCCCGATTGCCCGGCACAAAACGCAAACCAGGTGCTTTGAGCTGTTCCTTCACATAATAGGCAAAGCGCTGAGGGGAAAGATCGTCAAACGTCAGTTTTCCCACCAGGCCAAAGGAGGTGTTGCGGCGCACAGAACTGGTTTCTACAATATCGTAAGCCGGCTGTTCATAGGGATGGTTGACCAGCATGGCAGCTCGTACAGCCTTGAGTTTTTCCGGCGGTACCAGCATTTCCAATCGATCCTCCTGTGCGGCGGCTTCTTTTCCCTCTTCTCCGATGAAAGGATGGGAACCTTCCTCACAGATAAAACGTCCCTCACCGGTGGTGGTAAAGGCGCATCCAGAATAGTTTCCCAACGTCCCGGCCCCAGCCTGGGCCATAGCGCGATACACTTTCTGGGTGTGATCGCTGGGACAAAACACCGTCATCTTATAAAAGTTGCGGCTGGTATCCCAATTGAGAGGTTGCAGATCCACAAGCCCCAACCGGGAAGCCAAGCAATCGTTGACTCCTCCGGGAGCCGTATCTAAATTGGTGTGGCAAGCCACCGACGCAATACCCGCTTTGGCCAACTGATAGGGAATCGATTCCCTATCCAGCCGCTTGACGGCGTGAAACAGCACAGGATGATGGCTGACAATCATCTGGGCGCCCATATCCTGCGCCTCTTCGATGACCTCGGACGTTACATCCAGCGCCACCAGGACTTTGTCCACTTGATCATCATACGAGCCCACCTGAAGTCCGCTGTTGTCCCAATCGGCTTGGTAGTCAAAGGGGGCAATCTGATCCAAATAGCTGTAAATTTGTCCCACAGTAATCATAATGTAGTCTCCTTCTCTTATGGAAGTTTGGCAGCTAACGGGCCGCTGGAACACGTGCACTTAAAGCGTCAGCCGCTGCTTCCAGCTGCAAAGCTGCTGTCAAATATCCTTCTCCTTGTCCCTGAGCACAGTTGCGCAGATGCCGGGCCTGGCGCCGTAAAAACGCAGGCGCATGCGGCGATTTGCTTTCGGTTAATCGTCCCGCCCAGAGCATCAAGGGGGTGGCATGGGTAATACGCCCGGTAAAGAAAACCTGCATAACGGTATAAAGCCGGCGATTGTTCATAACAATCTCCTCTTCCTCCAACGCAAAGCCATGCTGGAATAAGTATTCCCGCAGGCATTCCGCACGGGACATGGGCTGCAAAATCAGGCGTTTTTCTTTATCCCGGATCCATGGCGCCGCTTCAAGGATTCCAGCGATGACCTCCCCTCCCATACCGGCAATGACAATGTCCTCCACCTCATGGGCCAATACCTCACTGAGTCCATCCGATAAACGAAGCTCTACCAAATCCCCCGCCCTGTATTTTTCTACCGTCTCCTTGGCCCGAGCCAACGGCTGAGGACGGATATCCACCCCAATGGCGTGGGGACAGATCCCCCGCCTCGTTAACCATACAGGAAGATATGCATGGTCGGTACCTACGTCCACCATACGGCTTCCTGGGCGGACAAAACTAGCGCATTGATTGAGGCGGCTGTCCAATAAAAAAGGGTGCTCTTTCAACCGGATCCCTCCTCTCTGCCACGTCAAAACTCAAAAGGGCCCAGGCGATCTCGACAAGCGCCCGGACCCTCTTTGCTACTGGCATAAACAAAAGAAAAGCCTTATCTTATTTGCTGATATGGGCGTTGAGTTTCTCAAGCAGCTGATCGACGTCCACGCCGTGAACTTGGCAGGCTTCCTCCAGGGTTTCCCCTCGAGAAGCGGGACAACCTAAACAATGCATACCAATCTCCAGAAAATAAGGAGCGGTGGACTGATCCATATCAAGAATATCACCGATGATGGTATCTTTGGTAATCTGAGCCATACTGTACACATCCTTTGTTTAATTTAAGGCCACGTCTTTTTACCAGACGTAGAAATGAGTCTCGTGGTCGGACAAAATACAGTCCCTACCTTCTGCTATTCATTATAATCCCCCTTTTTCATCTTTGCAATACCCCTTTTTTATCCTGCCCAAACAATTGGATGCTTTTTCCTTAAAACACAAAAGCGTGTAGCCCTCTTTGGGACTACACGCTTTTTGTTATGGTTCAAAAACCACTGGGGGTTTTTGAGCCGTTATTTTGTGATGATAACCGAGCATTCTACAGTTGCCGGCGACCACTGGCCGTTATCGTTACCAGCCAGGAAGGAGAATACTCTCATGCCGGCGGTGCCCACACTCATGGAGATGGTATAGGTCCTCATATCGCCTTCATCTTCATAGCCCAGCACCTCAAAGCTTATATCCCGGCCAAGTTCATTCTTAACAGCCAATTGGGTTGCACCCAAGCTGGTTGTAACCTTTACTTCAAAGGGTTCATTGATCTTGGCACTTTCCGTTTGGATCTCAGCTGAATAGACAACCGGCTTCACTGTGATGTTGATGGAAGCTTCCACAGTCATTTCTGACCACTCACCCTTTTCGTTGGCGGCCAGGAAGGAGAATACTCTCATGCCGGCGGTGCCTGCGCTCATGGAAATGGTGTAGGTTCTCACATCGCCTTCATCTTCATAGCCCAGCACCTCAAAGCTCACATCCCGGCCGATCTCGTTCTTGACAGCCAGTTTGGTGGCATTTGTGTTGGTCTTAACTTCCACGATGAAGGGTTCATTGACGTTTGCGCTCTCAGACTGCATATCGGCCGAGTAAATGATTGCTTTGGCCAAAATCTTGATGGAAGCGGTTACACCAGGCTCAGTCCAAACGCCGTCTTCGTTGGCGGCCAGGAAGGTAAACTCTCTGTCACCAGCGGTGCCTACGCTCATGGAAATGGTGTAGGTTCTCACATCGCCTTCATCTTCGCAGCTCAATACGTCAAAGGTGATGCTGCGGCCAGATTCATTCTTAACAGCCAGCTTGGTGGCATTGAGGTTGGTCTTAACTTCCACGATGAAGGGTTCATTAATATTGGCGCTTTCGGACTGCATCTCTACAGAATAGATCTCTGCGGCAGGAGCAGCCGGTTTTACGATATCCACTGTAATAGTGGTACCCTCTACGAGGCCTTCGCCCTGGTCGACCATCACAGTGAGGACACGGCCAATGCCGTAGCTACCCACTGCAGTCTTGATAGTCCAGATCTTCTGACCATCTTCCTGCTTGCTGTGAACATCCTGCAGGGTGATGTAGTTTCCACGCTCATTGCGCAAAGCCACTCTGTTGACGTCCAAAGGAGTCTTAATGGTGACGGTGATGGTCTCATTGGCATCGTAGGTATCCTTATCGGTCTCTGCGGTGATAATGTCCGGAGTTTCAGGCTCTCTTACCTCAATGGTGCACTCGTCATAGATGGAGGCATCAGCGGCACTGGTAACCCGGATGGTTGCAATGCCGGGTTTGAGGGCGGTGACATTGCCATTGTAATCCACAGTCAGGATGGATTCATCGCTGGAAGTCCACTTGACGTTCTTGGTCATGGCATCGTCTGGAGTAACAGTTGCGGTCAAAGCGATCTCTTCATCCACATCCATGTAGTTGACTTTGCCGCTCATGATAACGCTTTCCACCGGGGTGGGCATGCCGCTGTAATCCTCGACAACGACCTTGCAGGTGGCCTTCACTTCAGGATTGAGAGTGCTAGAAACCTGGATAGTGGCTTCACCGGGAGTAAGGGCTGTTACATTGCCGGACTGATCCACAATGGCGATATCCTTATTCAGGCTCTCCCACTGGAAGCTGGAAGCGGTAGCGTTTGTAGGATCGGTGACAATGCCCAAGCTGACCTTGCTGCCGCGCAGGACATTCACTTGATCCTTTTCAAAAGCAATGCTGTTGATTTCCACAGGATCGGTGCTGCCATAGCCCATGACCTGGAATTCATAGAAGGAGTAGCCGTAGTCGCTGCCGCGGGTAATGCCCTGCATGCGGACATACTGAGCAGTGACAGGCTCGAAGGAATATCTCTTCCAGCCCTGGGCGCCGTTGGTCTCGTGGATCAAATCTTTCCAATCTTTACCGTCGTTGGAGATCTGGAGCTTATACTCTTTGCCGTAAGCAGCTTCCCAGAGGATGTTGATATCGGTCAAAGTATACACGCTGCCCAGATTAACGACAAACCATTCATCATCGGTACGTCCGGTGGAGAAACGGGTGCCTTCGTCGCCATCAACAGCATATTTCGGACCTAAGCCTGCGTCGTTCTTATCAATGCTGCTGGACGAAGCTTCTTTGTCCAGAGCCACGTTAGTGGAAATAGGTGCAGGATCATCCGAATCGGTAAAGGACAATACGCGGAATTCAAAGATGGAGTAGCAACTGTCGGTCTCAATGCCCTGCATCTTAATGTAACGAGCGGTGACCGGTTCTTCCAAAGCGATCCATTCATGGCCGCCCTTGCCGCTTGTCTGGACAAAAGCGTCTTCCCAATCCTGGCCGTTGTTGGAAACCTGGATCTTATACTGTTTGCCGTACTGCTGCCAGGTGATGTCAAATGCATCGATGGATTTTTCGCTGCCCAGATCGATCTGGAGCCAAGCATCCTGCTGGTCAGCCGACTGCCAACGGCTCAACACATCGCCGTCTACCGCGTTTGTAGCGGGATACATGCCGTTTACAGCGGAGGAAGTAACCGACTTATTCAAGGCCAGGTTGCGGGAAACACGGGCCGGGATGGTATCGGATACCTCGGTACCCAACACGTTAACGGTGATGTTGGCATCACCCTGCTGGACGGGAACCATAGTATTGCCTTCGAAATAAAGGATAGCCTCTGTATCCGAAGAGTATACCAATTCACCGGAGCCGTTCATAGGAGCCACTTTGACGGAAGGGGTCTCGCTGTAGCCAATGACGGCCTCCTGCTGATCGCTCTCGAATTTCACCTGCTCGATAGGCTGGATTGCATGCTTATAAGAAAGGCTCAAATCTGCCCAATAAACCTCTTCCACGCCATCGAAGCCGTTGCGGTCTATGGAGACGCGCAGGTATTTTGCGCCTTCCGGCAGATCGGTAAACTCGGCAATGTATTTGCCGTATTTTGTGCTGGTGGTTTCCGCAGAAGTGCAGGAGAAGCTCACCGGCACATATTCGCTGCCGTCCACAGAAGCTTCCGCCACGGGCTGAATAGAGTTCATTGTGCCAGTAGCATAGTAGGTCAAAGTAGCGCTCTGGATGTTGGTGAAGCTATAGACCTTGGTGCCAATGGTATCGGTGCTGGTTGCCACACTGGTATCGCCGTCAAAGTCGGCGCCGTCTGTGGTCATATAAACAAAGTTCCCACTGGTCTCAAAGGCTTTGCTGTCATCCAGCATGGTATCCATAACCACACGATCGTTGGTATAAGCGTAATCGATGGTCAAGGTGGACAGCTGCGGAGCCCAAATCTTATCGTTGTTGGACACCACAAACTTAATGTAGTTGTAAGAAGAATCCAACTCGGCAGCATTGGTATAAACCGTCTTACGCCAGGTATCCTTCTTCAGATCGCCTTCCCGGTTGGTGTCGATAGGAGTCCAAGTTTTTCCATCAGCAGAACCAAAGGCTTCAAAGATGGTATTTTTACCTTCGTCACGGCCATAATCGTAAACTACAATCTCGAAATTCTTAGGATTGGGGGTGTAGTATACGATTTCTTCCGGACGGTTGGTCTTATCGGCATCGTTCCTCTTAAGACGGGAAGTGTCGCCGTTAAAATAAGTGTCGGCATTGGTCTGATCCAATGCCCAACCGTCGGAATAGCTGGCCATCTTAGACATATCGTCGAAGTTGTCCACCAGACGGCGGGTATTGCCCATGGTGTAGCTCTTCTCTTCCGAAAGGGCGCTTTCGCCGCTGTCGTTGAAGGTCTTTACCACAAAGTAATAAGTAGTATCGGGTTCCAGGCCCTGGATGGAAGCTTTGGGAGAAGTAACGGTCATGGAATCGGTGTATACACCGGATTCAGTGCCGTACTGCAGGATATAACCTTCAGCGCGGTCAGCAGCTTTAAAGGTCAGGTTAAGAGTATCGTCCACCAACTCAGTGGAGAGGATCTCGGAAGCTTCGGGAGCATCCAAGGGGGTATAGGAGATGCTGGCTTCAATGGGAGTGCCGATGGCATCTTTGGTGTTGATTTCCAGGATGATGGAGGGAGAAGTCTGAACAACAGTCACTCTCTCATCCTTGCTGCTGGCGCCGTAAGCCGCACGGTTGATTTCCACGGTTATAGTGTCGGCCTGCTGAGTGGAATCGGTGACGGAAATATCAAGGCCTTGGTTGCTTTCCTGAACCATGACGGTTGCCGGCTTGTCCACGGTGATGAAGTTGCTGGTGCCCATAGCATCCAAGCTGCCGCCATTCCACATGTTGGCGGCCAAGATGTTGAGGCTCTTCTTATACACAGCGTGGACGTCGGAATCGTTGCGCAGGATTTCCACATCGCTGTTGTTGGCGTAGGATTCCACTTGCTGCTGGGTCTTACCGGGCAGCAGGATGTACTCATAGGTTCCGTTCTCCGGCTTTACGCCGTGATCCTTCCAGAGGGTCAGCCAGTTGGCCGAATACTCGGTTTCATCCGGGTTGTAGGAACCCAGGCTGGACCACTTGCCGGTACGGGTTTCTCTCTTAGCGTTGAGGGTAGTTCCTCCGGGGAAGTAGATACCAATGTCGGAACCTTCCACGTTGCCTTCTAAGAAAGCCCAGTTGACATCCTCCAAGGTCTCTTGCCAACCCAGCTCATTGGGCATTTTCTCGCCGTTGATAATCAGGGCATTGTCGCCCTCGATACGGCGGTTTTCAAAAGTGGTTTCCACTGTATTGCCGTTGCTGCTGGTGAGGTTGGAGCCGATGGCCACCACTTCATCGTCGAAGAAGAAGTAGGACTTCTTGCCCTCCAGGCTGGTGGGGCTCTGGGTCTGCACCTGCATACCGGTGGCGCTGTAAAGGCCTTTTAGGGTGGCACCGCCTACAAAGGCTGCGCCGTTGTACTGGGTGCTCGGATGCATGGTGGCCACAGAGGTGACGCCAGGCAGACGCTCCCAGTCGATGGTGGGCTTGCTCAAGCCGCTGTACTGGCCGACATCATTGGTGTAGATGTAGAGCTGGCCCCAACCGGTATACCAACCTTTGGTGTTACTGTCGCCCTGCTCGTAAGACCGGATGGTCTTGGAGGTCATGGAAAGGGCTGCGGTAAAGTCATCGGAATGATGGATGGTACGAGCGCCGCGGCCCCATTGACGGCTGGGCTTGTCCAGCTCAACCTTCTGGATGGAATCGTCATCCAGGATGCGCAGGGTCTCGGCAAGGTTGTAAACCGGGAACATGTACCAAGCAACGCCCGCGCCATGCTGCATGGTTTCCAGAGCAAAGTCATTGTCCATCCAGTTTTTGATCATGCCTTCAAATTCCCGGGCTACATCGTCCGGAGCGAATTTGCTGGTCATCAGGAAGGACAGGGACATCGTGATACCAGCGTAAGCATCGGTGGTATCGGTACGGGTCAACTCACGGCCGCGGGCCATATCCATAAAGATGCCTTTGTACATCAAGGGGGCATAGCTGTCGCGGACGATCTGATAGAAAGCCTCTGCCTTATTCAGCGGGATCTCCCAGGGAGAATCGCTCAGAAGCAGGAAGAAGTGGGAAATATCCGAAAATGCTTCTTTACCATAACCGCCGTTGTACACGAAGTTGCCGTGGAAGGCAAACGTACCGTCGGGATAGTAACCGTCGCCGCTCTTAACATACTGAATGTAATAAGGGACAGCATCGGATACATCCTGCATCATATCGGCATCCTTAAGCATGATGGCGGTCAGCATCAGGACACGGTTATGCCATAGGCCGTTGGCGCCTTCATTAGGATTGGTGATGGCACCGGGGCTACCGCCACCATAGGTTTTAGCACCATCGCTGGCGATTGTAGCATATTTTTTGATGGTCTCAGGATCCATCTCATCGTACATCAAAAGGGTAGCCTCACTCAGATAGATGGGGCCGCCTACCTGCCAAGTGAACCAGTTGCCGTAACGGCCGCTGTGCTCACCCTCGCCATACATGGCAGGATAATAGTGATTCTCATAGAGATAGTCCAAACCGCGGAAAATCTCATTTTTCAGTTCTTCGTTCTTGTACAGGTCACAGCCCTTGGTCTGGTAGGCAATGGCCATGTTGCGCAGGTTGCGGTAAGAGAACTGAACGTTATTGGAGTCGTCGTAGGCACTCTTGCGTTTACCTAACATATACTCCGTCCAAAGGTAGTCGTTGTCTCCCCAGTCAGGAGTGGGATTGGGGTTGATGCGATCCAGCAAATCCTGCGCTACGTCGTTGATCGACTGGAGCAGAACCTGCATGCGGGGATCGTTCTCGTCATAGTCGCCGCCCATGGCCATGTGCTGCCACTTGGTGCGAATCTGATCGAAGTCGTCCGGCGTGGCCTCCTGAGCGACTGCCGGAAGGCTGGTCAGCACCATGGACACCATCATGACGAGAGCAGTCATCAGGCTAATCCATCTTCTTCTCATCCCGTTTATACACCTCTTTCTTTTTTCGCAAAGAACCGTCCCCAGTCTTTTGCCTTTCAGACCAATTTGATCTAACCCTTATTGCACTGGCGGACGATCTTCACATCTTGTCTACATTATAACTCTAATTTATTAAAAAAGCACCTGTAATATCTTTATATATCCTGTAAAATATTATACTATATGAATGAAACGACTTTATTTTTTGGGTATTGCTTCCTGCTTTTTAAAACAAATGGAAAAATGACGAACTTTTATCCCATTCGCATCGGTTTTAAATTACATTTCCGATTTTGAATTACATTCTATTTCCGCATAGAAAAAGTCTACTGGATCACTAAAAATCCAGTAGACTTTCAATTTCAAAGTATCCTATTGTTCTGCACGTAAAACCGACTTCTTTTTGATCTTGTCACCATTTGAGCCGGGCAATGCAGTTGTTATGCAGTGGCAAATTGGACGGTCGGTACCCCTTTAGGCGCCGGTGTGATATGGAATTGCTCCCCATCCCTTGCGATGAGGGTAATGGGTACTTCCGGACAAAGGGTATGCAGCACTTCCACAAAACCGCTCCCTACCTGGCCGGGCATGCCGGTCACCACTTGGCGGACGCGGTATTTTTTAATATGTCCCGCCGTCATAAGAGCGCTGTCGTCGTGATAGTAGATGGTCATGGACGCGTCGTACCTGGCAGCAAGACGATAGAGGTAATCCAGAGCTTTTCCTCGTTCCTGGACGCTGCTGCTTGCGGGCTGCACACTAAGCACTTGTAGGGGGAGACCCATAGTGTCGGACAACTGTTTGCCAGCTTTGATGAGCCGCTCGCAGGAATACTGGTCGGTGACACAGACCAGCACCCTAGGACTTTTTTGGATTTTGCTCACAGGTTATGATCTCCTTTGCGTATTGTATTCACTTGCTGGCTTTATTATAAAATACAATTGTGAAAAATAATGTAACAAAGCGTGAACGCTCCCATAATTTTTTTTGATGGCAAATTCACAAAATAAAAATTTTTTTCCTGTGGCATTCTGTTTTCAAGCTCTCAGTACAGCCAAACGTATGATTCCTTCGTAAATCTCTATCTTTCAGTTATAACCTCCATTAGGAGCGCGTCGTGGCCCCTGGTCTGATAGTTCCTAGCCTCCTCGCGGGACTTCCCCGCCTCCTATTATTCTATATTAGGTCAATGCGCGTCTTGGTTCCGGACACTGTCCGGGTCATGTGGATGTGTGGGACATGCCCGTCCATATACACCGGCCCACTTGCTGCAAATCCAAGCCGTTCATAGAAGCCCTGGGCCTGGACCTGGGCGCTGAGTTGGATCTCCTCAGCCCCAAGCTCCCAACACTTATCCATCAAAAGCTCCATTAATTTCCGACCAGCCTGCATCCCACGCAGCCGTTTTGCCACACAGACCCGGCCAATGGAAAAAAGGCCATCCCCTTCGTCGATGACCCGTCCGGCAGCCGATGGTATCCCCTCTTTGTCATACAATACCACGTGCCAACTGGACGCGTCTAGGGAATCCATTCCCTGTTCTCGCCCATACCCTTGCTCATCGCAAAAAACCTCAAAACGGATGGCCAAGGCGTCGTCTACCTGTCCGCCCGGTTGGATCCACCGTACATTCAACATCGTATTCCTCCCCCTCTTAAACGGATATCCCTAACCAAAAAGGCCGAGCCCTAGGGCAACGGCCTTTTCTTTTTCAAACAGTTACGTTAAAAAATCAAGCCTTTTTGGCGGCTTTTTTCATCCGAAGCTCCTTGCTTAAAATGGATTTGCGCATGCGGATGCTCTTGGGTGTAACCTCCACCAATTCATCGTCGGTGATAAACTCCAAGGATTGTTCCAGACTGAGAATAGTAGGAGGCGTCAGCTTAAGCGCCTCGTCGGAGCCAGCGGCACGGGTGTTGGTAACATGTTTTTTCTTACACACATTGACCACGATGTCCTCGTTGCGGGGCGAACGTCCCACAATCATTCCTTCGTACACCTCAGTGCCCGGGCCGACAAACAGAGTACCACGCTCCTGTGCATTCCACAAGCCGTATCCTGTGGCCTCGCCGGTCTCATGGGCGATGAGGGAACCCTGCTGGCGCTGTACAATATCCCCTTTGTACGGCTCATAGCCGTCAAAGACGTGGTTCATGATGCCGTTGCCGTTGGTGTCGGACAGGAATTCCGACCGGTAACTCATCAGGCCCCGGGCCGGAATCTTAAATTCCAGATGGGTAGTACCGGTTTCCCGCGTCCCCATATTGATCATCTCAGCACGGCGGGTCCCCAACTTCTCCATGACGGCGCCCACGTACTGTTCCGGCACTTCGATCATCAAATGCTCGATGGGTTCACAGCGTTTTCCGCCTATCTCCTTAAAGATGACCTTGGGACGGGACACGGCAAATTCATAATTCTCCCGGCGCATGGTCTCGATGAGAATGGACAAATGCAGTTCCCCGCGTCCTGATACCTCAAAGGTGTCGGAGGATTCCGTTTCCTTTACCCGCAAAGCCACATTGGTCTCAATCTCTTTGAAGAGGCGATCCCGCAGGTTCCGGGAGGTAACGTATTTGCCCTCCCGGCCGGCAAAGGGGGAGGTATTGACCATAAACATCATGGAAATGGTGGGTTCGTCGATCTGGACGAAAGGCAAGGGCTCGATGTGCTCGGGATCGCACAGCGTTTCGCCGATACCCAAATCGGTGACGCCCGATACCGCCACAATATCGCCCAGTTCCGCCGTCTCCTCCTCCACGCGCTTGAGGCCCTGGTACTGGTACAGCCGGGAAATGCGTACCATGGTATGGGTACCGTCCGGCTTGCACAAAGCAGCCGATTGGCCCATTTTGACACGGCCCCGTTCCACACGGCCTACGCCGATACGTCCCACATAGTCGTCGGCCTCGATGCTGGAAATCAGCAGCTGGAGGGGGGCGTCCACCTCCCCTTGGGGGGCCGGGACGTGGTTTACAATGGTTTCAAACAAGGGGGTCATATCCTCCCCCATATGTTCCGGATCCAAGGAAGCGTATCCATACCGGCCGGAGGCATATACAACCGGGAATTCCAGCTGATCGTCGTCAGCCCCCAGCTCGATGAACAGATCCAGCACCTCGTCCACCACTTCGGTAGGACGTGCGCCGGGACGGTCGGTTTTATTGACCACCACAATGGGACGTTTGCCCAAAGCGAGGGCCTTCTTCAGCACAAACCTGGTTTGAGGCATGCATCCCTCAAAGGCGTCCACCAGCAGCAGTACGCCGTCCACCATCATGAGGATGCGCTCCACCTCGCCGCCAAAATCGGCATGGCCGGGGGTATCTACAATATTGATCTTGATGTCCTTGTATTTGACGGCGGTATTCTTGGACAAAATGGTGATACCGCGTTCCCGCTCCAAATCGCCCGAGTCCATGACACGTTCCTGCACTGCTTCATTGCTGCGGAAGATACCGCTTTGTTTGAGCAGCTGATCTACCAGCGTAGTCTTGCCGTGGTCGACGTGGGCAATAATGGCGACGTTGCGGATTTTCTCCTGACTTTGCATGGGAAACCATCCTTTTCAATCTCTGACGTCCTGGCCATACCAGGGGTCTTTTTTAAAATTCGACTTTCTTCGATTCAACTTAATAGTATACCATCCTTTTAGGCATTTTGCAAACCTCTCCCCTGCAAAACCCAACTGGCCTCAAGGGCCATTTCTTGGTCATTTTGGTGAACAAAAAGCCGTTTCTTTTGGATCCTTCCACTGAAAAACACCTGGCGACAAGATCAACTCGTCGCCAGGTGTTTTGTTCAATTGGTTAGAAGCATGACGCCCTATAAATTCTATTGTACAGTCGAGGAATCCCCTTGCATCTGGGAAGAGGAGGACGATTCACCGGCCCCCGCCCCCGACACACTGGACTGGGAGGCTGCCGAGTGGTTGATCTCCAGGAGTTCCTGGACGCGACGGACATCATTATCCTGGGAGTACTTCAGTTTGACCTGGTCCCCCTCTTTGAGGAAGGGCAGGGAGTCGCTGACCTGGATGGCGGCGATATACACCATATCCGATCCGCTGAGCTTAAAGTAATAGGAGGTGTTGCCGTCAATGACCACCGCCTGTACCGACGTCACCGTTCCGCTTGCCTCCTCCGACACCACCGCCGTGGGATCCTCTTGCATCAGCAGTTCATTGTATTGCTGCATGGCCTCCGGGACGGTGCTGCCGGTGGCCACCACTTGGTACCGCTCCACATCCACAAAGGCATACATCTTCACCAGCCCCGCTGCGTCCTTCAGGGACATAAAGTAGGTGGGCCGATTCCCCACATTGAGCAGGATGGGGAAGGTAGATGTGTATTTCAGGTTTTGCACCTTGCCTTCGGCCGACCGCATGGCCGAAGTCTCCTGGGCGCCGGGGACAGCGTAATACTTGGTCTCCTTGGTGCGCAGGTTGACTAAGACAAAGCCGGTATTGCTCTGGTCGCTGGTGACCGAGGTGATGCCGGTGTAGAGATAGACGTCGTCGTTGCTGGCGATGTAATTGTACCCTTCTGTGGCGCGAAGCACGCCGCGCTGGCCAAAGATGGAGTTCCAGAAACCCGACTGATAGGCGCCGTTGTAATTGAGCTGCTCAATAATCATATCGGAATTGTACACCTGATCCACCCACTGGGGAACTTCCTCCACAGGATAGAGGGTACATTCACCGGTACAGGCATTTAACAGCACCACTTCGCCGATGTCCCGGCCGCCCCATACGCCAATGCGGTAATTGATAATGGGGGCGATCCAGTAAGGGGTGCCGTTGTCATCGATTTCAAAAGCCGGGTCGTCAAAGATCTTGGTGGGATAGTGGAACCGGAGATACCGCTCCAGATTGCGGTAAAGGTACTCGCTGGGGGAATACTTGATGCCCTGCTCCAGACGAATCAAGTCGGCTTCCTGGGTAACCATATCCACCGTGATATAGGCCGGGATGCCCTGGCTTTGGTTGTTAAACCACTTGATGAGATCACTGTAGGCCAAGGGGGTCACACGGATGGGACGGCCTTGGTAGTTGATCTGGGTGTAATTGTCGGCCACTTCAAATTGAGAGACAAGGTCGATCATCTCGCCCATTTTACGATTGCCCAGACGGGTGGCGCTATCCTTATCCACCACAGGGATTTGGGACATTTTCAGCTCGGCAATGTCGTCGGCAAAATTGCCCTCCTGCTTTTGGATCAGGTCCTTATAATCGTTTGCGCGGAACAGCGGGATGCCGCTGAGGGCACACGCCCCCACTGCCAGCACAGCCACGCCCACCACAATGAGCACCGGCTTTGCATACTTGGCCTTGACGTTAAAATGAACCGTCCTCTTATCCAGCAGATAGGTCAGGATAGCGTAGTTGACGAACACCAATGCCACCATCAGAAATAGGAATCCCCAAAATCCAGGATAGCGGGGATTGATGGCAGGCAGCCAGAACCAAAAGACCAGAAATCCTTCCACAAGGGTTGCCAGGGCGGTGAGTAATTTTGTTTTCATCATAACCTCCAGGTTGGACGCATCCAAAGCGTCGATTCACTGTTGGGACAACAGTTCCTTCTCCCATTTATTGTCGGACAAGATTTCCCTACATCCGGGATCCAAAAGGAAATCTTCCCATCATTATACAATGCTTTGCATGCCACATCAAGAATATCCTGCCCATTTTTATGCCTTCTTAACATCAAAACACACGGCTTTCAAGCCATTAGGTACAAAAAACAGCCGCTTCCTTTTGGAAGCGGCCTTATATTAAAGATTGCGTCATTTGTCCATCAACTGGTCCACCGTGACAAAACTAAATCCCTGGTTGGTCAATTCCTGGAGGATAATCTCAGTGGCCTCCACACTCTGGGTCAATTGCTCATGAAGGATGACAATATCACCGTCCTTGGCATTCTGGATAACGCCTTGGGCGATTTTCTGGGTGTTTTTAAGGGACCAATCCCCAGGATCCACCGTCCACAGGATCACGGGCATGCCGTCGATGGTCTTGATATTGTGGTCATAGAAACCGTAGGGCGGCCGGACGTATTGCGGGACATAGCCGCCGGTGATTTCCTTGACGGCTTCATTGGTCTTGGTCAGCTGCTGGGACACTTGCGCAGGGCTCAAGTTATCCAGCCGTTTATGGCTGTAGGTGTGATTGCCGATGCAGTGGCCGGACGACACCATGCGACGGATGGTCTCAGGAAAATACTCCACCCGGTTGCCCACCACAAAGAAAGTGGCTTTGGCGTTGTATTGATCCAAGAGATCCAAAACCTTTTCGGTATTTTTATAAGGGCCGTCGTCAAAGGTCAGGGCAATTTGTTTGGTTCCAGTAGAAGTTTGAGGGGATTCCGGTTGGGTGACGGCGGGATAAGCCTCCGGCTGGGAGGACACCGACGTCCCTGCGTCGTCAAATTGGAAGTAGGAGAAGCTGTGCATCAAGCGTAGCGGAATGGAAACCTCAAGCTGTCCGTAAGAAGAATCGGCCACCGATCCGGGGGAAAAATAAAAGACAATCTGATCCCCATCCAGCATAAAGTTCTGGAGTTGATCCACCGAGACAGGCCCTTTTTCCTTTTTATCCAATACCTTTTGATCCCGTAAGCTGCTTTGCACTTTATCCAGCAAATACTGCTCGTATCCGCTGCCTTCCCGGAAAAAGTCGCTGAGGTTCATACGTTTTTCCCCGTTTAGATCAAAGGTCATAGCGGCTAGCCCATCGCCGGAAGAATCTCCGCCGTTTTGCTGGACGTGAAACAGGATGCTGACAATATCCTCATTGAAGCAGGAAAGCTGGTAGTCGATGTTGAGTTCAGCACTGCTGCCTACTGACTCATCGGCCGACGACGACACAATGGTCGTTTGAAACTGCTCCACCTGGGAATCCACAAAGCTTTTGATTTGCTCATTGACCGTCTGGCTGGACGTCACAGGATAAGATACCCCCATAGGATACGCTTCCCCATAGTGAATATCCGACTGGATGCTCATCATTTGGGCCAATTCCTGCTGTGACACCGGTCGATAGGAATAACCAGCATGATCGTCTGACAAATCGGGTTGCGCCGTCGGCAGGCTCATCATCACAACGCTCAGCACAATGGCCACTACGGCTACGGCCATTACAATGGAAAATACGCTCCATTTCTTTCTATCTTTCATGCGGCAATTACCCACTTTTCTCTTAATAATCAAGGATACTTTTTTGTTACTCCAAACCAATCAAAGATTTGCCCCGCCTAGGACAAAATTATGAACAATATACATGTATCTTTTTGTAAAAATAGTAAGCCATCTCTTTAAAACGGCTCTTCACTAAAAACAGCCCTTCAGGCCAACAATGGCTCAGGGCTATCAGATTAAAGCGCCCGTTGGCTCATCCAATGGATGCGCAAAAAATAGTAGCAAATCCGCTATTTTTTATTTTACCGTATCTTGCTCTATTCCGTCAATACGGTAAGGATCCGGATCATAAGCAGCTTTTCCTATGGTTTTTGTGCAAATGGCAGGACACATATCAAAATCCTCTAAGTAACTTCTTTTTTAGTATAAACAGTCAAGAGAAAAACTCTTCTGTAAACTCCTGGAATGTCCGTGAAAAAACTGCAAAAATAAAAACAGAGAAAAGGCGGATGACCTTTTCCCTGTTTATTTTACAGTATGAGTTACGGTCTTAGTTTTCGCTTCTGCATATGATAACACATGCGCAACAGCATTTTTTCAGAGAAAAAGCGCTCGGCAAATTGCGTGGCCTTCATCAGTCCACCGGGCACAATGACCAGATCCTTATGAAGCATCTTCCGCACGGCATATTCCGCTACCCGCTGGCTGCTCAGCCCTTTGACACTGAACCGGCAATCGGCTACATCATTAAATTCCGTCTGCACCGGGCCGGGGCACAGTACGCTAATCCCCACATGGCTCCCTCTTCGCCGCAGTTCTTCATATACAGCCTCCGTCAACCGCAATACATAGGACTTTGAGGCATAGTAAGTGGAAAGCAGTGGCCCCGGTAAAAACGCCGCTGAGGACGCTACATTCAATAAGTATCCACGGTCCTGTTTGACAAAGTCCCGTAAAAAAAGTTTTGTCAGGATATGAACCGCCCGGATGTTGGTATCGATCATCTCCAGCTCCCGTTCAAGATCGGTTTGGTCAAAAGCGCCAAACAGGCCAAATCCCGCATTGTTGATGACAATGTCCACACCCTGGCCTTTGAGCTGATCATAAAGATCAAAACATATTTGGGACTGGGACAAATCGGCTCCCATGATCTGGACGTCTGTATCGAGTTCCGCCTTTAATCGCTCCAGCCGATCCACCCGGCGGGCCACCAATACAAGATCAGCTCCCCGTCGGCTCAAGGAACGCGCCATATCTCGTCCGATGCCCGAACTTGCACCGGTAATCAATGCCTTCATATTGAGATAACCTCCTTGTGTATATGCCCCACTTGTCCTTCAAATTATTTTTAGAATACACCGTTTCCCATTATTATACCAGATTGGAAGAAAAAACAAGGGTACTTTAGGCGATTTTTTTATCTTTTGCATGTAAAACAAATTGCGGTAAAAGGAGAAACATGGTATGCTTTTGATAGGATATAAACTATCATCCACAAAGGTGGAACAAGGTGCAAAAAGAGGTGGAAACTCATGGAGGAACTGCAAGAAACCTACCATACAAAAGAAGTGCTGGAGGAATTGGCGGCGGTGGAATGCCTTCGTTTGGCATTGAACCGTATTGTGGACGGCAGCTTGCATCCGGATTTTCGTCAACTAGACGACGGTCAGCTGGCTCTGGGCGAACAACCCAATCCCACGGGGCAAGATAACCTGGGCGCTACCTGCATCCAAGGCCATGTGCCGTTCTCCTCTGGTGAACTGGCCTTCTCCACCAAGATCTTGAATCCCCCCTTTGGCAATGTGGAAGAATCACGCTGGAGCGGTATGGCCGATGTGGGAGAAACCAGGTTAGAGACCTTCTTTTTGCGCCGTTTTCTCGCCCAGCCGGAAAACAACGGGCAGTGCTGTTGCCTGGTACCAAACGGGCTTCTCTCACGCATCCACCCTTTGGACGTGGCATTGCGGCGTCAGCTGGTCCAACAGCACGGTTTGCAAGCGGTCATTCTGCTGCCACTGCATGCTTTCCAGCCACGGGTCCATGTATATACAGCCCTTATCTCCTTCTGTCAGGGCGGAGGGCCTGCAAAAAGGGTTTGGTTATGCGATGCCCGGAAGGGGCGTTTGGAGGATGTGGATTTGGATTGCTATTTTACCTCCCGTTTTTCCCCTTCCATGGACGGCCAGTTTCGCCGTACTGGACAGGTTGAGCATTTGTTTTTGACCTCTCAGATGTTATCCTCCCATCACTATCTTTTGGTGCCGGAGGGGCATCGCTCCCAGGTCTGGACAACTTCTCAGCCCAAGGTGCAGTCCATCCAGAAAGAAATTAAGGGGCTCCAACAGTCCATCGTAAAACTGGAGCAGGAAAACGCCGATCAACAGCTGGATTTGTTTGGCGGGGATCAAAAAGCCCCTTGGGATAAAAAACAATTGGGCCAACTGATCTCTTTGAAAAAACAGCAAATAACCTGCTGCCGGCAGATGGTGGGCCAATTGTTTTTGGATTCCTTCGGCCAGGGAATGCTACAAGGGGAGTATCCGTTATTTCAGGGCAAAGATCTTTTTGTCTTCCATTCCGGCAACAAACCGGCCAAGGATTGGCCTGAGGGACCCTACCCCCTTTACGATGGCAGCGGCATCCGTCGCACATTAGATCGCTGTACCCAGGATATCCACGGGCCGGTTATTATCATCACCCGAGTGGGTACTTACTGCGGCGCCGTCTACCGGTCCAAACAGCCCTGTTGGGTGGGAGGGAACGCCTTTTATCTGGAGCAGGTGCGTAAACCTGCTCATCCTAGCTATCTGGTGGGGCTGTTCTCCTACATGGACTTTAACCAGTATAAGGCCGGTTCCTGCATCCCTCAGATCAACCAATCTGTTCTGCTCTCCAAACAATATCCGCTGCCGCCTTTGGAGCTTCAGCAGGCCTATGCAACCAAAGCCGATCCTTGGCTGGATCAATTGGAAAATCTGGAACAAGAGGTCTATAAATTACAACAAGAATACCGCAACATTGCTAATTAATGATTCCTCAAATTATTTTTTCAAAAATGAAAAAAGCACTTGCTTTTTGGAAAAAGATGTGGTATAGTAATATGCGTTCCCACAAGAGGAATGTATAGTTGGTGCTAATGGCGATGAGGGTCCACCCGTTCCCATTCCGAACACGGTAGTTAAGCTCATCAGTGTCGAAGATACTTGGCTGGCGACGGCCTGGGAAAATAGAGCGGTGCCAACACAAAGCCTTCGTTTTATAACGAAGGCTTTTTCTTTTACTTTGATGGGTCTAGTATCCTCTACCGATAAGAGGGATGTTGACCGTGCTTTTGTTTCATGCTATAATTTCCGATGCGAGCAAGCTGGACAGCTGCGAAGTGCTGGGGCCGAAAGGCTGCATTTTGAGGAAAGTCCGGGCTTCATAGGGCAGGATAGCGGTTAACGACCGCCGAGGGTGACCTTAGGGAAAGTGCAACAGAGATATACCGCCGTGTTTATCACGGTAAGGGTGGAAAGGCGAGGTAAGAGCTCACCGGCGCATAGGAGACTATGCGGCCCTGCAAACCCTATCCGAAGCAACACCGCTGCGGGGATGGCCGGCCCGGCCGCAGTGCCCCCATGGTGGCTTGAGCTGCACGGCAACGTGTAGACTAGATAGATGGCTGTCCACGACAGAACCCGGCTTATAGGCTTGGTCGCAATCAGACGCACCTTTGAGATTATTGGGATACATTGTCCTTATTCCAGTGATTTCAAAGGTGCGTTTGTTTGTTTTTAAAACTGTAGAAATAGTAACCCACCAGCAGAGCTGGTGGTTCTGCATATGCGGGCAAAGCCCTATGATACTAGCCACGCCTAAAGGCGTTGGTACGGTCTGCCGCCTGCGAAAGCTTATTACTTGCTACCCGTAAACGGGTCTATGTATTCTTTAAGCGTCATCTGATCCTCAATCTGATCTTCTTTGAG
>CAJFOZ010000034.1 GCA_904397895.1 uncultured Clostridia bacterium
AAAATACCGCAGGGTCATCTGGCAATGCAACGGCAAATTTAAGGGTGAGCACAAATGCGAAACGCCGCATCTGGACGAGGAAACCATCAAAGCACGGTTTGTTGCTGCTATCAACGCCATTATCGACAGCAAGGACAACATCCTTGAGGACTGCCGTCTGATGCAAACCACGCTGACAGACTGCACGGGCATTGATGCAGAGATCGAGAGCCTGCTTGAGGAGATCGATGTGGTGGCCGAGCTGACAAAACGCTGCATCGCAGAGAATTCACAGACGGCGCAGAACCAGAATGAATACGCCGCCCGGTACAATGGATTTGTGGAGCGGTACGAAAAAGCCAAGGCACAGCTTGAGCAACTTCGCGCCACAAAGGTTGCACGGGAAGCCCAGGCGGAAGCCATTGGAGCATTTATGTTCGAGGTGCAGGAACTGGATGCCCTCACCAATTTCGACGATAAGCTCTGGCTGTCCGTCATTGACACAGTGACCGTCCACGCCGACGGACGAATGACCTTCAAATTCCAGGGCGGCACAGAAATCGAGGCGTGAGTCCCAAGAAAAATGAAAAGACCGCAGGTTTCAACGCCTGCGGTTTATTGCTGTCCCCATGGGTAGAGTAATGCACCCCCTAAAGCCGTGGTTGCACCCCCCTAAAATCGAAAATGCACCCCCTTCCAAACCGTAATTGCACCCCCTTAACGGGTTTCTATCAAAATTACGGTTCTTTGCCAAAAAAGCCTAGAAACTGTTTATGCGGTTTCTAGGCTTTTTGTTTTGTTGTAAAAAATGAATTTGTATAGCTTTGTGCAAATAAAGTGCAGAATCGAACGTTAGTTCTTAACTTCCTTCATTTCCAGGTTATCATGGAATTAGCCGAAATAAAGGAGGTTATGTTCAGGTGGATTCTGATACTTTCGACTCGAATGCTACATGGGAGCCGGTGCTGGGCCAAAGTACCCAGTATCTCACTCGGGAGACCTATGGGGATTTAAGAACCTGTACATTTTGTTTGGACAGGGAGGGGACCATTTATGAAAATCCCGGCTCCAAAATTGCCATTGCCATACTGGAGGTAAAAATGAGGATGGAAACCCATCCCCATTGCCGCTGTAGTTTGGAGGAAATGATCACCATCCTGGCGGGGACCGCCACGCGGGATGGAACGGATGGGGCGGATTATGTGGTAAAATACACAGGTAAGCTGCCGGACAATTATATATCGCAAGACGCCGCAGAAAAAAGAGGATGGGAAAAGAAGAAGGGGAATTTGTGGGATGTCCTCCCGGGAGCGTGCGTTTTTACAGTGCATAACAATTGGAAAAAGAAATTGCCCGAATCCCCGGGGCGCATCTGGTACGAGGCCGACCTCAACTACCAGGGCGGCTACCGAAATAAGCACCGGCTGCTGTTTTCCAACGACGGGCTGATTTTTGTCACTTACGACCACTATCTTACCTATTACCAAATTGTGTGAAAGGAGCCAGTGACTATGGAGACCTATTACTTCACCATCGATTTTTCCACCATTAAAAACGGTAGGGAAGTTTACCCTCTTATCAAGGAAGCCTTGCATTTTCCAGATTACTTTGGAAAAAATTTAGATGCATTGTGGGATTGTCTCACTGATATGTCTGGAGATTATAACCAAATTGAAATCAGAGGGGTGAAAACCCTATCAAAATCGCTGCAAGACTATTTGGAAGAGATCTTTATGGTGATGAAAGAAGCGGAGAAAAGGTACCCAGAGTATTACCATATCACCTTTGTGGACTAAAGGAGGAGGCAACGATGGAGACCTATTACTTCACCATCGACTTTGCCGGGGTGAAAGATTACGATGGGATTTACCCGGCGATCAAAAAGGGATTGGAATTGCCGGATTATTGGGGAGAAAACCTGGACGCGTTGTGGGATGGATTAAGAGAAATGGTCTGTGACGACAATCGAATCGAAATCAGAGGGGTGAAAACCCTGTCGAAATCACTGCAAGACTATTTGGAAGAAATTTTCATGGTAATAAAAGAAGCGGAGAAAAGGTATCCAGAGTATTACCATATCACCTTTGTGGACTAAAGGAGAAGGCAACTATGGACAAATATTATTTTACCATCGATTTTACCGGGGTGAAAGATTACGATGGGATTTACCCGGCGATCAAGAAGGGCTTGGAATTACCGGATTATTGGGGAGAAAACCGGGACGCGTTGTGGGATGGATTAAACGAAATGGTCTGTGACGATAATCAAATCGAAATCAGAGGGGTGAAAACCCTGTCAAAATCGTTACAGGACTATTTGGAAAAAATCCTGGACGTGTTTCGAGATAAGGAAAAGGAACATCCAGAGTATTATCACATCACCTTTGTGGACTAAAGGAGGAGACAACTATGAATACTTATTACTTCACCATCGACTTTACCGGGGTGAAAGACTACGATGGGATTTACCCGGCGATCAAGAAGGGCTTGGAATTACCGGATTATTGGGGAGAAAACCTGGACGCGTTGTGGGATGGATTAAACGAAATGGTCTGTGACGATAATCGAATCGAAATCAGGGGGGTGAAAACCCTGTCAAAATCGCTACAGGACTATTTGGAAGAAATCCTTGATACGTTTCGAGATAAGGAAAAAGAACATCCAGAGTATTATCACATCACCTTTGTGGACTGATTGTTTTGAACCTTCTGAGTGCCTCTCCTTGCGCCATGACCGGAAATAGTTAAAAATCGGTAGAAGGGGCATTACAACAAAAGAGCAAAGAGGGCAACCTCATTTTAAAACAATCACGCAGTCAAAAGGCACGATCTTTTGATCGTGCCTTTTGCTATAATATTGGCTATTTAATACGGATACTTGCTTCGGCCGAGACCCTAGAGAGGTCTCCGTTTCTATCCACTGCATGGAAGGAGAGGATCCTGTTTCCAGCTGTTCCAACCTCCATAGAGACGGTGAAAAGACGTTTGTCTCCTTGGTCTTCATAGCCTTCTACTCGGCAGGAAATAGCTTTCCCTCTCTCATTTTTCACCGCAATGCTTTCCGTATATTGGTTTGTTTCAACCTCTACTGTAAATCTCTCGTTGGCCGCGGCTTCTCTTGAGAGAATAGAGGCTTCATAAATAACCGCTTCAGGAACCTCAGGAGCTTCAATCTTGACGGCAAAATCAGCTAATAGATCCCAAGAACCGTTGTTACGGGCCAACACTTGAATGATCCGATCACCAGGGGTCTCTATCGCAGTTTTAACGGTCCAGATTTTTTCATCGTCCTGAATGATGCTTTTTACCTTTGTCAGCCCTAAAGTACGGCCGTTTTCGTTGACAAGGGAAATACCATCGATTTCTTTCTCAGTTCGGATAGTCAAGGTGATGGTCTCTCCACTGAGATATGTATCTTTATCCGAAGATACGATTTCCTCCGGCTCGGGGAGGCAATAAACCTCCATTTCGCAGATCTGAAGGTGATAGCTGTTGTTGTCGCTGGGCTTGGGACGTAAGCTGTCAGCGCACAGTCGGACATACCGGGCCTCTTGTAACGGGAAGGCGAAAGAAAGCGGACCGTATTCCGGCAGGGGATAATCTTTGACGTCACAGACAGAATGCCAAGTGACTCCGTCGTTTGACAATTCAATCCGGAAATCCACAGGGAAACCATAGCTCAGCCATTTTTCGCCGTTCCATGAGCTGGAGGGATAGAAGACCACATGGTTGATGTCCTGGATGCTTCCCAGATCCACTTGCAGCCATTCTGCGTGATCAACCGATGCCGATTGCAAACTGCAATACCCGGCGTATTCGCCTTCCTGGCGGCTGACGTTTTTCCGGTCCCCATCGTTGGCGAATTGCAAGCCCCAGCCCCAATAGGCGTCCTCATTGGAGGAGGATGCCGCCATCTGTTTCCCGAGGGCCAAGTTGGGATAGCTGGCATTATCCAGCTGACTGTCGGCCTCCTGAAGGGAGGTTATCATTTGGTTTAAGGTATCGTCATCGGAGGTTAGATCCTCGACAATTCGTTTTGCCTCCAAGAGGACCGACTGATAGGTTTTCCACGCATCTGGGAGATAATAGCCTTCCAACCGCATCTTTTGGCATTGGGCGATAAGCTGGCGCAATTGGATGCGGCTTTCGCTTCCAACCATAGCGGTTAAGAATTCCCGCAGATGCTGAGCCGCTTCATTGACCTGCTTCTGAGAAGCGGCGGAGTCCTCTAAAACTCCTTTTGCAATGGCCACTTCGGCTTCCAACTGCTCTTTTGCCGATTCATATAGGGGATCTTGCAGGTACTCCTCCGCCTCTGTGACCATCTCCGCCAAGGCTAGACGATACACAGAGGTGAGATCGGTGGCGGTTTTAAACTCATAAGTACCCGATCCCACGGTAACACAGACCTGTCCATCCCGGGTTTCTACCGAACGGATGCCCTCCATGGCAGTGGAAACAGGGGAATCCTCAAGAAAGACGCTTTCTTTCTCAGCGGTAGGGAAGAGGATGGCGGCGGTAGAACCAAAGGGGACGGTTACCCGCATAATAGCAGTGCCGTCGTCGTTACGCTGCCAAGAGGATGCCAATTCTCCCCGGACCGTTTGGACAGATGCGCTTACATCATCCAAATCCCCGATGATTTCAGGAGAAATGGTAAAGGTTTGGTACCCATTTTCCACATCCTGGATGCCTGCTAAATGGGAATAGAACCATTCCTCGTAGGTTCCCAGGAAGTAATGGTCGAAGGAACGGGTAGTGGCTTCCCACATTTCCCAAGTGGATTTGGAATCGGATTGCAGCCAGTATCCCCAGCTGGGATAGGTGGTCTGGGTGGCGATGCGGTAGGCGATATCCTCGTATCCGTAATCGCACAGGATGGGTAAAATATAGCGTGTTCCCACACAGCCGGTATCCAGATGGTAATCCTTCTCCACAATGTCGGCCACGAGATTGTCCACCACGGTTCCTACCCGGTCCTCGGGAACCAGGCCAAAGGCCAATGGGACGAGGTTGGATGTCTGGCGATACTTGGTCCGGTTGCCGATCTGGTTCCAGACGGTGGTTTCATAGATACCGGCATCCTCATTGTAGAACTTCTCATTAAAAGCGTTATAGATGTTTTCCATAGCTGAACGGTACTGAGCCGCATCATCGGTTTTGCCTAAGTCGTCGGCAAATCCCGCCATGGCCTCCAGCATACCGTAGACAAAGGCGGTTCCCACGATGCCGGAGCCTTCCGAACTGTGTTCATTGTAACCCACATTGGGATTGCTTCCGCCGATGGGGGAGACCCAGTCGGCCAAGGGATCGTCGTCCCGCCAGACCCAGTTGTTCTGGCTCACCTCTTGGATGTCCCGCAGGGCAAACTGACGCATGGCGTCGTACTGCTCCTTGGTATAAGCGCTGGTGCCAAAGTAGTTCTCCAGATCCTGTACGCCGTATACAAAAATGGTGTTCCAAACAGCTGCATTGGAGATGCCCCAGTTGGCGGTGGGTACCATTTGCGGAACGATGCCGTATTGATCCTGGCAGTCCTCCATGACCTCGATCCATCCGGGGAGGGTGGCCGGCATATCAAAGGTAAACATCAAGGATCCTAATGAAACGTTGGCGTCTCCGAGCCACCCGTTTTTCTCCAGCATGGGATCGCAGTGTTCCCCCTGGAAATTGTCGGTCATGGCCACGCGCATGCTGTGGTGCAGACGGTTGAACATCTCATTGGAGCTTTCAAAGTCTGAAATGACGTCCACGTCATTGGAGACGCGATAGATAACCACATCGTCCTTGGTGAGTTCGCCGTCGTACCCGTCGATCTGGACGTACTCAAACCCTTTGTAGCTAAACTTAGGCTCATAGGATTCGGGGGCGTTTCCAGAGGCGTAGTAGACGTCCTGCTGGAAGTAGGCGTGGGGATACCAGCTGCTCAATTCCCCATCGTCGCCGCCGTACTTATGGACCGATCCGTCCTCGTCCAGCTTTTGGCCGTAGGTAATGGTGATTTTATCCCCGGCGTCCTGCCGGATGTTTTTCAGGAGGATCCATCCGGAAACCATTTCAGGGCTTTCGATCCGGTAGGAACCTTCACCCAGTTTGACAATCTCCAGCGGTTCAAAGGAAGCTACTTTGCTCACTGGGGCTTTCATCTGTGCTTTTAGCTCACCGGAAGGGGTTTTGGCGATGGTAGCCGGTTTCCAGGCGCTATCGTTGTATCCCGATGAGGCGTAGCCGGTCATTTCCTTCCGGGCATCATAGACATCCCCGTAGTACATGCTGTTAGAGGTAATGGGGCCGTCGTTGGTGGATTTCCAGGAAGTGTCCGACACAACCGATTCAGAAGTGCCGTCCTGGTACCGGATATCCAACCGGAACATCAGTTTAGGATCATCCCGCCAGGATGCGGTACCCCAATTCCATACGCCGCCGATTTCATTGTAATAACTGTTGCCCAGTTCCACGCCGATGGCATTGTTTCCCTCCTGGAGCAGGGAGGTCACGTCAAAAGTGCGGTACAAAACCGTTTGGTCATACTGGGTGATAAAGGGGTTGAGTACGCTGTCGTCAGGCGATTTTTCGTTGAGTTTCAGGTCATAGAATCCCAGTCCGCACACATAGGCGTATGCCTCTTGAATGGGCTTATTCACCTGGAACTCCTTGCGCAGCAAAACAGCGGCACGGGATCCCACTGCTTTGAGGGATACGCCGGTCCCCCAAGGGCTGGAGCCAAAGACGACTGCCTGGTCGGGCGTACCCCATGCGCTGTCGTCATAGGAGATGGTCTGCCAGCCGTCAGGAGCCTCGGAAGAAACCTTCCAGGTCTGATCGGAGCAGTAGGTATCGTGGCTGCCGTCGGTATAAGTAACTTGGAGTTTGGCAATCATGCCGGCGTAACCGACGGTGGCATTGGTGGCGCGGACAGCCACCACATTCTTTCCCGGAACAAGGCCGTCGGTCTGGTTGTAAAAACTGCCGTCCGACCACAGGTCAATGGATCCCACTTCTTTTCCATTCAAGTAGATGGTGGCATTGTCGTCCACTGTATAGGCCAGTTCAAATTTTTCCACCGTTTTTTCCTCCGGGATCTCAAAGGAAAAACGGAAGTACTGTGTTCCCGCTGCGGCGCCGTTAAAGGAAGCGCTTCCCCGATTCCAGATCCAGTTGGCGCCGTTTAACCCTACTTGGCACTGTTCTTGGGGGAATCCAATCCATTGGCCCTTCCAATCCCCGTCCAGGATGCCGGTGGAGAAACGGCTTACTTCACTGGCGGCTTGTCCGCCCTTTTGGCTCCACACGGTGACCTGCCAGTAATAAGCCGTGCGGCTGTCCAATGCGGGGCCGCTGTAAGGGATGTCGACGGTATCCTCAGAAGTCACCTTGCCGGAATCCCAGACGGTACCCTTTCCCTGAGCGGCATCCTCCGGGCTGGTAGCTAGGACGATCCGATACGAATCCTGCCCATCGTCTTTGGCATTGCTTGTGACAACCCAACTAAAGACAGGGTTTTGGTCGATTCCCAAGGGCTCGGCCAGAGAGCAGATTTTCAGGTTATCCACTTGGATTTCGGCCACGGCCGGATTGGCCGATGCACCCAGGCCGCCCCAAGGGGTTACGGCTAGGGGGATCAGCAATACAATGGATAACAACACGCTTAGAACTTGTTTCCACCACTTCATTTTTCCTACTCCTTTACCATTTCTTTTTTATCAAAACAATGATATAGACGGGACATACCATTGTTTTCAACGCACAAATTTTACAATTTAAATTTAATTGTATTTTACATATCGAAATATGTCAATATAAATTGTACTGAATAGAAAAATATTTTAGATATATCGTAAAATAAGATGAGTGCAGATACAAAGCAACAGCGGATATCCTTAGGCCGTCGAAAGGGTAATCGGCTTGTGTCTGGAGGGAAGGTTGTTGTACAATAGAGCTAGATATGATAAAGATAAGGAGAGAGTCCCATGAAAGAGATAAGAAAAAAGAGGGCAGTGGCTACGGGACAGGAAATAGAAAGGATGTGATGTTAAATTCTAGAAGGAGGGAATCAACCATGAATCGGATACCAAATCCCAACGATATTTTTCCAAACCAATATAAGACCTCGTGTTTCATTAAAAATGTCATAACCGCCCCCAATATTTTCGTGGGGGATTACACCTATTACGACGACCCTGTGGATCCAACGGCATTTGAAAGAAACAATGTGTTGTTTAATTGCGGAATTTGGAGATAAACTGATCATCGGGAAATTCTGCGCCATCGCGAGCGGGACCCAGTTTATCATGGGCCATGCCAACCATCGGATGAGCAGCGTTACCACCTATCCCTTCCATGTATTTGGCGGGGCGTGGGAGGACAATACGCCGCCTCATTTATCCCAGCTTCCCTTTAAAGGGGATATCGTGGTGGGAAACGATGTGTGGATTGGACGAGGCAGTGTCATCATGCCTGGTGTCACCATTGGGGACGGCGCCATTATCGCCGCTCATTCCGTGGTAGCAAAGGATGTGGAACCCTATACAATCGTGGGAGGGAACCCCATTCGATTGATCAAAAAGCGGTTTGACCATCAGATGACGCAGCTTTTACTAAAATTGAGATGGTGGGATCTTGAACCGGAAAAGCTTTTAGAAATACTTCCTTTATTATGTAGCCCTGATTTAGAGGAGGTCAAAAAAGAGCTAAGCCGGATGTTGGGAGATACACAAGGGTAAAACCCGCATCCATCCGTTGGATTCCGATTCTTTTGCCGCATTTTAGCCGGATAGGTCTGAGGCTGACGAATGATGGAACAAAAGGGGTTAGTGCTGCATAAGATAGGAATGAACCAAGCATGGATTGGAGGTTTTCGCCCATGAACATTTACCGTTGTTCCGATCCGGAACAAAACCCCATTTCCTACTGGCTTTCCGAGCCCAAAAATGAACAGGCTCTGGACGCTGTGATGAAGGAGATGATGGATCAAAAACCGGAAGAGGCCACGACGGATGGTTTTTTCCCGTCCTTCTATAGGCCTTTCGGAATGTAATTGCCGCCGGTTTCTTGATCCCGATTTCGGGCCCGTAGGGAAATTAGGGCCCGAAAAGCCCCGATGTGGGGATTTTGCGGCAAGCGTTAGGTGGCCGGAACCACCTTGATGCATCTTTTTGTCTGAACATACCTGCCGCTGATCCTTCGGGAGCTGCGTAACACAAAAACATCCAAAACAAAAAGCATGGCCATCTTACGGAAGGGAAAGGTATCTCAACCTAATTTCCAACCATAGGATGGCCATGCTCTATATGTTACAATTTACAACGGGAAGTTTCCTAGTTTAGCTGGAAAACAGATCCGACAATTCGCTTTGGCAGATGAGGCGAATGCCATTTTTGTTCAGGACTTCACCGGCCTTCTGATTATCGGCCACGCGGAGGATCATATAAGCTCGATCTTTGCGACGGGAGGTAAAGGCGTAAGTGTATTCCAAATTGACGTCGTTTTGTCCCAACAGGTCTAAAATGTGAACCAGGCTACCCGGCTGATCGGGGATTTCCACCGCCAGCACCGATGTGATGGAAAAGACATAGCCGGCTTCTTTTAAGACGCAAGCGGCTTTGTAGGAATCATCCACAATGAGGCGCAGGATACCAAAATCCTCGGCATCGGCCAAGGACAAAGCATGCATATTAATCTGGTTCTGGTTCAAAAGGCGGGTAAATTCGGCCAGCTGGCCGGGCTTATTCTCCAAAAACACAGAGATTTGCTTAGCTGTCATACCACTAGCTCCTTTCGATAATTAGGATTGCAAGATACCCCAGAGAACAAGGGGCAGCACGCACTTTTTTGTCCCATCCAACGTATTGCATCTTGTCCGATGGGGGAGGCAAGGGGGAAAATCAATACAGATTGCGTTTGTCAATAATGCGAACAGCTTTGCCTTCGCTGCGGGCGATGGTCTTGGGGGCTACCAGCTTGACCACGGCGTAAATACCCAACATGGCTTTGAGGGCATCCACCAGTTCTTTCTCCCGGGCTGAAACTTGGGACAAGGCGTCGGAAAACATCTCCGGCGTCATCTCCACCTGGACCTCCAACCGGTCGCTGTTGTTTTCGCGGCTGACTACAATCTGGTAGTTGGCGGGATACCCCTTGTTGAGCAGCACTGTCTCGATCTGGGACGGGAAGACGTTGACGCCCTTGACGATCAGCATATCGTCGCTGCGGCCCATGGGTTTGGACATCTTCACATGGGTGCGGCCGCAGGAGCATTTTTCGTGGGTCAGGACACACAGGTCTCGGGTGCGGTAACGGATCAGGGGGAAAGCTTCCTTAGTGATGCTGGTGAACACCAGTTCACCCTTCTCGCCGTCGGGCAGCACTTCGCCGGTGACGGGGTTGATAATCTCGGCGATAAAATGGTCCTCGTTGATGTGCATACCGGTCTGCTCGCTGCACTCAAAGGAGACGCCGGGACCGGAGATTTCGGTTAAGCCATAAATATCATATGCTTTAATGTTTAATTTTTTCTCAATATCACGACGCATCTCTTCGGTCCAAGCCTCGGCGCCAAAGATACCGGCCTTGAGTTTAATTTGATCCTGAAGGCCTCTCTCGCAGATGGTTTCTCCCAAATAGGCGGCATAAGAAGGGGTGCAGCATAAAATGGTGGAACCTAGGTCACACATAAACTGGATCTGGCGGTCGGTATTGCCCGAGGACATGGGCAGAGTGAGGGAACCCACCTTGTGGGAACCGCCGTTGAGGCCGGGGCCACCGGTGAAGAGGCCATATCCATAACAAACATGCACCACATCGTCCTTGGTGCCGCCTGCGGCCACAATGGCCCGGGCACAGCAGTCGTCCCATAGGTCGATGTCATGCTGGGTGTAAAAGGCCACCACACGGCGGCCGGTGGTACCGCTGGTAGACTGGATGCGCACACAGTCGTGAAGGGGAGCGGCCATGAGTCCATAAGGATAAGCATCCCGCAGATCGTCCTTGGTGAGGAAGGGGAGCTTATGGAGATCGTCCACCGATTTGACATCATCCGGAGTAACGCCCTTTTGATCCATCAAATTGCGGTAATACGGCACGTTTTTGTAAACCCGCTCAACCGTTTGGACAAGACGTTCATCCTGCCATGCGCGGATCTGTTCCCGAGAGGCACACTCAATCTCGGGCTGATAATAATTTGGCATGCGAAACAAACCCTTTCTTTACTATTTTTCCACATCCTCCGCCCATTTAGAAGGGTGTGTTTTGTATAGTCTAGACGACTTTTGGGAATATTATAGCATTTTTATCCGTAAAGAACAATAAACAACAGTAACCATTCCCCACTTTTTGCAAGGCTGCCAAAATGCGCAAAGCCTGCTCGTCGAATTCTCCAAAAAGTATCTTTAAGATTGTCGCAATTTTGCTTTAAGCCGATGCAGCGCTTCCCGATGCTCACCGGAGACACGCCGGGATTCCAAAGATTTTTGAATGGATTTCTGATAGGTAAAGTCATCGAGATGGCATGTCTTCCAATAGGACAACGTCTCGGAAGGAAAACGGACATAGCACATGGAAAGGCACCATGCCGCGGCCATTTTGGCATAATAGCCGGGATGGGTCACGCTGTCCACACAGGCAAACACCCGCTCCAGATAGGAGGGAGTAATAAAGTAATCCAGCAGCATGACCAAGGCAAAGCGTACGGAAAACTCTTCCTTTGAAGAGAGATAGGATGTGACAAAATTCCACAGATCATTGGCGTGGCGGGCGAGAGGCTTTAAACTGACGCAAAAACTATCGCAAACCGACCAATTGTCAATCTTAGGGAGGAAGGAGGAAATCAGTTGGAAGGATTCGGTCAGATCGGTTTTGACGGCACCAATGACCATCCCCTGCAACAGGATCTCTTCAAAGAATTCATCGGAAGCAGTACGGAGGTATTCCCGCCAATTTCCTTTGGCAATTTCCCTGGCCAGACGACGAAGATGGGGTAATCGGACGCCTAAGAGGTTGACATGATCGGGCAAAAGTTTAGCTGAAAAATCCCGATAACTGGGTTCCGCTAGAGCTATCAGCTGTTTACGGATAGATTGGGACATATGAAAAACCTCCCTTACACGTTAAATTTTGCTTTTGCAGTTGCAGATAAAAAATTCGCGTCTTGAACATCGTTCAAGACGCGAATTAATCCCAGGTTTTACCTGGTGGTGAACCGGATGGTTTGATAAACAAAGATTCGCGCCCGATAAGCTGTTTTCAATTTTCGCCAGCATGACATCGGTGATGGTCACTTCCTCGTTACCCGTGTTAAAGGTAATGGTAAGTTTGTCGTCATATAGAAAGACCTTGTTCACAAACAAGCGAATAAAGCGGCTTCCGGCAGGCTGAATCAATCGTTGTCCTATCCGATAATTTTAAGATAACGATTTTTTTTGGCGCTTCCCATCTTCTTTCAAGCCAATAAACAGCACAGCCGCCATGAAAAAGGGATGGCGGCTGTGCATATTGGGTTTCTGTCTGTTCTGATCCCCAGCAAAAAGCAACCAGGGCACCGCCACGTGCCGGCAGTATAAAACTTCAAATCCGCAAAATCCCGGTATCGCCGTCCTACGTGAACCAACGATACCGATTTTTTGCTTTCTTACCTCGGTTCTTTTGTTGTTTTGTTTCTGCGGTTTGCTAAAAGAAGGATCAAAATGGTTCCAGCTGAGAGAAGCATAAGGCTAATCCACAAGCTTATTTGGCTGTCTTCGCCGGTATGGGGGCCGGGACCAAAGGGCTCCGATGTGATATCCTTGAGGCTATCCACGGATATCCTGCCGTCGGCCGTCACCGTCAGCTCCAGGCCGAGGCCGGCGTCTTGGGGCGCTGTAAGCGTATAGCTGCCGTCCGGGTTTTTCGTCACGCCCGGTTCTCCCTCGGTGATTTCGATTTCGGTGTAGCCAATGACATTGCCGTCCTCGTCTGTGATGGTGACGGGATGATACCCATCCGGCACATCCGGGATTTTGAAATTGCCGTCTTCATCGGTTGTTGTGGTTTGCCCGCCGATATCCACTGTAGCGTCGGAGACGGGATTTCCGTTTTCATCGGTAACGGTGCCGCTGATGTCGTGGGTGCTGTCCGAATTTGGGAAAACCGCCTTGGCTTCCACCACCAGCGTCTTTTCTTCGTAGACCGGCCCCATAGTGTAGTATCCACCGATTACCTGCGCCGTGACATCCTCACCGTTTAAAGTTACTTTTGAAACCTTGTACCCGTCTTCCGGCCGGATGAGCAGTGTGGGCTCGGAAAGTCGTTCCACAGAAAAGCTCTTATCCCACTGCCCTTTGTACATCACCTGCGCATGTTCCGCGACGACGGTGAGAGTGTGGCTATCCGGAACGGTCACGGAGATCACAGCACTGCCTTCCATTTCATTCTGGGAAATGATTTGGGCGAAGGCGGTTACAGAGCATACGCACACCATGCAAAAGCATAACAGCCAGACTGTTATTTTCTTCATGACGTCTCCTTAATTGATCTCCTCATAAGAAACTGTAAAGATTACCTTGTCCGAATAAGACCCGGCATAAGCTGCGTTCCAGTCGGCTTGGGTGATGTTGATGGTCAGGTCGGTTTGGTCCCCTGCTTTCAAATACACGCCAGTGGCAAATTCACCGTCCGCATCGTTCACTGTGTAGGGGATGGTTTTGGTGCTGTCCACCTGATTTTCAAGTTTGCCGTCTGTGCTGAGGGATACCCGGATTTGCTTGTCCGGATCGATCTGGGCGGCGATCACTTTGATGCTGCCGAAATCGGTTTCTGTATTCTTAAATGTAACGTTGGTATCCCCCGGGATGCTCACCGTATAGGTGGGGGAGATGCTGGTGGTGATGATGGCCTCCGAATTGGGGCTGTCGTCCTGGTCAATCTCGGCGGCAAAGGCTGTGGTGGACATAGATGCCAGCAGGGAAAGCGCCAAAAACGCTGCCATTAGTTTTTTCATGTTTTGGATCCTCCTTGTTTACTGATATGACTGATATGGAAGTTGCCGCTGGATTAAAAATTGACAGTACCGCCGTCGTCCCAGCCGGGATCAATCACTATTCCAGTAGTGACATTTTCATACAAGGCGATGTTGAAGGTCACTGTGTCTTTATACTTGCCCGCATAAGTGGGGTTACCGGCGGCAAAGGACAGGGTGCTGGTCTGCTCGCTGGTATTGGTGGTGAAGGTGGCGACTACATCACCGCTTTCAATGGCATCCTGGGAATTTCCCACCTTCACGGTGTAGGGGAGGGAGTATTCGGCGTCAGCGTCTGTTGTAAGCGCAAAATCGCTATCCATGGTCACCTGAATGGTCTGATTTTCCTCCAGGCGGACGCCTGCCGAGGCGGTGATGGTCATATTTTTCTCATAGGTGATGGCGCCGTTGGCCTCCACTTTTTCAAGCTCCACCGTATCCGGGATGGTAATTTCGTAAGTGGGGCCGACGTTAAACGAAACAGCGGTACTGCCTTTGTCGGGATTGGGGTTGCCATCCTGGCCGGGAACAATCACGGTGTCCTCCGCAAATACCGGAGCCGACATGGCGCAGCACATTGTCAATGCAAGAACCCCTGTTAAAAGCTTTTTCATGATAGGTTCCTCCTTAAAAATATTGTAAATTTATTTACGCAGCGTCCTCGACGCTTACAGTAAAGGTAACGGTGCCGGTGTAGGTGCCGGCGTAGGTGATATCGGCGGCGGTGGGAGCGATAAAGGAAAGGACGGCGCTGCCGCTGCTAGCGGTATCTGGATTTACGGCCAGCACTGTGTCGTTCAGGCTAACCGCCTGTTTAGAGGCATCCTGCACCGTATAGGTGATTTCCGCTCCCTCCGCCGTGGCCAGGGTAAAGGCGTTATCCGCATCGCTGGTGCCGGTGAGGGCCACCTCCACCTGCTTGCCCTTTTCCACCCGGACGTCCTTCGCCGAGATGGTGGCCGTCTGGCCGAGGGTGACGCTTGGGGGAATGGTCACGCTGTAGGTGGGAGATACTTGATAGCTCACCTGGGTGGAATCGTAGTTTACTTGTCCATTGTTGACGATAGCGCCAAGGTCGGTGCCGGGAGGGGCGCTCAGTACGCCGCCATTCTCGATGAAGATGGTGGCGTTGTTGGTCAGGGTGCTTCCGTCCTGAATGGTCAGGGTGGTTCCGCTCTGAATGGTGAGGATGCCTCCCTCCTGGATGGTGAGAGAGCCTCCCTCCTGGATGGTCAGGGCGCCGCCATCCAAGAGGGTGAGAGAGCCGCCATCCTGGATGATCAGGGCGCCGTCCTCCCCGATGGTCAGGGTAGCTGCATTCTGAATGGTGAGCGCGCCTTCGTCCGCAACGGTCCAAGACATATCATCGACGCTTTCATCCACGTTGACAGGGAATGGGCTGCGTATGGTGAGAGAATTTGCCAATGCCGTCATCGTCATTGTGCAGCACAGGATCAGTGCAAGAACCACTGACAAAGCTTTTTTCATGTTGGTTTCCTCCTAACAGTGAATTTGTGTTTTATTACGCAGCGTCCTCGACGCTTACAGTAAAGGTTACGGTACCGGTGTAGATACCGGAGTAGGCGATATCGGCGGCGCTGGGGGCGATAAAGGAAAGGACGGCGCTGCCGCTGCTAGCGGTATTTGGGTTTACGGCCAGCACCGTGTCGTTCAGGTTAACCGCCTGTTGAGAGGCATTTTGTACCTTATAGGCAATTTCTGCTCCCTCTGCCGTGGTCAGGGTAAAGGCGTTGTCCGCATCGCTGGTGCCGGTGAGGGCCACCTCCACCTGCTTGCCTTTTTCCACCCGGACGTCCTTCGCCGAGATGGTGGCCGTCTGGCCGAGGGCGACGCTTGGGGGAATGGTCACGCTGTAGGTGGGGGCGGAAACGTAGGTAAAGGCAAGGGTCTTTTGTTCTCCGCCATCCTGCACAACCAGATGCAGGGTGGAATCCTTTTGAATGCTGTAATCCTGTAAGGTTTTGCCATCCTCCAGCTCTTTGCCTGCAAATATCAGGCGTTGCCACTGGGGCGGGATCCCTTCCTTGTCCTGAATCTTCGTTCTGATATCCTCGATTCGGTCGGTAGGCTCCACTTCCAGGGTAATGTGCTTGCCGGTGAGGGTTTTTACGAAGATCTGCATGGCGCTTGCCCCTATCGTAACAGAAAACACCATAACCGCACATAGAAGAAAGGTCAGCAATGTCCGTGCTTTTTTCATGATCCACTCACCTCACGAACCGAAATGGTAAAGGTTACCGTACTCGTATAGGTGCCGGAATATTTCGGGGTCCCAGTGACCTGGGAGGTCAGGGAGACCTGCTTTGTCTGCCCCATGGCTGTGCTGTCGTAGACCAGGACAACATCGCCCGGTTTCAGAGCGGTTTCGCTTTGGCCTGCATAGACCGCGTAGGCGATGCTGTCGCCCGGTTTCACGCCGTCCAGATACAGGTTAAAGTCGGTATCCTCCGCCACAGCGATTTCCACCTGTTGATTGGTGCGCAGGGCGCCTGCTGTCATGGAAATGCCGACCGCCTCGCTGCCGGCCGTGGCTTTTTCGGGGATGTTGACCGAATAGGTGGGTGCGTTTTGGATAGGCGTCTGCCAGATTAAGATGGGCTGTACGGCCGGTTTGCCGTATTCCCAGGCGCCCACAGCGGAGAGCTGGGCGCTCCACACGCCATCGCCGGAACCGCTGACAAGGCTTGCCAGCAGGCCGTTTTCACTGGCGTCCTCTATCTGGGCGATGGAAAGGGAGGTCGCTTGGCCGCTGCCGTCGCCAATGCCGGTGGAAGCGCTGCCTTCCAGATAGTAGCAGTTCGTGGCACGGCCATCATAGATATTTCCCACCACGCCGCCTACTTCGGAGCCCTCGCCGCCGCTGACTGCGCCGGTGTTGTAGCAGTTTGCGACGATGCCGCCGTAATCGATAACTCCCGCCACGCCGCCTATATCGGAGTCCTCGCCGCCGCCGACCGCACCGGTGTTGTAGCAGTTTGTGACGGTGCCGTTATCTTCGAGTGTTCCTATCACGCCGCCTATATTGGCATACTCGCCGCCACTGACCGCGCCGGTGTTGTAGCAGTTTGTGACGGTGCCGTTATCTTCGAGCGCTCCCGTCACGCCGCCTACTTCGGAGCCCTCGCCGCCGCTGACTGCGCCGGTGTTGGTGCAGTTTGTGACGGTGCCGTTATCTTCGAGCGTTCCCGTCACGCCGCCTATATTGGCATACTCGCCGCCTTTGACTGCACCGGTGTTGGTGCAGTTTGTGATGGAGCTATCCTCGGTCTTTCCCACGATGCCGCCTACATCGCAGTTGCCTAAATCGACGCCTACGCCGTCGCTGACTGCGCTGACTGCGCCGGTGTTGGTGCAGTTTGTAACGGTGCTGTAATCGATATCTCCCGCCACGCCGCCTGCACTGGGGTCCTCGATGCCGCTGACTGCGCCGACCGCGCCGGTGTTGTGGCAGTTTTCAATGTCCGCATAATAAGCCCTGCCTACAATGCCGCCGACATTAACATATTCGACCGCTCCTACGACGGTGGCTTCGTTGAAGCAGTTTATGATCTTTACCCGGTTAGAGGATGAAGCTTCAATCAATCCCACGATGCCGCCTGCACCGTCGCCTAGATAGTTATTTTGTTGGATATAGCTGTTGATTACGCCCAGGTTTTGTACTGTGCCACCCGCAATAAAACCAAACAGGCCTGAGTCGGCAGAATTGCTGTTATTGATATACACCCCGCTGACGGTATGGTAATCCCCGTCAAAGGAGCCGGTGTAGGGGCGCCCTTGACTGCCGATGGGCGTCCACTGCTCGAAGGTATCGGGCACCTCGCCGCCGTCATAGGTCAGGTTGCCGCTGTCCAGAGCAAACTTATCCTGGTCGAAGTTTTCATTGAGGACGATATCCGCCATCAGTTTGCCGTTGGCGGAAGCGCCCTCGGGATAAATCTGTTTCTGCGTATCGTCCAGGCTGGCGTCGCCGTTGACGATCTTGGCGAAGAGG
>CAJFOZ010000035.1 GCA_904397895.1 uncultured Clostridia bacterium
GACCCGGAACGGGCTCGAACCGTCGACCTCTAGCGTGACAGGCTAGCGTTCTAACCAGCTGAACTACCGGGCCACATTTTGGTGGGAACAACAGGGCTCGAACCTGTGACCCCCTGCTTGTAAGGCAGGTGCTCTCCCAGCTGAGCTATGCTCCCGAACGCGACGTTGATTATTATATATCACTTATTTTTCTTTGTCAACAGTTTCGGCAAAAAAAGTCATATTTTTTTCCAGGACTGTTTGAAAAGCCGCGTCAAATGGGAGGCCGTCTAAGTTTGTCGGCAGCGGGATGGGTTACATGAATAGTATATGTAAAAACATCGGGAATTGTGCTTGACAAAATGTGGGTTGCCTAGTATAATCATAATCTGTAAAGAATGAAGCCTTTACAGCATCTGCCGAAGGGAGTACCGTCTAGTTATGCCTAAGGATTACCAGATATCGGTTTTGTTGGACTTCTATGGCCAGATGTTGACGGAAAAACAGCGGGATATGGTAGACTATTATTATAACGACGACCTATCCCTATCTGAAATCGCTGAAAACGAAGGGATTACCCGTCAAGGCGTGCGCGATTCGATCAAGAGGGCAGAATCCCAGCTCTTTTTGATGGAAGAACGACTGGGCCTTGCCAAGCGGTTCAGCCAGGTCAAGGACGGTTTGGACGAAATTTTGACGGCGGCGAGGGATATTGAACTGGCCAACATCAACGGCAGCTGTTCGAGGGAGATTGCCGAGAGAGTCCGCCGCATTATCCGTCTGGCCGAGACGTTAAATGAATGACATTTGGGATATGATAATCATAAAAGGAAAAAGAGGAGGAACGAGGCGTGGCATTTGAAGGTCTTGCTGATAAACTGTCTGAGGCGTTTAAGCGCCTCCGCTCCAAGGGCAAATTAACCGAGTCGGATGTCAAGCAAGCCATGCGCGAGGTGCGTTTGGCGTTGCTGGAGGCCGACGTCAACTATAAGGTAGCCAAAGATTTTGTGGCTAAGGTCACCGAGCGGTCGGTGGGAAGCGAGGTTATGGAGAGTTTAACCCCAGCCCAACAGGTGATCAAAATCGTGGATGAGGAATTGACTGCCCTGATGGGCGGGGAAAATACCCGCATCGATATGGCGTCGAAACCGCCTACCATCATTATGATGTGCGGTTTGCAGGGCTCCGGTAAGACTACCCACGCGGCAAAGCTGGCATCTTTGTTTAAGCGCCAAGGGCATCGTCCTATGCTGGTGGCCTGTGATATTTACCGTCCCGCCGCTATCACACAGCTGCAAGTGATGGGGGAAAAGGCAGGCGTGCCGGTATTTGAGATGGGCCAGATCGATCCTGTCAAGATTATCAAAGGCGCGATGCGGTTTGGTAAGGACCACGGCAACGACATCTTGATTTTGGATACCGCCGGTCGTCTGCATATCGACGAGGAACTGATGAACGAGCTCAAACGCATCAAGGCCGATGTGGAACCCAATGAGATCTTATTGGTGGTGGACGCCATGACCGGTCAGGATGCCGTCAATGTAGCCAAAGCCTTTGACGATGCGTTGGGCATCACCGGCGTTATTTTGACCAAGCTGGACGGCGATACCCGTGGCGGTGCGGCATTGAGCGTCCGGGCTGTCACAGGAAAGCCCATCAAGTTCATTGGCGCCGGCGAAAAGATTGGGGATTTGGAACCCTTCCATCCATCGCGCATGTCCTCCCGTATCTTGGGAATGGGCGATGTGCTCAGCCTCATTGAAAAGGCGGAAGGTCAGATAGACGAAAAACAAGCCCGCAAGCTGGCCAAGCGCATGCAGGAAAACAAACTGGATTTTAACGATATGCTGGAACAGATGCTCCAAGTCCGTAAAATGGGCCCCATCAAGCAGTTGCTGAGCAGCCTGCCCGGTATGGAGAAGCAGCTGAGGGATGTAGAGATCGACGACCGTCAGATGGATCGTGTGGCCGCCATCATCCAGTCCATGACTGCGGAAGAAAGAGCCAATCCCGATATCATCAACCCATCCCGCAAACGGCGCATTGCCGCCGGCAGCGGCATGAAGGTGGAGGATGTCAACCGACTTATCAAGCAGTTTGAACAGGCCCGCAAGGTCATGAAGCAGGTGGGCAGAGCCGGCAAAGGCAGACGCCGCCGGATGAATTTCCCACAGATCCCGCAAATGTAAAAAAAGCATAGTTTTATAGGTTCAGATTCTGAGCAGGAGGTGATATTAGATGGCAGTGAAAATCAGACTTCGCCGTATGGGCGCCAAGAAGGCTCCTTTCTACCGCATCGTAGTGGCGGATTCCCGTTATCCCAGAGACGGTCGTTTCATTGAGGAGATCGGTTACTACAATCCGCTGACCGAGCCGGCTGAGGTGAAAATTGACGCTGAAAAAGCCCAGAAATGGATGAAAAACGGCGCTCAGCCTACCGATACCGTCAAGGCTTTGCTGAAAAAGAACGGTGTCCTTTAATTCTTCGTGTTGTTTTCAGGAGGTAACATAATTGGAAGAGCTTTTGATTCAAATGGCCAAAGGCCTTGTGGAAGATCCCAGCGCCGTGGAAGTTTCTGTTGACGCCCCCGATGAAGAGGGTACCGTCGTGTATCATCTCCATGTAGCGGAAGGCGACATGGGCCGTGTTATCGGCAAGCAAGGCCGTATTGCCAAGGCAATGCGCACTGTCATGCGTGCTGCTGCCAGCCGTGTGGAACAGAAAGTGGCTGTGGAAATCGATTGATTTTCCAGGAGCTTCGGGCCGTATTATCGGCCGGATAACATAAGATGCGCAAAGATGGTCATAACGCCGCTTCGGTTGGTGTTATGACCCATTTGCTAATGGAGACAATTTTACACAGGTCGGAAGGAGGAAAAACCTTGGTAAAACAGTATCTGGAAACCGGGCGGATTGTGGGAACCCACGGTGTGCGCGGGGAGATGCGGGTGGAACCGTGGTCGGATTCACCGGAAAGCCTGTGCCGTCTCAAGGCCTTGTATCTGGACGGCGGCAAGAAAAAGCTGGATATTGTGTCCATCCGCCCACACAAGTCCATGGTGCTGCTGAAGGTCCGTGGAGTGGATTCCATGGAGGCAGCCCAAGCCATGCGGGGGACGGTTTTATTTCTCAATCGGGACGACGTGCAGCTGGAGGAGGGCAGGCACTTTGTGCAGGATCTTATTGGACTTAAAGTGCTGGATGCCGACAGTGGCAAACAATATGGAGAGCTGACCGACGTCAGCCGGACAGGGGCCAACGACGTCTATCATCTCCGCTCGGCCGATGGAAAGGAAACCTTAATCCCTGCTATTCCGGACGTGGTGATATGCATCGATTTGGAGGAAGGGGTAATGGAGATCCGTCCGCTCAGGGGGTTGTTTGATGAGGATTGATATCATGACCCTATTTCCTGAAATGTGCGAGACAGTGCTGGGAGAAAGCATCCTAGGCCGCGC
>CAJFOZ010000036.1 GCA_904397895.1 uncultured Clostridia bacterium
CCCTTTGTGAAGGTGGGAGGGGTGTTTGCCGCCATGAAAGGACCAAGCGCCCCTGAGGAATTGGAACAGTCCCGCAACGCTTTGCAGCTGTTGGGGGGAGAGGTGGAGGACGTCAAGCAGTTCCGTCTATCCGATGAAAGTACCCGTCTGGTAGTGGTGGTGAGAAAGATTTCGCAAACTCCCCCAAAATACCCCAGGATGGGCACCAAAATAGCAAAATCCCCCTTATAATTTGGCGCTATTTGACGAGGCGTCTCGAAAACAGAAGATGGAATTAACTGGAAATTCTGGCGAACTTGTGGTATTCTATAGATGGACAAGCTCACCGGAATTTTTTCTTACTCCGGATGTATCGGGATAAGCGAGTTTGTCAATCTCCCCTCCGATAGAAGAAGGTGAATGTCATGTTTGAGCGCAAAGAAGGGCTGCAAAGCAAGGTGCGGAGGTTGGAAGTCACGGCCATCCAGCCCAATCCGTGGCAGCCCCGTCAGACCTTCCAGCAAGCAGAACTGGAAGAATTGGCCCAATCCATTGCAGAGAATGGGATTTTACAGCCCTTGACCGTCCGTCACATCGACGGCAAGTGGCAGCTTATCGCCGGAGAACGACGGCTGCGTGCAGCTAAAATGGCGGGACTCAAACAAGTCCCCTGTGTGGAGCTCATGGTGGACGACGAGAAGGCGGCGGTGCTTGCGCTGCTGGAGAACCTCCAGCGACAGGATCTCAACTTCTTTGAAGAAGCCGAGGCCATCGCCCAGCTGATGGAGGAATGGGAGATCACTCAGGAATGTGCCGCAGCACGATTGGGGAAATCCCAGTCGGCCCTGGCCAATAAGATCCGTTTGCTTCGTCTGTCGCCCATGGAGCGCAAACGCATCCTGGACGCAGGATTGACCGAACGCCATGCCCGAGCTTTGCTTCGCCTGCGGGATCCAGGGAAGAGGGAACAGGTGCTGACTAAGATTATCCAAAAACATCTCAATGTAGCGGATACCGAACGGCTCATCGCCAAACTGCTGGAACCCCCTAAGCAGGTGCAGAGTATGACGCCTATTGTCAAGGACGTCCGGCTGTTTTTTAACACCGTGTCCCATGCCGTGGATACTATGCGCAAATCAGGTATCGACGCTGAAGCCGAGAAGCAGGAGACCGAACAGTACATCGAGTATATCGTCCGCATTCCCAAAGATCGGGCGGCGGTGCGCAGCTTTGGCAAAGTGGTCTAACTGTTGTTTCATGTGAAACGTTTATAATCTTTGGTATTAAAGGGTTTCCCCCAAACCCTTTAATTACATAAAACTTCATCCTCACACCCGGGAAAGCCGCTCTGATGTAATTCAGGGCGGTTTTTTCGTGGGATAAACAGGAGGTTTTCTTGTTTCACATGAAACTTTTCTCGTTTCAACGCTTTTTTTCAGACAATGCTTGTGCTATAATAAAAAACAGCGCCGTAATATGTTATATTACCGTATATCACCAGCAAAAGAATTGTTTCACGTCAAAACGAGATGTTTTGGCTTAATCAAGACCATTTTGATCAAAGGAGGAAGGGACTTTTTTGGGTAAAATCATCGCCATTGCCAATCAGAAAGGCGGCGTGGGCAAGACCACCAGCGCCGTCAATCTAGCCGCCGCTTTGGGGGCCAAGGGTCGCCGTGTCCTGTTGGTGGACACCGATCCTCAGGGCAATTCCACCAGCGGCATGGGTATTAACAAACGCACCGTCAAAGTCTCGTCCTATGACCTGCTCATCGGGGAGGCCAAGGCGGGGGATATCATTGTAAAATCAGACTATCAGAATGTGGACGTACTGCCCTGTAACATTTCATTGGCCGGGGCCGAGATTGAACTGGTGGATATGGACCATCGGGAATCCCGCCTGCGGTTGGGGCTGGCCCCGGTAGTGGACCGGTACGACTATATTTTTGTGGATTGTCCGCCTTCTTTGGGCATCATCACCCTCAACGCCCTGTGTGCGGCCGATACCTTGATGGTCCCCATCCAGTGCGAGTTCTACGCTTTGGAGGGCCTGAGCCAGCTGATGTCTACCGTCCGCCAGGTCAAGCGGCTTTACAACAGCCGTCTGGACATCGAAGGGGTGTTGCTGACCATGTACGACGGCCGACTCAACCTGACCCAACAGGTGGTGGAGGAGGTCAAACGGTATTTCCCCCGCAAGGTGTACGCCACCGTCATTCCCCGCAACGTGCGTCTTTCCGAGGCGCCTAGTTACGGGCAGCCGGTACTCTATTTTGACAAAAGCTCCAAAGGCGCCGACGCTTACAACAAGTTGGCCGAAGAAGTAGAGTTTAACAATGGAAGAAGGTGAATTCCATGGCATCCAAAAAAAGAGGGCTGGGCAAGGGGTTGGACGCCCTATTCATGGACAATGCCGCCGAGGACCAGGGCGCGGTACAGCTCCGGCTGGACGATATTGAGCCCAACCGGGACCAGCCCAGGCGGATTTTTGACGAAGAAGCCCTGACGGAACTGGCCGATTCCATCGCCCAGCACGGCGTCATCCAGCCGCTTTTGGTCCGTCCTATGGCGGGCGGAGGGTATCAGCTGGTGGCAGGGGAACGCCGGTGGCGGGCCTCCCGTATGGCGGGGCTTACCGAGGTGCCGGTGGTCATCCGGGAGATGAGCGACGCCGAGATGATGGAGATCGCCATGGTGGAGAATCTCCAGCGGGAGGATTTAAATGCCATCGAAGAGGCCGAAGGGTACCGCATGCTGATGGAACGGTGCAACCTCACCCAAGAGGAAGCGGCCAAACGGGTGGGGAAATCCCGTCCGGCGGTAGCCAATGCCGTGAGGCTTCTCAATTTGCCGGACAACGTCCAGCAGTACGTCAAGGACGGTAAATTATCGGCCGGACACGCCCGGACGCTCCTGGGATTTGAGGATATGGATGCCCTACAGGACGCCGCCCAGTTGGTAGTGGAAAAAGGGCTGTCGGTGCGGGAACTGGAACGTCTGGCCAAAAAATCCCGTCAAGTATCGTCATCCAAGCCGGCAGGGGATGGGTCCATGACCGGCAGGGCTTCCCTTTATGATGAAGTGGAATTATCCCTCACCGAGCACTTGGGACGCCGGGTCAAAGTACACGCCGGCGCCGTCAAGGGAAGCCTAGAGATCGAGTTTTACAGCCAAGACGATTTGCAGGAACTGGCCAATGCCATCGGCGGCATGCCGTCGGAGGCACTGCGCAATTAAAACCGATAGATGAAACATGAGGAGGAAACAGTACCATGTTGGATATTAAAGTAGTACGGGCCCAGCCGGACAAGGTCAAGGCCGCTATGAAGGCTCGGAATAAGGATATGGACGCTCTCATCGACCAGGTATTGGACATCGACGTCCAGCGCCGTGAGATCACCGCTAAAGCCGAATCCATGAAGGCGCAGCAGAACTTGACCTCCAAAAAGATCCCCCAGATCAAAAAGGAGGGAGGGGACGTCTCGGCCATCATGGCGGAGATGAAACAGCTTTCCGACCAGGTCAAGGCCTACAACGCCCAGCTGAGCGAGCTGGAACAAAAACAGCGGGACATCATGTTAAGCCTTCCCAACGTGCCCCATGAGAGCGTGCCCATCGGCAAGGATGATACTGAGAACCAAGAGATCCGCCGTTGGGGGGAACCTCGCCAGTGGGATTTTGAACCCAAAGCCCATTGGGATATCGGTTCCGACTTAGGTATCTTGGATCCCGAAACCGCCGCCAAGGTGACCGGTGCCCGGTTCCATTTTTACAAAGGGTTGGGCGCACGTTTAGAGCGTTCCATCATCAGCTTTTTCCTCAACACCCATACCGAACACGGTTATACCGAGGTGCTGCCGCCCTATATGGTCAACCGCGCATCCATGACCGGTACCGGCCAATTGCCCAAGTTTGAAGAGGATGCCTTTAAGGTTTCCAACATGGATTATTTTCTCATCCCGACCGCAGAGGTCCCGGTGACCAACATGCACCGGGATGAAATCCTGGACGGCACAAAGCTACCTATCAAGTATTGCGCCTATTCGGCCTGCTTCCGTGCAGAGGCCGGTTCTGCCGGGCGGGATACCCGCGGCCTCATCCGCCAGCACCAATTTAACAAGGTGGAATTGGTCAAATTTGCCCATCCAGACCACTCCTATGAGGAGCTGGAGAAATTAACAAACGATGCCGAGCGCGTCCTACAGCTTCTGGGACTGCCCTATCGCGTGGTGGCCCTGTCCACCGGCGACCTGGGCTTCAGCTCGGCCAAGACCTACGATATCGAGGTGTGGATGCCCTCCTACAACCGGTATGTGGAAATCTCCTCCTGCTCCAACTTCGAGGACTTCCAGGCCCGGCGGGCTTCCATCCGCTTTAAGATGGACGTCAAGGACAAGGCGCAGCTGGTGCACACCCTCAATGGTTCGGGCGTAGCGGTGGGACGCACCGTGGCCGCTATCCTGGAGAATTACCAAAATGCCGACGGTACCGTAACAGTACCGGACGTGCTCCGCCCCTTCATGGGAGTGGACGTCATCGGTTGACGGATTTAAAGCAACAAAGGGGATGGCCTTGTGGGCTATCCCCTCGCGCTATTTCATGATGGTTATATCGAGGAAAAGAGGGATGTTGTTTGTCCGACTTAAACGAAACCTTTCCCAAAAGTTATACTTGGCCCATGCGGGTCACCTCCTTTGACGCCGACAGTAAACGGCGATTGAAGCTGTCGGCCATCCTGCGCTACCAGCAGGAGGTGGGGGAGCTGCAACTGCGCAGCGGAGGCCTCGCCTATGAACGATTGTACGACGATGGCATTATTTTTGTCACCAGCCGCAGCCGGGTGCGTATCAAGCGTTGGCCCCTCATGGCGGAGGAGCTCAATCTGACCACCTGGCACCGGGAGAACCGAGGCGTCCAGTTTTACCGCTCTTACCAGTTTGCCGACCAGTCAGGGCAAAATATCATCGAGGCCACCACCTGTTTTGTCATCGTGGACCCGGCGACCCATCGGTTGCAACGGCCCAAGGTGTTTGACCGGTACGGCATCACCATCCAGCCAACCCGCGTCCCTGATGTCAAGGATCCGGAAAAAATCCTTGTCCCGGCCGGCCTGCCCCATGTGGACAGCCGTGTCATTCGATACAGCGACATCGATTACAACGGCCATCTCAACAACACCATCTACGCCGATCTGTTGGGGGATTACCTGCCCGGCGGTATGGAACATCATACCATCTCAGAGTTCTCCATCAACTTCACCGGCGAGGCCCTGGAGGGGGAAACCCTTGATATCCACGCCGGAATGGCAGAGGATCGTGCCGTTGTCACCGGCGTCGGTCCCAAAGGCCCTTGCTTTGAGGCGGAAGCTATTTTCGCCAAGTGATCGACGGGGCATTTTCCCGGCTAAAAACAACAAAAAAGGACCAGGTTTTTTGCCCTGGCCCTTTTTATTCTAAGAGATGTCTATTCCAATAAAGATTTGGAATCCGGCAGCTTTTCCACATGGATTTTTCCAATGCGGCGTTCGCCTACCGTCTGAACAGTAAAGCGATACCCCTCAAAATCCACGCTGGGATGGGCTCCGTTTTCCGGGACATATCCAAGCTCCTCCAGCAGCATGCCGCCCAAGGTATCGTAATCCCCTTCCGGAAGCTCGATGCCTAGGAGTTCGGACACTTCATCTACCTCAGTGGTGCCATCTATGGTGAAGGTAGTGTCTCCCAACTGGACTACTTCTTCTTCGTCCTCGTCGTATTCGTCTTGGATATTGCCCACGATGGATTCCAGCAGGTCTTCCATGGTGACAAGGCCGGCGGTGCCGCCATATTCGTCCACCACAATGGCCACCTGGATCTTGTGACGGCGCAGCTCGTCAAACAGCTCGGAGCACTTCTTGCTCTCCGGCACAAACATGGTCTTGCGCATGACCTTGGTCAAAGGCAGATCGTCCGGCAGATTCTCCGTGACGTAGGGGAGGAAGTCCTTGATGTAGCACACGCCGAGAACGTCGTCCAGATCCTCCCGATAGATGGGGATGCGGGAATACCCCTTCTGGATGGCGATTTCCAACAGTTTACTCACCGAATCGTGTTCTTCCACCGCCGCCATCTCCGTACGATGGGTCATAATTTCATCCACCGTGATGTCGTCAAACTCAAAGATGTTGTTGATCATCTCACTGGTGTTTTCCTCAATAAGGCCTTTTTCTTCCCCTACATCCACCATCATGCGGATTTCCTCTTCGGTGGCGCGATGGGTTTCGGCATGAGGGTCGCATCCGAAGAGGCGGACCACACCGTTGGCACAATGGGATAAAAGCCAGATCAGAGGTTTAAACAGGACGGTCACCGCCCGCAGGATACCGGCCGAACGGTAGGCGATGGATTCCGGCTTTTGCATAGCAATGCGTTTGGGGGCCATCTCACCCAAAACGATGGAAAGGAAGGCTAAAAGCAGAGTGACCGCCACAGTGCAGACCCCGGCGACAACCGATACCGGCGCTTGGATATAGGGGGCCAGCTGGACGGCAATGCGGTCGGCAATGGAGGTGGCGGCCACTGCGGCGATGAAAAAGCTGGAAAGGGTCACTCCCACCTGGATGGTAGAGAGGAAAGAGGAGGGGGCCTGGGTTAACTTGAGCAAAATGCGGGCTTTCCTGTGCCCTTCCTCAGCATCCCGCTTGAGCTTGCCGTCGTTGAGGGAGATGATAGCCGTCTCCGAAGCTGAGAAAAAGGCGTTAATGCAAATGAGCAGCACCAAAACAATAATCTGAGCCACAAGGCCGCTGGTAGAACCGCCCGTCATCAATAAATTAGGACTTCCGTCCGGATCCATGGTTGTTCCCCTTTCGGACGGGAACCATTGAAGATTCCCATCATTTTATTAAAATAGCGCACACAGCGCGAAAATCCAAAGACTGTTTCCTTTCATTATAAGCAACAGGAGATTGCTTTGTCAAGCGAGGGGAGGAGGCATTATGGGCCTTTCTAAAAGCATCTGGAGCGGTAGGGGAAAAGGGGGGACGGAAAAGCAAAGCGCTGCATTTTTTTACGATATGAGACGTTCTATTACGCATGGATGCTTTCCATTTGCACATGCTAAAAGGAAGGCGATTCCTGCTCATTTGACCAGAGAAAAGGCGGTATTTCCTACAAAATTAGAAGGATTTATGAAGCGGATGTAGCAAGTAGCAACAGATAAAAAAGACGGAATTTTCTAATAAAAAAGAAAAAAATACCGGTTTTTTGGAGGATTACTCCTTTACAGGAAAGGATAAAAATGATAGACTTTTAAGCAGGGTATCAAAGGGATTTTTGTGCCCAGATTTAGAGGTTCACCGTTATTACCAATCAATCTCTATATACACAAAGGGAGGAACTGTTTCATTATGGCAAGAAAAATGAAAACGATGGATGGTAACAACGCCGCTGCGCATGTATCCTATGCGTTTACCGACGTAGCCGCCATCTACCCCATCACTCCTTCGTCCGTTATGGCCGAGGAAACCGACAAATGGGCTGCCGGTGGCAAGAAAAACCTGTTTGGTCAAGAAGTCAAAGTGGTTGAAATGCAGTCGGAAGCCGGCGCTGCCGGTGCTGTTCACGGCTCCCTGTCCGCAGGCGCCCTGACCACCACCTACACCGCTTCCCAGGGCTTGCTGCTCATGATCCCCAACATGTATAAGATGGCCGGCGAATTGCTGCCCGGCGTTATCCATGTTTCGGCTCGTGCCGTCAGCTCCCATGCACTTTCCATTTTTGGCGACCATTCCGATATTTATGCCTGCCGCCAGACTGGTTATGCCATGCTGTGCGCCTCCAACCCGCAGGAAGTTATGGATCTGGGCGCTGTGGCTCACCTGTCCGCCATCAAGGGCCGCGTTCCCTTCCTGCATTTCTTCGACGGCTTCCGCACTTCCCACGAGATCCAGAAGATCGAAGTGTGGGACGACAAGGATCTGGCTGATCTGCTGGATTGGGATGCTGTCAATGAGTTCCGCCGCCGCTCCCTGAACCCGGAGCATCCTGTGCTGCGCGGTACCGCTCAGAACCCCGATATCTTCTTCCAGGCTCGCGAGGCCTGTAACCCCTACTACGACGCCATTGTGGGCGTAACTGAGGAATACATGCAGAAGGTCAATGCCAAGATCGGCACCAACTATCAGCTGTTCAACTACTACGGCGCCGCCGATGCAGAGCATGTCATCGTGGCTATGGGCTCTGTGTGCGACACCATTGAAGAGACCATCGACTATTTGAACGCCCACGGCGAAAAGACCGGCCTGATCAAGGTCCGTCTGTATCGTCCCTTCTCGGCAAAGCACCTGCTGTCCGCTCTGCCTGAGACCGTCAAGAAGATCAGCGTCCTCGACCGCACCAAGGAGCCCGGCTCCATCGGCGAACCGCTGTATCTGGACGTTGTGGCCGCTCTGTCCGGCTCCAAGTTCGAAGGAATCCCGGTTTACACCGGCCGTTACGGCTTGGGTTCCAAGGATACTCCCCCCAGCGAGATTATCGCCGTATATCGCAATATGGAGTCCAATGAGCCCAAGAAGCGTTTCACCCTGGGCATCGTGGACGATGTGACCCATCTGTCCCTGGAGGCCAAAGAGAAGCCCAACACCATTCCGGAGGGCACTCATTCCTGTAAATTCTGGGGCCTGGGCGCAGACGGCACCGTCGGCGCCAACAAGAACTCCATTAAGATCATCGGCGACAACACCGATATGTACGCCCAGGGCTATTTTGCTTACGACTCCAAGAAGTCGGGCGGCGTCACCATGTCCCACCTGCGCTTTGGTAAGCAGAAGATCCGTTCTACCTACTTCATCACCAGCGCTGACTTCGTGGCCTGCCACAACCCCTCTTATGTGGACAAGTACGAGATGGTGGAAGAGGTTAAGCCCGGCGGAAGCTTCCTGCTCAACTGCAGCTGGCAGGGTGAAGAGTTGGATAAGCACCTGCCTGCTTCCATGAAGCGCTATATGGCTCAGAACAACATCAATTTCTATACCATCGACGCCACCCATATCGCCAAGGAATTGGGCATGGGCGGCCGTGTCAATACCATCCTGCAAGCCGCCTTCTTTAAGATCACGGAGATCCTGCCCGTAGACGAAGCTGTCCGCCTGATGAAGGAAGCCGCCACCAAGTCCTATGGCCGCAAGGGTGAGAAGATCGTCGCCATGAACCACGCTGCCATTGAGCGCGGTGTAGACGGCGTTGTCAAGGTAGAGGTTCCCGCCTCCTGGGCCGACGCACAGGATGTTGTGGAAGAAAAGGTCGTGGAAGGTGATCGTCCGGAACTGGTCAAGTTCGTCAAGGACATCCTCATGCCCATCAATGCCCAGCAGGGTGACAAACTGCCAGTGTCCGCTTTCAAGGATGCTGCCGACGGCACCTTCCCCCAGGGTTCTGCCGCTTATGAGAAGCGCGGCATCGCGGTGGATGTGCCCGAATGGATGAGCCAAAACTGCATCCAGTGCAACTTCTGCTCTTATGTCTGCCCCCATGCCGTCATCCGTCCGGCCGTTATGAACGCCGAAGAGTTTGAAAAAGCTCCCCAGGTCATCAAGGATAAGGCCGTGGATATGACCGGTATGCCCGGCTACAAGTTCGCTATGACCGTGTCCACTCTGGACTGCACCGGCTGCGGTTCCTGCGCCACCGTTTGCCCCGGCAAGAAGGGCGAGAAGGCTTTGGTTATGAAGCCCATCGAGACCCAGATGCCCGGCCAGGAAGGTTTCAATTACGGCCGTACTTTGGATGTCAAACCCGAAGTATCCGCTAAGTTTAAGGATACCATGGTCAAGGGCAGCCAGTTCAAGCAGCCCCTGCTCGAGTTCTCGGGCGCCTGCGCAGGCTGCGGTGAGACTCCTTATGCCAAGCTTGCCACCCAGCTGTTCGGCGACAAGATGTATATCGCCAACGCCACCGGTTGTTCCTCCATCTGGGGCGGCTCCGCACCTTCCACTCCTTATACTGTCAACAAGGACGGCCACGGCCCCGCCTGGTCTAACTCCCTGTTTGAAGATAATGCTGAGTATGGCTATGGTATGGCCATCGCTCAGGAGGCCATCCGCGACCGCCTGATGAGCTATGTCAAAGGCGTCGCTGAGAAGGCTGACGGCGAGCTGAAAGCCGCTGCCGAGCAGTGGATCGCTACCAGTGAAGACACTGCTGCCAACGGTCCTGCCGCCGATGCACTGCGCGCCGCTCTGGCCAATGTGACCGGCGAAGGCGAAGTGGCTGATCTGGCTAAGATGATCCTGGCTGATGCCGACTATCTGGCTAAGAAGTCCACCTGGATCCTGGGCGGCGACGGCTGGGCCTACGACATCGGCTTTGGCGGTTTGGATCACGTCATCGCTTCCGGCCGTGACGTCAACATCTTGATCTTCGATACCGAGGTTTACTCCAACACCGGCGGCCAGGCTTCCAAATCCACTCCCACCGGTTCGGTTGCTCAGTTCGCTGCTTCCGGTAAGGTTACCAAGAAGAAGGATCTGGCCGGCATCGCCATGACCTATGGTTACGTCTACGTGGCCCAGGTCGCTATGGGCGCCGACATGAACCAGTGCCTCAAGGCCTTCCACGAGGCTGAGAGCTATCACGGCCCCTCCGTGATCATCTGCTATGCTCCCTGCATCAACCACGGCATCAAGGGCGGCATGGGCGTTGCTCAGCTGGAGGAGAAGAAGGCTGTCCAGGCCGGCTACTGGAACCTGTTCCGTTACGATCCCAGACTGGCTGACGAAGGCAAGAATCCCTTCACCTTGGATTCTAAGGCTCCTACCGCCAGCTATCGCGACTTCATCCTCAGCGAAGTCCGTTACAGCAGCTTGACCCGCGCCTTCCCGGAGCGTGCTGAGAAGCTGTTCGACAAGGCTGAGAAAGACGCTGCCGATCGTTATCAGCATCTGCTGCGCCTCTCCAAACTGTACGATCAAGAGTGATTATTACAGATTGTAATTAATTCTCTAATAAAAACCCCCGGTTTCATTGAAGTGACCCCAAAAAGTTAGACAATATTTTGCAGTAGAAATTGTTCAAGCAACCGAAAGGGCTTGTTGTCTGTGCAGTGCAGGC
>CAJFOZ010000037.1 GCA_904397895.1 uncultured Clostridia bacterium
AACACTGGCCGCTCAGTTGTACGGAGAATTCAAGGAGATGTTCCCTGATAACGCAGTGGAATATTTTGTCTCCTATTATGACTACTATCAGCCCGAAGCCTATATCCCTTCTACCGATACTTATATTGAAAAGGATTCGGCCATCAATGACGAAATTGATAAACTCCGCCATTCAGCCACATCGGCCTTGTCGGAACGTCGGGATGTCATAATCGTCGCATCGGTATCCTGTATCTACAGTTTGGGCGATCCCATCGATTACCGCAACATGGTGATCTCCTTGCGCCCCGGGATGCAGAAGAACCGGGATGACCTCATCCGCAAGCTGATTGAGATCCAATACGAACGAAACGATATCAACTTTGTCCGTAACAAATTCCGCGTCCGCGGGGATGTAGTGGAGATCTATCCTGCATACGGCGGGGAAACGGTGGTACGGGTGGAATTTTTCGGCGATGAAATCGACCGGATCAGTGAGATCAATCCCTTGACAGGGGAGTTAAAAGGGTTCATCCAGCATGTGGCCATCTATCCCGCATCCCACTACATTGTGCCTCCGGAAAAGGTGGACGCCGGTCTGAAAGAATTGGAACGGGAATTGGAAGAACGTCTCCAGTACTTCCGGGAAAACGGCAAATTGTTGGAAGCACAGCGCATTGAACAGCGCACCCGTTATGACATGGAGCTGTTGCGGGAGATCGGGTTTTGCAAAGGCATTGAAAATTACTCCCGCGTTTTGTCGGGACGTCCCGCCGGCAGTGCGCCGTTCACTTTGCTGGACTATTTCCCAAAAGATTATCTTTTGATTGTGGATGAATCCCATGTCAGCATCCCCCAGGTCCGCGGCATGTACGCCGGCGACCATGCTCGCAAAAAGACCTTGGTGGATTTTGGATTTCGTCTGCCGTCTGCTTATGACAACCGTCCCCTTAATTTCGATGAATTTTATGAGAGGGTGGGGCAAGCTATTTTTGTCAGCGCCACGCCGGGTCCCTTTGAAAAGGAGCACAGCGCCCAGATCGTGGAACAGGTCATCCGTCCTACAGGGCTATTGGATCCGGAAATTCAAGTCCGTCCAACCGAGGGGCAGATCGACGACCTTGTATCAGAAATTCACCTGCGGACCGACCGAAACGAACGGGTGCTCATCACAACATTGACTAAGAAAATGGCCGAGGATCTCACGGCGTATCTAGAGGATATGGATATCCGCGTAAGGTATATGCACCACGACGTAGATACCATCGAACGGATGGAATTGATCCGGGATTTACGGCTGGGGGAATACGACGTCTTGGTGGGCATCAACCTGCTTCGTGAGGGATTGGATCTGCCGGAGGTATCGTTGGTGGCCATCCTGGACGCTGACAAAGAAGGTTTTTTGCGTTCCGAAACCTCACTTATCCAGACCATCGGCCGGGCGGCGCGAAATGCAGAGGGCAAGGTCATTATGTATGCCGACAGCGTTACGCCCTCCATGGAGCGGGCCATCTCCGAGACCGAACGCCGTCGCGCCATCCAGATGAAGTACAATGAGGAACATGGTATCGTTCCCAAAACCATCATCAAAGACGTCTCCGATGTGATTGAAATCACAGCCAAAGATAAATCGGTGGAAGAAAAGGCCAAGTCCGGCCGCAGGCTCAATCGTCAGGAACGGCAGCAGCTTATTGAACAGCTGACCAAGGAGATGAAAGCCGCGGCAAAACTCCTGGAATTTGAGCATGCCGCCTATCTGCGGGATCGGATTCAAAAATTGAAGGCCGGTAAATAACAGCAATCCATTTAGGTGCGGAGGAATGAAAATTGTCATTAGATCATTTGACCATCAAAGGCGCGCGTGAACACAATTTAAAGGATGTCAACCTGACCATTCCCAGGGATAAACTGGTGGTTTTCACCGGGCTATCCGGTTCGGGCAAGTCTTCTTTGGCATTTGACACCGTCTATGCGGAAGGGCAACGCCGGTATGTGGAATCCCTTTCGTCCTACGCCCGTCAGTTTCTCGGCCAGATGGACAAACCGGATGTGGATCTCATTGAAGGATTGTCTCCGGCCATCTCCATCGACCAAAAGACCACTTCCAAAAACCCCCGTTCTACCGTCGGTACCGTGACCGAAGTTTACGATTACCTCCGGCTACTTTATGCTCGCATCGGTATCCCCCATTGTCCTATTTGTGGACGGGAGATTAAGCAGCAGACCATTGACCAAATCGTCGACCAAGTGATGGCCTTGCCAGAAAACACCAAGATTCAGATTTTGGCGCCGGTGGTGCGCGGCCGCAAAGGCGAACATGCCAAGGAATTCGATGCAGCCCGCAAGTCCGGATTTGTCCGGGTGCGGGTGGACGGCATCCTTTACGATCTCTCTGAAACCATTAAGCCGGAAAAAAACAAAAAGCACACCATTGAGATTGTAGTAGACCGCCTGGTAGTGCGGCCGGATATCCGAGGCCGTTTGGCCGATTCCATGGAAACAGCCACTGCTCTGGCAGGGGGGATCGCCTCAGTGGATGTAGTAGGGGGGAAGGAACTGACTTTTTCGCAAAACTACGCCTGTCCAGAACACGGCGTCAGCGTGGAGGAATTGACTCCTCGGATGTTCTCTTTCAATAACCCCTTTGGCGCTTGTCCCACATGTACTGGTATGGGCATCTTCATGAAGGTGGATCCCAAGCTTATCCTGCCGGACAAGAGCCTTTCCATCTCCCAAGGCGCCATCAAAGCCAGCGGTTGGTCCACTTCGGACAGCGGCACCATCAGCCGCATGTATTTTGAAGCGTTGGGAAAAGAATACGGCTTTACGCTGGATACTCCCATCTGTGAAATGTCCAAGGAAGCAGTGGACGCCATCCTATACGGCACCAAAGGCAAAAAACTCAAAATGACCCGGACCATGGAGTACGGTTCGGGTACCTATGAAACCGCCTTTGAAGGCATCGTCACCAACTTGGAACGCCGGTATAAAGAGACAAATAGCTCTTGGATGAAGGAAGAGATAGAGTCCTACATGAGTTCCATGCCGTGCCCAGACTGCCATGGGATGCGTCTCAAGCCGGAATCCTTAGCCGTTACGGTCGGCGGCCTCAACATCCATGAGTTTTGTTCCATGTCCATCACAAAGGAACTGGAGTTTATCCGGAACCTTCAGCTGTCTGAGCGGGAGCGCATGATCGGCAAACGGATCCTGAAAGAGATTTCCGAACGTCTTGGATTCTTAGAAAGCGTGGGGCTCAGCTATCTGACCCTAACCCGTCAGTCGGGTACCCTCAGCGGCGGGGAAAGCCAGCGCATCCGCTTGGCTACGCAAATCGGGTCTTACTTGATGGGCGTCCTTTATATTTTGGACGAACCATCCATCGGCCTCCACCAGCGGGACAACGATAAACTATTGGCCACTTTAAAACGCCTTCGGGATTTGGGCAACAGCCTGATTGTGGTGGAACACGACGAGGATACCATGTATGCCGCCGATTGGATTGTGGATATCGGTCCCGGCGCCGGCATCCATGGGGGAGAAGTGGTATGCTCAGGCACGGTAGAAGACATTAAAGCCTGTGAGAGATCCATCACCGGCCAATACCTCAGTGGGAAACGGAGTATCCCTGTGCCAAAAGAGAGGCGAAAGGGGAACGGCAATATTTTGCGTATCGTAGGCGCTACGCAAAATAACCTACAGGATGTCACGGTAGACATTCCCTTGGGTACCTTTACCTGTGTCACCGGTGTATCCGGATCGGGAAAATCCTCCCTTATCAACGAGGTGCTCTATAAAACCCTGGCATCCAAGCTCAATGGGGCAAAGCATGTGCCGGGAGCCCATCAAGGAATCCAGGGGTTGGAATTTTTGGACAAGGTCATCGACATCGATCAGTCTCCCATTGGACGGACCCCTCGTTCCAATCCTGCCACCTATACCGGCATGTTTAACTTTATCCGCGAACTTTACGCCTCGACCCAGGACGCCAAAATGAGGGGCTTTTCGGCGGGACGATTCTCCTTCAACATCAAAGGCGGACGCTGTGAAGCCTGCCAAGGCGACGGCATCCTAAAGATCGAAATGCACTTCCTCCCCGACGTCTACGTCCCTTGTGAAGTGTGCAAAGGCAAACGGTACAATCGCGAGACTTTGGAAGTTAAGTACAAAGGAAAAAGCATCCATGACGTTTTGGAGATGACGGTAGAAGAGGGATTGGAATTTTTCAGCAGCATTCCCCGCATCCAACGAAAGCTTCAGACTCTTTATGATGTGGGACTTGGGTATATTAAAATTGGTCAGCCGTCCACTACGTTGTCCGGCGGTGAAGCGCAGCGAATTAAGCTGGCCACCGAGCTGTCACGACGTTCCACCGGCCGTACCATCTATATCTTGGACGAACCCACTACCGGGCTTCACATTGCCGATGTTCATCGTCTCATCGACGTGCTGCAAAAGCTGGTGGACGCCGGCAATACCGTCGTCGTCATCGAGCACAATTTAGATGTGATAAAAACAGCCGATCATATCATTGATCTCGGGCCGGAGGGCGGCGATCAAGGCGGCCAGATTGTTGTATGCGGTACCCCTGAAAAGGTGGCGCAGACAAAAGAATCCTATACAGGACAATATCTCTCTAAGATTCTTAACTCATCAAAGGACGAATAAAACAAAAAAGATCCAGCAGATCAAGTGATCTACTGGATTTTTTGTTTCGATTATAGCTGTGCTATGGCTTCTCTTATTTTTAAGTCCAAAGCATCATCCCAACCGCCGCTGTCGGTATGGGTCCAATCTACCTCTCCACAAAAGCTGGTGTTTAAGATGCTAAAAAACATTTTTGTTTGTCTGCGAACCACATCGGCCCCATCCCCTTTGGCACCACTTGTCGTTAAAAGAAATCCCTTTTTAGGCCGCTGGATGGTGGGTTTTCTGCCCAGTACAAAACGAATGCTCCAATACCTCTGGAGACGGTCCACCACCGCTTTCATGGGCGCCGGATAAGACATAAAATAAATCGGGGTAGCGACTACAATAACATCCGCCATCTCCAACTGTTCCCACAAGGCATCCCCATCCCGATGTCGGCATCGTCCCCCAACATCACAAGCCCCGCATCCGTCGCAAGGGATCAGGGGAGAGGTAAAACAATGATATTCTTCTATCTGGGCTGAGGATGGCAGCTGACTTAAAAAGACATCTAGTAATTTACCGGTATGCCCATCCCGTTTGGGGGAACCAAACAACACCAAAACACGCATATCAAAAATCACTCCTGGACCGGTTCATCGCAGAAGCGGCATACCAAGTGGTCTCCCTTTCGATCAAAAAGATGGGGGAGATATTGTTCTCGATTGGTAATGCAGGCGGGATTGGTACAGCAAACGTCGTCTGTGCTGGCAGGCGCCGGAGCCAAGTAGCGTTCCCCATGCTGCTCCATCAGTGTCATCATCAGGGCCATGCGGGCGTACATCCCGTATTCTGTCTGCTCAAAGTATACAGCCCGGGGATCGTCGTCCACTTCATAGGTGATTTCGTCCACGCGGGGAAGGGGATGCAAGATTTTTAAACTAGGCTTAGCCGCCTTTAATTTCTCCCCATCCAGCACATACACGCCCTTTTGACGCATATACTCTTCCTCTGAAGCAAAGCGCTCCTGCTGGATGCGGGTCATGTAAAGCACGTCCAGCATGGGGATAGCCTCTTCTAAGCTGTTGACCTCTTGATAGGGGATCTTTTTCTCCTCCAGCCTGTCCTTAATATATTGAGGTACGCCCAACTGAGGAGTGGAGATCAAGACAAAAGAATTGCCTTCAAAACGGCTCATGGCCTTGATGAGGGAATGAACCGTCCGGCCGTACATCAAATCTCCACAGCAGCCGATGCAGAGATTATCCAAACGTCCAGTTTCCTCGTACAGGGTAAAAAGATCGGTCAATGTCTGGGTGGGATGGAGATGTCCGCCGTCGCCGGCGTTGATGATCGGGACGCGTGAATAAAGCGACGCCGCCTTAGGGGCTCCGGACATGGGATGACGCATTGCGATGAGATCGGCGTATCCACTGACCACACGAACTGTATCCTTTAAGCTCTCACCTTTGGATACCGACGAATTCTCCGGGTTATCAAACCCAATGATTCGGCCTCCTAAACGCAGCATGGCGGTCTGGAAAGACATCTGCGTGCGGGTGGACGGTTCAAAAAATAAGGTGGCTAAAATCCTGCCTCTACAAGCCTGATCATAACGGCTGGGATGCTTTTTGATATCGTGTGCCAGTTTGAGAAGACCCATCCACTGCTCTTTGGAAAGCTGATTCAAATCGATTACATGCCTTGGTGTCATTGACAATTCCCCCCATCGAAAATTTCCGTTTCCTATTGTACCAGCATTGCCGGGACTTGACAAGACTTACCCCACTTCCCCCTTCATCGTCAGGGAAATCCGTTTTTTCTCTACATCTACCGAAAGCACCCGAACTTTTACAATATCCCCCGCCGCCAACAATTCGCTGGGGTGACGGATATACCGATCGGTCATCTGAGAAATATGGACTAAACCATCCTGATGGACGCCGATATCCACAAAGGCGCCAAAATCCACAACATTGCGCACCGTGCCGTCCAACTCCATCCCCGGTTTTAAATCGCTCATCTCCATAACGTCGGTCCGAAGCAGGGGAGGCGGAAGCTGATCGCGAGGATCCCGGCCCGGCCTCATAAGCTCTGATACAATATCCCATAAGGTAGGCACGCCTACGCCGATCTTTTCCGACACGGTTTGTTCTCCCAGCTCCTTCACACGGCCCACCAAGCCAGATAGTTTCTGAGAGGTGACATCTTCGGCCGAATATCCACAAAGGGTCAGCAGCTGTTTTGCCGCTTTATAGGATTCGGGGTGCACCGCTGTCCGATCCAAGACCTCCTTGCTCTCCGGTATTCTTAAGAATCCGGCGCACTGTTCAAAAGTCCTCGGTCCCAGCTTTGGGACCTTTTTGAATTGGGTACGGGAAGAAAATGCCCCGTTCTCTTTGCGATACTCCACGATGTTTTTGGCCACGGTAGCATTAAGCCCCGCTACGTGGGAGAGAAGGGAAGGGGATGCCGTATTGACGTCCACTCCGACGGTATTGACGCAGCTTTCCACCACGCCATCCAGAGCTTCTCCCAACAATTTCTGCGGCATATCGTGCTGATACTGGCCTACACCGATGGATTTGGGATCGATTTTTACCAGCTCAGCCAGAGGATCCTGAAGCCGCCGGGCGATGGAGGCCGCACTGCGCAGAGACACATCGTATTGAGGAAGTTCCTGCGCCGCCAACTTGGAGGCGGAATACACCGACGCTCCCGCTTCACTGACCACCATATAAGATACTCCCTCCGGCAGCTGGGGGAGGAGCTGTGCCACAAACAATTCCGTTTCCCGTGAAGCCGTCCCATTGCCGATGGAAAAAATAGTCACTCCATACTTCTGAACCAATGATTTTAAGATGGCGCCGGCCTCTTCCTTCTTATTGTGAGGCGGTGTGGGATAGATGACGGCAGTGTCCAAAATATGGCCAGTCTCGTCCACCACCGCCACTTTACACCCTGTCCGATAAGCAGGATCCAATCCGATGACCCGCTTCCCCTTGACGGGGGGCTGCATCAGGATACGGCGCAAGTTGGAAGAAAATACTCCAATGGCCGATTGATCGGCCCGTTCTGTCAGATCCGATCGGATCTCCCTTTCCACCGAGGGGAAAATCAAGCGATCGTAAGCATCTTCCGCCGCCGCTTTTACAATGGCGCTGCAAGGGCTCCCCTCCCGAACCGATTGCTCAAAGAGGATCTTGAGTGCCTGTACCCGGTCCAGAACAACGGATACCTTTAAAAATTCCTCCCGTTCCCCGCGATTGATGGCCAACACGCGATAGCCTGGAATCCGACGGATAGGCTCGCTAAACTCATAATAAAGACGATAAACCGAATCCTCCTCTTTGGCGGCTTCCGAGCGCAAGACGCCTTGAGCCATCATCAAGGAACGCAGCCGTTTCCGGATGGACGCATCATCGGAGAGGTTTTCTGCGATAATATCCATAGCGCCTTGTAAGGCGTCTTCCGATGTCTCCACCCCAAGTTCCGCATTGACATAAGAGGCAGCCAAGATATTGGGATCTTCACAATGGGGAGACTGCAAAAAAATCTCTTTGGCAAGAGGCTCCAATCCTTTTTCCCTGGCCATAGATGCCCTGGTTCTACGCTTGGGACGATAGGGGCGATAGAGATCCTCCACCTCCGCCAAAGTAACTGCCGCATCCAAAGCCGCTTTTAAAGAGTCATCCATCGCTCCGGCCTCTTCAATGGAGAGGGCCACTTCTTCCTTGCGCTTCTGAAGTCCTCTCAGGTAGTGGAGACGCTGATCTAGTTCTCGAAGCACCTGGTCGTCTAGAGAACCGGTTTGCTCCTTTCGATACCGGGCGATGAAGGGGATGGTATTACCCTGGTCAATCAGTGAAACTGCGTGCTCCACTTGCCACGGTTTGAGCTTAAATTCCGTTGTCAACAAAGCCAATATATCCATCAAAAAACAACCTTTCTTACGCTAAAATCCAATTATAAACGACATAAAGGATACCGTACACAATGGGCTGGTGAATGACATAAACCCATAAAGTATGGCGTCCTACAAAGTCCAAAAACGGGACCCGTTTGGGTTCCATCCATTTGGGATAACGTCCCTCTTTCATCCAAATCCCCACATAGGACCCGGCTAAAAAGAAAAACAGCCAAGGGAAGAGGGGAAAATAATCGGCTGAATAAAAGCCGCTGGTGGTAATGCCCAAAGGGAAAAGCCACGGGCACTGCATAACAGCTTCGGGAATTTGCCAATAAAGAAGATTGGGAATCCCCAATTGTCCATTTCCCACATTGCTTGTGACCACAAACAGGACGAGGCAAATTACAATACCCACCCAAGTGGGGATTTTATCCAGTAGAGGACGGAGTAAAGCAAAAATCAGCATACAGAAGGCGAGCATGTGCAGGATGCCAAATACAATAAGCTCCTCCGGCATGACAAGCCACGTCACCAAGGTAAGGCCCAAGGCAATACCCAATAGTTTTACGCCACGCAAGGCGTTGGAATGAGAGAGCCGGGAAGAGAGCCCTGAAATCCCCACAAAAGCGAACACAAACGGCATACGAATGGACTCCGCAAATTGCAAAAGCGGCATAAACCAGGTATCTTGAAAGAGATACACAATATCGAACAACGCATGATGTATAATCATGGCCAGGATACAAAATCCCCGGATTTCGTCAATCAGGGAAATCCTTGTTTTGGTTCGCGATAGGGAGTTGACTTGTGACATGGGCAACGACTCTCTTTCTAATAAACTTCTAAACCTCATGGAATTTATTGTATCATATCTCCTGCAAACTTACCAGATTCTCTCTTTCTTATCTAGAAATAAGAAAAAGAGTCTTTCTGAACTTGCTTCCTTCTATATCAGGAATCCGTTCAGAAAAACTCTTATCAGCGTAAAAGAATTATCCCATTAAACCTTCTACTAAGATTTTAACACCGATGCCAATTAAAAGAAGACCGCCTAAAATCTCTGCCTTTTTTTCAAATATGGTGCCAAACCGTTTGCCTATGTACACTCCCGCCAAACACACCAAAAACGTCACCACGCCAATGATGCCTGCCGCTAATCCGATGCTGGTTCGATCCACCAGGGCCAAGCTGATCCCAACCGCCAAGGCATCAATACTGGTAGCTATGGAAAGTAACATCAGCATCTTAAAGCTAATAGGATCCCGTGTACTGCATTGATTGCCTTGAATCTTCTTTAGCGTTTCATAAATCATTTTTAAACCGATGCAGGTCAAAAGCCCGAATGCGACCCAATAGCTGACGCTTTGTAGATATCCGCTTAGTGTCACGCCGGCATAGTATCCGATGATCGGCATCAATGCCTGAAAGAATCCAAAACTAAAGGCCATTTTAACAGCGTGCGATACTTTTAGATTGCGTGTACACATTCCATTGCTGACTGAAACGGTAAAAGCATCCATCGAAAGTCCCAATGCCATTAACAAAATACCCCAAAAGCCCATAAGTCGAAACCTTTCTTACCAAGGCAACACTGCCTTAGTGGGATGAATTTTTGTGCAGAAAGTTACTAGTAAGGATCTTGTCGTCTCAAAAAACGGTACCCCGCTGTAAGGCGGGGTACAACTACTTTTTACTTTGCAATTTGTAGCATTGCGAAATCAACATCACTAACAGATCATCTATTTTGCTGGATCTGTTATCCCTGTATCCGCTTCGTTTTCCGGTTCAGAAGGCAAGACAGCTGAATGTACCGGTTCCCAATCCAAAATCATGCTTTCCTGTGCATTAAAATAATGCTGTTTATCGGGTGTAAGTTTATGATATGTGCCGTCGGAATTTAGCAAAGAGGTTTGAGCAGTATCTTCCCAATAAACTTCCATATCCTGCATAATACGCTTAGCCAAATGTTCTGTTTCCACAGGGAAAAGCAGTTCCACCCGGCGGTCCATATTGCGAGGCATCATGTCGGCGCTGGAGAGGTAAAGCTCCGGTTGGCCGCCGTTATGGAAGCGGTAAACACGGCTATGCTCCAAAAATCGTCCCACAATGGAGTGGACTTCAATATTCTCGCTGACTCCTTTGATACCTGGGCGCAAGCAACAAATGCCGCGGACCAATAGGCGGACTTTGACGCCGGCGGTGGAAGCACGATACAGTTCCTGAATCAGATCGGTGTCTACCAATGAATTCATCTTGGCAAAAATCTCACCGTGTTCGCCGCGGAGGGCATTTTGACGTTCGTTTTCAATCAGTCTTGTAAGATAGGGGCGCAAACGCACCGGCGCTGAAACCAATTTATTCATCTCCGGAGGCGCAGAATAACCCGTCAAGGTATTAAAGAAAGCCGATGCATCGGAACCAATTTGTTCATCACAGGTGAAGAGACTGTAGTCGGTGTAGATTTTAGCGGTGACGTCATTGTAATTGCCGGTGCCCAAATGGACATAGCGCTTCATAGACTGCTGTTCCCGGCGTACAATCAAAGTGATCTTACTGTGGGTTTTGAGTCCAGGCAGGCCGTAGATAACATGGCATCCGGCCTTTTCCAAGCGAAGGCCCCACTGGATATTGTTCTCCTCATCGAAACGGGCTTTGACTTCAAGAAGTACCGTCACCTGCTTTCCCGCTTCAGCGGCTTTGGCCAGGGCATTGACAATCGGGGAATTGCCGCTGACCCGATAAAGGGTCTGTTTAATAGCCAACACTTGAGGATCCGAAGCCGCTTCCTCCAAAAACTTCACCACCGGAAGGAAACTCTCATAAGGGTGATGGAGCAGGACATCGCCATGACTGATGCAATCAAAAATACTTTTGTAATTGCGGAATTCATCCGGCACTTCCGGAATGTAGGGCCGATAGCGCAAATGATCAAAACCAGGAATACTATAAAGCTGCTTCATCAGGAAGTCTAGGTTTAGGGGACCGTGGATGCGGAAGATCTCATCCTCGGTAACCTCCAGCTCCCGGCGCAGGATTCCAAGCATACGGGCGTCGGCTTCGTGATCGATTTCCAAACGGATGACCGATCCCCATTTCCGCATGCGCAAAGAGCGCTTGATCTCTTGGAGTAGGTCCTCCGCGCCTTCCTCTTCAAAGGAAAGGTCTGCATTGCGGGTGATACGGTAAGGGGTACAGGAGATAACCTCCCATCCTTCAAATAAGCGTCCAATGTTGAGGGAAATGACCGACTCCAGAAGGATAAAATCGGTATCAGGCCCATCGCTTGGGAGCTTGATCATACGGGGCAAAACCGAGGGCACCTGCACGGTGGCAAATACCGGCTGCCCATCTTCTCCCTTTAACAATACGCCCAAGTTTAAGCTTTTATTCAAGATAAGAGGAAACGGGCGGGAAGAATCGGCTGCCATTGGCGTAAGCACTGGGTACACTTCATGCTCAAAAAAGAGTGCCAATTGATGCTTTTGTTTGCGGCTCAGTTCGTCCGGATGCAAAATGCGGATGTGGTTTTTGCACAATTCCGGTAAAATATGGTCGCGATAAATACGGTACATATCGCTCATCATCTGATGGGTACGTTTTCCAATGCGTTTGAGTTGAAGTTCGGGCGTCAACCCGGATGCATCGGGACGTTTATAGCCGGCCTGCAACTGATCCCGCACAGAAGCTACCCGGATCATAAAGAACTCGTCCAAGTTGGTGCTGGTGATGGAGAGAAATTTCATCTGTTCAAAAACAGGGTTATTGGAATGCAGTGCCTCCATCATACAGCGATGATTAAATTCCAGCCAAGACAATTCTCGATTGGTATAATAAGATGGATTGTCATAATGGTCAGACATAAGGATTCTCCTTTTCTTTTGAGAAGCGTTCAACATCCTCCATAACATGCCGGGTGGTGAACCTATGATGCGTATATACATAATATACCACGCACCAGCTATTTATTCAATCGTCAATCGGGAAATCCCATTGTGGCCAAGAGAAATCTGCCCGATCATTCCAACTGGGATGAGCATGGCCTTCTTGTCATTTTAGAACGGTTGTGCTATAATGGCAACGCTAAATTTTTACGGTTTCTGGAGAAGTGAGTCATGCAGTATATTATTTTGGATCTGGAGTGGAACGGCGTCTATTCTAAAAAACTCAAACGCTATTTTAACGAGATCATCGAGTTTGGCGCAGTCCGTCTGGATGGACATCGCCGGTTAACAGATAGCTTTCACATGTTTGTGCGGCCGCAGGTCACCTCTCAGCTCTCCAAAGTTGTAACCGATCTGACCAGCCTCTCCATTGACGATCTAGAGCAAGGATTCTCCTTTCCTAAGGTTGTCCGTCATTTTTCACGCTGGATCGGTCCGGAAGAGACTATCCTGATGACCTGGGGGGATACAGACCTTCATATGCTACTGGAAAATTGCCAGTATTTTTTCCATTCCAACCGCATTCCATTTTTGGCTCGCTATGTGGACGTCCAGCAGTACTGCCAGTCAAAATTAGATGGGCCCAAAACCACAGGATTACAATTGGGGCTATCCAAAGCCGCCCAGCAAATGGGTATGGATTTGGATGAGAATGAGATGCATCGCGCTTTGGACGACAGCCGTGTGGCGGGGGAGATCTTTGCCAAATTATTCGATGAAGAATCCTTTCGTCCTTATGTCAAAGATGCAACGGTGGATGAGTTTTACGATCGGTTGACTTTTAAAAATACGGTGGTAAACGACATCCAAAGCCCTCTGATCGACCGTCGTGCATTGCAGTTCTGCTGTCCGGACTGTGGCAATCCGGTGGAACAAAGTTCCCCATGGCTTTTTCGCCATCGCAGTTTTCGAGGGGATTTTTTGTGCCGGCACTGCAACAAAAAATACCATGCCCGCGTCCAGTTTAAACAGACCTATGACGGCATGGAGATGAAACGTTCTATCCTGCCCTGTAAAGAGGATCCCGACCAGGGGAAGGAAAAGGTAACACAGTCCACTGTTCAGGAGGGAGCTTAAAGGTACGGCTCCTCCGTGATGCAGAAAACGGAAGGCCCGCAAAACAAAAAAGTTTTGTGGGCTTTTGTACTTTTACTGCAAGTTGGCCTTTTCCCGTTCATATAGATTAGGACAACGCCGATCGAAAAGGACGGGAGAGCTATGGAGCAGTGGATGCAAACCATTGAGCACATAAACCAAACAGTCAACTCTTTTGTATGGGGACCTGTAATGCTGGGGGCTTTGCTGTGCATCGGCCTTTATTTTACCTTGCGCACAGGCTTTTTGCAGATCAGACGGTTCCCTTTGATCCTTAAAGAAACCATTTTGAGCCTCTTCCGCAAGAAGAAGCCTTCCCAGAACCATGGGGATGGTATTAGTTCTTTTCAAGCTTTGTCCACCGCTTTGGCCAGCACCATTGGCGTGGGCAATATTGTAGGTGTGGCCACGGCCATCACCATGGGCGGGCCGGGAGCCGTATTTTGGATGTGGGTGTCGGCCCTTCTGGGGATGATGACCAAGTATGCGGAAGTGGTATTGGCGGTTCATTATCGCAGGAAAAACAGGGAAGGCAAGTGGATCGGCGGCCCGATGTACTATATCCGCGACGGCTTGAAATCCCCATTTTTAGCCGGAGCTTTTGCTCTCTTTGGAATGTTTGCCTCCTTTGGCATCGGCAATATGACCCAGGCAAATTCCATTTCAAACGCCATGCAGCAGTCTTTTGGCATCCATCCCGCCATCACCGGGGTGGCCATTGCCGTGGTGACGGCCCTTGTGGTCATCGGAGGCCTTAACCGCATTGCTAAGGTCACGGAGAAGGTGGTTCCCTTTATGGCCATCTTTTTCATCGTAGGCGCCTGTATCGTCATTGTAGCCAATGTTAAAAATCTCCCTAGCGCCTTCTCATCCATCTTCAAGGGCGCCTTTGGATGGGATTCTGTAGCCGGAGGTGTGACTGGATCGGTTCTAGCCAGCGCTATGAAAATGGGCGTGGCCAGAGGAGTATTCTCCAATGAAGCCGGTCTGGGCAGCGCCCCCATTGTCCATGCGGCAGCCGATACCGATCATCCTGCCCGGCAGGGGCTGTGGGGCGCCTTTGAAGTATTTGCCGATACATTGGCCTGCTGTACTTTGACAGCACTAGCCATTCTCAGCACCGACCTTTGGAAGGATCCTTCCATTTCCGGCGCCGCTTTGTCCTCCTCGGTGTTTGAAAGCGTGTTGGGACAATGGGGTGGGGCATTTTTGTCCATTTCCATTTTCCTGTTTGCCTTTGCTAGCATCGTAGGATGGTCCTATTACGGGGAACGATGCGGGCAGTATCTCTTTGGCGGACGGTTCCAGCTTGTCTATAAAGTGGCGTTTGTTCTGATGACCGCAGTGGGCGCCACCATGGAACTCAAATTAGTGTGGAGCATTTCTGACACATTAAATGGACTCATGGCCATCCCCAACCTCATCGCTTTGGTAGGATTACATGGGGTGGTGATTCAGCTAACCAAAGAGGCGTTTGCACCAGGTGGGGTATTGAACCCCAATCAGTTACCACGAAAAAGAAGGAATGAAAAATGCAAATAGAAAATTGTCGTCTTTGTCCGCGGCAGTGCGGCAGCATCCGGACCGCCAAGCAAGGGAATGGCTTTTGCCAAATGCCGGCTGATCCTGTCTTAGCCAGAGTGGGTGTCCATCGGTGGGAGGAACCGTGTATCAGCGGCACCAGGGGATCGGGAACGATCTTTTTCAGCGGATGCACCCTTCGATGCTGCTTTTGCCAGAATTATGCCATTTCTACCGACTGCTTTGGACGGCGCGTATCGGTAGAACAATTGGCGGACTGTTTTGAAGAACTGGAAACACAACACGTCCACAACATCAATTTAGTGAACCCCGTCCATTTTATGCCGGCGGTACG